>JAHDCZ010000018.1 GCA_020629615.1 Saprospiraceae bacterium
TATCGTCGGCCAAAAGGTGAAAATCATAAGGATAATTGGATCGTCTCGCGATGGAATTGTTTACTAATCGTTGTCCGACTGCATCGACCAATTCTTGAGCGCGTTGATCTGGATGCAATCCACCATGTTGCTGCGCCATTTGAGGAGCACTTTGAAGACCCAGCGCCACCTCATCTTCCGCACTTAAACTTAGATATTGCGTTTCTCCTGTGATGGGATTGGTTTGCGAACTAGAACAGTATTTAAACAGAGAAAATGCAGCAATGGCTAGTCCAATGAGGAGTGTCCCTTTGATATTTCGACCACGTCTGGGTTGACCGTATCCCCCTTGTCCATACCCTCCTTGACCATTGCCGTATGGGTTTTGTTGTCTTCGTCTTCCGAACATTTTTATTGGTTTTATTACAATGTACTTGAATGCCTTGAGTTTTGAAAATTTTCAAAGCAGATACCAAAGAAATAAGGATTTATTATCTAGAAAAGTTCAATTTAATTCTAATCTGTTAGGAAGATATTAGAGATTATTTTTCGATTTTTTGACTTAGGTATTCCTTCTTTTCATTGATCCATTCTTGTTTTAGTATACTGAGTACAATGCTGTCTATACGACCGGTTCGAGATTTGCAATTACTACGCAAGATTCCCTCAACTGTACAACCTAAACTCTTCATTGCGGCAATACTCCTTTTATTATTGTTATCTGCTCTAAATTCAACTCGATCAAGACCCAATTTTTCAAAAGCAAAGCTAAGCATTAAGTATTTGCAGTTTTTATTTAAGCCTGTTCCCCAAAATTCTTTTCCATACCAAGTGTAACCCAATTGAGTGGTATTGTGTGTAGATTGGTAGTCATAAAAGCGGGTGCTTCCAGCAATTTTGTTCTTCAACTTGTCAAAAACGAGAAAGGGGTAAGCGCTTTGTTTTTCTTTTTGAGTCAGGGCATTATCAATATATATTCTCATATTATCGGAGCCTGCTGCAGATTGCAAAGAATATTGCCATAGGGTGGGTTCGCTTAGCGCGAATGGAAGTAGTAGTTGGTAATCAGAAGATTTCAGAGGAGAGAGTTTGACTCGATCATTTTCTAGATAGTAATCTTTAGTGAAATCAAGGCTCATACCATTACTCTTTTTTTAATTTTAAAAAAGGCTTCGATATCAATGATCGAAGCCTTTAGTAATTTTTAATCTGCGGTTCTAACTTTGGTTGTCTCTTGTATCCAGCATCCTACTTTAAAGGTGTCACCGACTTTTATTCTACGAATAAAGATATCCTCTTTTTTGGGCATATATTTTTGATAAGTACTAATCCACTTATTTGCTTCCGTTGCTACCGATGGATCAATTTTCTTGGCATATTTAAATTTGTCGATCGCTGGCCAAGTCACAATTTGGCTGTCCCATCCTGTTCCTGGTCCACATAATGGTCCACTAGAAGCGTATAGTTTTCCGATCAAGATATAGGGCTCTCCCCAATTGGATTTATATTCGGCGGCAGCCAAAGCATATTTACGAGACTTTGAAAAGTTCTTAAGGTCTCCGTAGTAGATTTTGGCAATCAATAAATTGTATTTTGCCTTTTTTTCTGGGTCATCCGTTGATTTTACAAATTCTTCAAAATGATTAACGGCATCTTTATATTTCCCCTCAGAATAAGCTCGGTAAGCCAATTTAAGTGGTCCTTCTTGCGGTGGTGGGGTATAGCATTTGGTATCTTTTGCGGCTTTGACATTGGTCACTTGACTATTTGTAGGGGCACATCCCCCACGTAATAATCGACTATAAACTTTATTGATTACCTCGCAGTCTTCAGGGTTTTCCTCAAAAAGTGAGTAGTACTTGTTGGTGTAATATTCACAGTCATAGAAATTATCAGCACCTTCTAAGGATTCTAAAATAGTAGGGGAGTAATTATTGATAACATCCCAAACCGAACAATTTCGTTTACAATTTTTTGGACCATAGTCAAGAGCCGACCAGAGTATTTTGGTATATTTTTGAGCTTCAGCTAATGGTGTTTTCCCTTCTAGAAAACGATCATTCAATAGTTTGGTGAAGGGGTTGATGATAAAATAATCTGCTTTTTCACCTTTCCCATCGATTGCTTTTTTAAATAGCTCGTATGTTGTTTCTTCATTTCCAAAAGCAGAGAAAGTGTAATAGTAATCAAAAGCTTTACGTCCATCAATATACGCTTGGTCGCCAAAACACTCAACGCGCTTGTCGTAAATCATCATTACTGTATCTACATATTTTTGCTTTAGTACGTCATCAGTTGACTTATTAAATAAATCCGTATAAATTCTGACACCATCATCAAACTGATACTTTACTCGACCATTGGAGGCAGGGGCAAGTTTGTAGGCTATCTCCCAATGTTTTTTGGCATTAATAAAATCATTTGTTTTGATAAAGTCTTTGAAGAGCACATAAGCAGTTTCTGCAATGTCTCGATCAGAGGCATTTAAGTCATCAAAAGTGATACAAGAAGTTGTACGCTCCTTTACTGGCTTTTCAATGACAGGTTTTGTTTCTTTTTTAACAATTGGTTCCGTTGTTTTGGGACCACATGCGATAAAAATCAAACACAGTAGAAATAAGCTCCAATTTTTCATAGTATTGAATTTCAAAAGTTCAAAATACAAATAGCTTGTTAATCATCATAAACGAATCCTTCAAAAATAAGTAGGTTGAACCCGGATTATTCATTAGAAAATCTATTCCAACCTGAAATGCCTGCAAAATATACCATTTCATTAAGTTTTCTCACCTCACCATAGTGGTGACTATGCCTCAGCTCCAAAACTTCATATTTTATTGGCCTTTCAAGTCTCATAACGAAGTTCTAATGAATATTCCGGGTTAAAGGATTCATAAACTCTAGATGCAAAAAAGCCGGCTCAAGTTGTGAGCCGGCTTTGGATAAGAATTATTTTTTTACTTAAATCGAACAGTGACCGATTCTCCGATCCAGCAGCCCACTTTAGCGGTACTACCTTTTTTCATCTTTCTCATAAAACCTTCTTCCTGACTGGGCATGGATCCAGCATATTTAGATACTTTTTCTCTAGCTTCGCCGGCAACTTCGGCATCTATGGATTTTGCATAATTGTATTTATCAATGGCGGCTAAGATAGCCAATCGTTGGTTCCATGAATCGCCACAATTTCTAGCAGAGGTAGCGTATAAATCACCGATCAGCATGTATGGTCTTCCCCAACCTGGCTTTAGAGAAGCTGCCTCATTGGCAAGTTTTCTAGCACTGCTGTATTTTTTTAACTTTCTTCCTTCAATTGATGCTGAAGAGAACAAGTAGCTAGCCTTTTTAGCATTATCCGTTTCAGCGTTGATCGCTTCTCTGTACTTGGAGAGTGCGCCAGCGTAATCACCACTTTTGTATAATTTGTTAGCAGCTACTGCAGGATTGTTTGCTTCAAATTCAGCTTGGATTTTAGCATTTTCAGCTACCGCATATTTTTTCCATTTTTGATCCAATTCATCATAAAATGGATCCCCAGGAGTACATCCTTGACCTTTTAAAATACCTAAGACTTTTTTAATGACATCAGGATTGTCAGGATCAGCATCATAATCAGGTCTAAGTTTATTTTTGAAAAACTCACAGTCAAATATTTGTCTTTCAATTTTAGCAAATTGAGCTTTGGCAGCATCCCAACCTTGCTGATAATAATCTTTTAATGTTGCGTGATTGGCAATATTATGATCTGCAATCTTTTCCAGATCTTCATAAATTGATCTTGCTTCTTCTTTGCTCATTAATTCTTTTTCGAATTGATAAACCGCAATTCTAGCCATTGGGTCAAACACGACATATTCACTTTTAAGACCTCCTTTGTCCACTGCATTTTTTAGTACCTCTATATTTTGGGAATAAGGAGCATTCAAAGAATAAAACATATCGATCCCCTTTCTTCCTAAGAGAAAAGCAACTTTGTCCTCGTAGCATTCATCTGTATCACATTTACTTAATGTAATGCTCCTCGACTCATAGCATGATATCGCCTCGTCGTATAGTCGAGCGATCGTTTCTTTATATTCTTTCTTCAGAGCTTCATCGGTCGCTTTCTTGAGCTTGTCTTTATGGATTTCAATACCATCAATATAATGAGTACTTCTCTTACCATCGGCGGCAGGCGCAATTTCGTAAGCAGTTTTCCAACTTTCGTATGCCAAATCAAATTCTTTTTCTTTGATATGTCCTCGATATACTACGTGTGCATCCGAGGCAACACCTTCTTGCGGTGAACCAACCCATGATTCACATTGGGCTTCTAATTGAATCGTTGAAAAACAAAAAATTGCCGCTAGTCCTAAAATTTTAAATGCTACGTTCAATTTCATCTTAATTATATTTCCTTTTAATAAACCATTCGTCATCATTAAAATTGAATGAGAATGTAATTCGCATAAATCGCTCTTCTATGGGGGATCCACTTCCTTTTAAACCAAATTTAAGGCCTATGTTGGCGTGAGAAATCTTTCGTTGAAAAACGAAAGGGAGACCCATACCCATGGAAACACCATATTCATTAATTTGTTTTTGATCAACAACACGAGGATCCGTGTTGTAATATAAGCCGTATCTATAATAAGCTCTTTTGAAAAAGCTATTGTACGATTTATAATTTGGACGCCAATAACCACCAAAAGACACTTTGTAAGCGTTTTTTAATGAACCAGGATTGGCCTCATTTTTATATTGAGACCAGAAAGTTTGGCTAAAGTTTAAACCGATGGCATGTTTTTCTCCATTATAATACATTACGCCTAGTCCAATTTCTGCTGGCAATGTACCAGTCCCTTTGATATTATCTGCAAAAAATATGGTGTCCGCATTGAGTACATTGTTGCCAGAAAGCAGAACACTTCGATTTAAAGTTTCAGAACGTGTATTAAATCCAGTTTGCGTATTTCCGTACACACCGATACTTAATTCTTTTTTCGGGGTACCATTATTATTCACAGCTTTTTGATTTAAAACTGTTCGATAAATAGCACCTCCATTCCAAACAAAACCTTTAAGGCGATAATCGGTAATAAATTCGTTGTCAAACGAATTTGGAAGATCATTGAAAAATGAAAATCGTTGGTAATTTATCCTGCCAAACAGATATCCTAAATTTACACCAAAATGCCATTTTTTATATGCGAGACTTGTTCCCCACATAAATTTATTGGTACCTCCTTCACCTTGAAAATTACGTTCGATTTGACCTAATTCTGAGTTTGTTGTCAAAGAGGTTATATTATAACCAATTTCACTGTGAGGAATTAAAGAGAAAGCCATTGCTAACTTATATTTGGATTCAACTCTTTCCAAGATATTCGAAAACGCATTCCGTAAAGGAAAAGCCAAGGAAAAGTATCTCAAATTACCGCTCCATAGATTATCAGAATTGTTGCCTTCCCTTAAGTTTGAATATTTTGAATAAACTCCAACATCAAAGGCAGTGGTCAGTAGGCTTGAGTAAGAAGCGGGGTTTTGTGGATTGATGTGGTAGGCATCAGTATATGCTCCTCCAATACCTCCCATGGACTCCATGTACATCAGATTAAATTCCACTGGGTCGCCTATTCCAAACCTTGAGTAAGGAGAATTAGAATTGGATTGTCCTAAAGCAAACAGAGCCATGGACACCATTATAAAAATGGAAAAGGTAATTCTATAATTTAGCTGCATTGTAGCGTATTATTTCGTTTAATCCGATCATTAAAAGATTTGGAAATACAAATATCTTAGTTTTGATCTTCTGTGCAAAAATACTTGCATCTCCGCCGGTTAAAATAACGTTAATTTCACCATACTTGCCTTGAATACGTCTTATAAACGCTTCAATTTCACCTATGGTACCCCACATAGCGCCGTTTTCGATAGCAGTTATGGTCGTTTTTCCGATATAATCACGATGAAATGTGGCAGATCCTAGAGGTAATTTATCCGTGAAAGCATTCATAGATTTCAATCGTAAGAGTATTCCAGGTGAAATATTACCTCCCAAATAATGTCCTTTTGCATTGATAAAATCAAAGGTGATACATGTACCAGCGTCAATTACAAGATTATTTGTTTTAGGGAACAAGGTCCACGCACCAACGACTCCAGCAATTCGATCTCTTCCCAAGGTTTGGGGTGTCTTATATTTATTTTTTACGGGCAACTTTGTTAAATGATCCAGCTTTATGAACGAATAGTTTTTTGTAAGATGCGATTCAATACGAGTATTGGCGTTTCGAGTAGACGATAAAATGACGTGTTCAAATTTATATTTTGATTTCCACTCTTTGATATCTCTGATTAAGAGCTTTTTTGATTTCCACACGAATATTTCTTTATCCTCTCGAAAAATCGAAGCCTTATAAAACGTATTGCCAATGTCGATACATAAATTTGTCAAAATTAATGCTTGAAATGTCTTGTACCTGTCATGACCATTGCTAAGTCGTTTTCATTACAATAATCTATACTTAATTGATCTTTTATACTACCTCCGGGTTGAACAATCGCCTTGATTCCAGCATTGCCTGCAATTTCAACACAATCCGGAAAAGGGAAAAAAGCATCTGACGCCATAACAGCTCCTTCTAAGTCAAACTTGAAGCGCTTCGCTTTGGCGATTGCTTGTTGACAAGCGTCGACTCTAGAAGTTTGACCACAACCCATACCCAGTAGTTGATTATTTTTAACTAGCACAATGGTATTGGACTTCAAATGTTTTCCGCACTTAAGTGCGAATGATAAATCACTCATTTGTTCAGGACTGGGACTACGATTAGTTTTTAGTTCAAAACTTGACTGGTCCTCAGTTTTTAAATCGGTATCCTGGACAATGACTCCATTCAAAATGCTTTTAAAACTTTTCTCTTGTAAGTCAAAGGACTTTATCTTGAGCAATACCCTTTTTTTCTTTTGTAATAGTAAATCGCGTGCTGGCAGATCAAAACCTGGAGCGATTAAAACTTCATAAAAAAGCGTATTTATTTTCTCTGCTGTCTTAAGATCAATTGTTGAATTACAGATTAAAATTCCTCCAAATGCAGATATTGGATCTCCAGCAAGGGCAGCATCCCAGGCTTCTTCTACAGTATTTCGAGTTGCCACTCCGCAAGCATTGGTGTGTTTTAAAACAGCAAATGTTGGCTTGTCGTTTTTAAATTCTCGCATCAAGCTAACCGCCGCATCAATATCTACCAAATTGTTAAAAGACAATTCCTTTCCCCCCAATTTGTCAAATTGTTCGGTGAGGTCTCCATAAAACTGAGCCGTTTGATGTGGATTTTCACCATATCTCAATTCTTGAACTTTATTAATACTTTTCTTAAACGAAGAATTATTGCCAAAATCCCGATTGAAGTAATTAAATATAGCAGTATCATAATGAGACGAAACCGCAAATGCTTTACTAGCCAATTCTTTGCGTTGATTCAAGGTCAAGGCACCATCTTGGGATTTCATTGCATCGGCAACCTCATAATAACTATCCTTTGAGGCAACAACGGCGACATCATTAAAATTTTTGGCTGCCGCTCTGATTAACGCGATCCCTCCGATATCTATCTTTTCAATGATGAGTGATTCGTCATCAGTGCTTTTTAAGGTTTCTTCAAAGGGATATAAATCAACGATAACTAGGTCAATTTCAGGTATATCATATTGATTCAGTTGAGATAAATGATCGTCTTCTCTTTTGGCTAGAATTCCACCAAATACTTTAGGGTGCAATGTTTTAACTCGTCCATCCAAAATAGAGGGATAGGAGGTTAAATCTTCAACGCGTTCAACGCTAATTCCCTTCTCTTCGATGTAGGCTTGAGTTCCTCCGGTAGAGTAGATTGTCACATTGTGATCTTTCAAGACATCCAAGATAACATCAAGACCATCTTTATAATAAACAGAGATTAGAGCGGATCTTATTTTCATTCTTAATTTTCTATGGTTTCATTCGGTAGTGCGGTTAAACAACATATTATAAATATTTATAATATCTGGCACGAAATTTGTCCAAAAGTAAGAAAACTGAAGAAGTTCTTGTCAACACCTGATTGAATAATTGTTAATTAATGTTCTTAAAAAAAATTGACACGATGAGAAAATTGTTTTTTGTTATTGTAGTGAGTATGTTCATTGTACATACTTCATTTGCTCAGATGGGGGTGCTAACTGTACAGTCGCCGAGCCCAGTGCCTAATCCATTAATTGATGGTGTTAGTTATGATTTTGTTTTAGAATACGATAATACAAGTCTTTTGGGTGATGAATGGGTTTTTCAGACGAGTACCTTAATGCTTTTAAGCGGGCAGGCATCTTTTAGTAGTTTGACGATTTCAGGTAATACAATAAGGTTTTCTGTAACACCTAATAGTGATGTTGAAAGTCTCTCTTGGACATTTTCTGCTAGTGATGGAACTGCGGATGGATGGGGGACATATACCTATTCTGAGTCTGTAGTACCAATCGCTTTGCGATCATTTAAGGCTGATAAGAATTCAAATGAAATTATTATTAGTTGGGAAACAGAGTCCGAAATAAATAATGATTTCTTTATGCTTCAACGATCTAGAAATGGGATTGATTTTGAAACCATTAAAAACATAGATTCGAGAGCAAGCGATGGTGGAGGATCAACATATTTTATTGTAGATCGTGATGGATTAGAAATAGAATCCGACGTGATATATTACCGTTTGCAACAAGTAGATTTGGATGGAAGATATTCGTTGTCTGATAGAGTTTCTGTGATGTTGCAAGATCAATTCTCTCAAGTTTTCAGTATTGATTACATTAATCGATCGAATCCTGGTGAACTCATGATTCAACTAAAGTCTAAGTCTAATAATCATGCTGAAATATTGGTGTGCAGTCTCAATGGAAGTATAGTAAAACAAAAATCCTTTCAGGTTTCTGAAGGAAAAAATATGCTTCGATTCGGATTCGGACAAACTTTAGCCAAAGGAATGTATATCGTTATGGTGAAATCAAACTTCACCGTTCACTCAAAGAAAATAATTCTTTAAGAAATAATACACCGGTGACTCTGGATTGAAAACAGCGATTTCTTTCCAGAGTTATTTTAATTAAAATCGAGAATATTACCCATACTATAGCAGATCCTGCAACGTGGTTCATATTTATCTTTTTCACCAAGGACGACTTGCTCTTGTTCTGTGCTTAATCGATAAGAATGTGTAGCTAGGCTTCCGCAATGAGGACAGATAGCATGTACTTTGGTAATATATTCGGCGACAGCCAACAAAGTAGGAATTGGACCAAATGGTTTTCCAGAAAAGTCCATATCCAATCCAGCTACAATTATTCGTATACCTTTGACCGCCAATTTTTGACACACTTCGGGTAAGTCACTATCAAAGAATTGTGCTTCATCAATCCCTATAACATTCACGTCTTGAATGTGCTTAAAAATTTCCAAACTATTTTCGACCGGAATAGACAAGATGGCATTGTCATCATGAGAAACGACATTAGTTTCGTCGTATCTAGTATCTTTTTTAGGTTTGAAAATTGCCGTTTTTTGATTGGCAATCTTGGCACGTTTTAATCTCCGAATCAGTTCTTCTGTTTTACCTGAAAACATGGAGCCACAAACAACCTCTATCCAACCACTTCGTTGACCTCTAAAATTGGGTTCTAAAAACATAAAACAGAAATATTGAGATAGCAAATTAGAAAATTACTTTGAATTGAGAGCAATCAATTGTGAATGGATAGCTTTTTAAGTAGCTTCGCATGTAATTTTTAAGTGAATTGACTCGTTCGATTGCTTTGGATTCCGGTTTAAAATCAGATTATCATTATGAATACCAAAAAGATTAAAAGATTAGTTGAGAAAATTTCTTCATTACAAGAAACGCATGAGATAGATGGTCACCTCTCAAACATCGAGAAAGACCTGATGCTGAGCTATATAAGAGATCTATATGACTTATACGCGTTTGATAAAGAGAAAGAGAATGAGAAAAAATCAGAAAAATCTAGCCCTAAAGTTGAGGAGCTTGTCAAGTCGGTAAAGGAAGAAAAAGCGGTTTCTCCAACGCTTGAAAAAGTACCAGAAAAAATTGAAGTAAAAGCCCCAATAGCAAAAGTTGTAGAAGCAGCGAAGGTCGAAGAAAAGACCATCGAAAAACCACAAATTCCAGAACCGATAAAAGTTCAAGCAACAAAGCCAGCCTTTGTAATGTCTGATTCGATGAAGTCTCTTTTTAACGAAGATTCTGTAGTCGACTTATCCGATAAACTCGCCCAAGCACCAGTGAAGGATTTGAGCAAAGCTATGGGCTTGAACGAACGCATTTTTACAGTTCAAGAGCTGTTTAAAGGAGATCAGGTATTATTTAAATCAACGATTGAAAAATTAAATGGCTTCAATGATTTTCATCAGGCTTGTGAATATTTAGCCAAAGGGATCGCTAACGATTTGGATTGGGATAGCGAGGAAAAATTTAAAAAAGCAAGTCATTTTGTTAAACTTGTCAGGAGAAGATATCTTTAGATGAGTTTGTTGCAAAAAGATATTAAGTCCTTTTTGTGGAGTGTTCGTTTTCCAGTATTCATCCTCATTGTTTTGTGGTTGATTCACGTATACAATTTATATTTTGGCGGCAATCTAGGATACTGGGGGATTTATCCTCGAGAATTGGATGGCTTAAAAGGTATTGTATTGGCGCCTTTGGTTCATAATTCCAAAGACAGTTTTCAGCACATAATTAGCAACTCAGTGCCACTTATTTTTCTGAGCTCGATGTTGGTCATTTTTTATAAACGTGTAGCTTATCCAAGTTTTTTTATCATCTATTTCTTGACAGGATTTACAGTCTGGATGTTTGGTCGACCTGTGTACCATATTGGAGCAAGTGGGGTGGTTTATGGCTTGTTGTCTTTTGTTTTTTGGAGTGGTATCTTTCGAAAAAACCTTCGTTCAATAATCCTTGCGTTGATTGTTACCTTGGTATTTAATGGCTACTTTTTGGGCTTAATTCCCGATAAGGAAGGAGTGAGTTGGGAGAGTCATTTATTTGGGGCTTTCGCCGGAATATTTACAGCTTTTTTATTTAAGTCAGTCTTGGAAAAAGAAGAACTAGATGAAGAACCATGGTACGATGAATCTGAGGAAGTCAAAGCTTATTTTTTTCCAAGGGACACCTTTGAATTAACTAAAAGTGAACGAATTTATCTCAGACAAATGGAAGAATTAAAAAAGAGGCAGCAAGCTCAAGATTCTGAAGGTACTCAGCAATGGACGAGTGATTTCTCCTAATTATTGGCTGTGTCAATTGCTTCTCGAACGCTACCTTTTTCAAGTAATATTTTTTTTGCCTGATCATAGCTTAAATTTGTTTTTGCCATGACCATTTTCGTACCCCGATCAACCAATTTATTGTTGCTTAGTTGCATATCTACCATTCGATTTCCTTTAACTCGTCCGAGTTTAATCATAACAGAAGTACTGATCATGTTTAGGATCAGTTTTTGAGCGGTGCCAGCTTTCAATCTCGTACTTCCAGTCACAAACTCGGGCCCGAGCAAAACCTCAATTGGAAAATCTGCAAACTCACTTAATTTTGAATTTGGATTGCAACAAATGCATGCCGTTGCAATGCCCTTGGTTTGGCATTTTTTTAATCCGCCTATAACATAGGGAGTTGTCCCAGAGGCAGCTATTCCTATCACAAAATCTGAGGTATCTATTTGATATGATTTCAAGTCCTTCCAAGCTTGATTTTCATCATCTTCTGCAAACTCCACGGCTCTTCGAATTGCTCCATCTCCTCCAGATATTATTCCAATTACCCAATCATGAGGAACACCAAATGTAGGTGGACATTCGGAGGCATCCAAAATTCCCAATCGGCCACTTGTACCCGCACCTATATAAAACAATCTACCTCCTTCCTTCATTTTGCGCCAAATTGTATCCACAGTTTTTTCGATTTGAGGGATGGCTTCATGGACTGCAATGGCTACCTTTTGGTCCTCTTCATTCATGGCTTTCAAAAGCTCAGAAGTGCTCATTTTATCAAGGTCTTGATGTAGTGAAGATTCTTCTGTTAATTTACGCATGGCTGTTTTCTGTTTTTTGACTGATTAAAAACAAACCTATTAGAGTTAAGATGCCGTTCAGAGCAATAATTGTTGAGCCAAATTTGAACCCTCCTAAAAGTACATCTGAATTATTGTTCAATATATATGAAAAGATCGGTGCCAAAATGCAAACCAATATAACCCATCGGTCATTGATTGTTCGTTTGGTAAAAATACCAAAACTAAAAAGACCCAAAAGTGGTCCATAAGTGTATCCCGCAGCAGCAAACAATTCATTGATGATTGCTCCCGCATTCAAGGCTTTTGTTGCGACAATAACAAAAAATAATAATATGGAAAACCCAATGTGAACTAGAATTCGTTGCTTCTTTTTTTCTGATTCTGTCAGTGCGCTTTTTTCGAAATTCAAAAAGTCGATACAAAAAGCAGTGGTTAAAGATGTTAATGCGCTATCTGCACTGGAATACGCTGCAGCTATCAAACCCAAAATAAATAAGATTCCCACCGTTTGAGGAAGATATTCAAAAGCAATCGTAGGATATAATTGATCGGTACTTTCGGGAATTGGGATGCCTTCTTTAGTCGCAAAAATGTAAAGCAGGGCTCCTAAACTTAAGAAGAGCAAATTGGCAAAAATTAAGATTATACTAAAAGTGAAAATGTTTTTCTGCGCATCTTTAAGAGTTTTACAACTCAGGTTTTTTTGCATCATGTCTTGATCAAGTCCAGTCATAACCAGTGCGATCAAAGCTCCACTAACAAATTGCTTAAAAAAATTATTTGGGTCGTTCCAACCGACATCAAAAAACCATGTTTTGGAGTACTCGCTCTCACGAATAAGTTGTACCATTTCGGTGACATTCATGTTCATCGCATCACCAATGAAAAGTATAGAACAAACGACCGCTGTCAACATACATATCGTTTGTAAGGTATCCGTAATTACAATGGTTTTTATACCTCCGCTAAAAGTGTAGACCCAGATCAGTACTATCGTGATCATTACTGTGAAGGCAAAAGGAATTCCTATGGGATCCATAAGGAATTTTTGTAGGACGATGGCTACCAAAAAAAGCCTCAATGAAGCGCCAATTACTCTAGAAAGGATGAAATAAAAAGCACCTATTTTATAAGAGAATCGACCAAATCGGTGTTCCAAATACCCGTAAATTGTCGTCAGGTTCAAGCGATAATATAAGGGCATCAAGATTAAAGCAATGGCGGCATAGCCGACCAAATATCCTAAGACCATTTGCATGTAAGAGAAAGCCATATTATAGCCTCCTTTGCCCACTACTCCCGGAATCGAAATAAAGGTGACACCCGAAAGACTGGCTCCAATCATTCCAAATGCTACAAGTAGCCAAGGCGAATTTCTATTTGCTGTAAAAAAAGTCCTACTATCCGCATTTCTTGAAGTAAAATAGGATATGGAAATTAAAAGCCCAAAGTATAAAATGACCACCCATCCGATGGTCATGGGAGCAATGGCAGCCAACATTAGTCTTGTTCTTTTGGTCCAAACGCAAGATCGCCAGCATCCCCCATACCTGGGACAATGTATGATTTCCCGGTGAGCTCTTCATCAATCGCAAATGTCCAAATGTCGATATTCGGAAAAAGCCGTTCGATATATTCCAAACCAAATTTGGATGAAACAATGGATACAACATGTACTTTTTGGGCTTGTCCATACGCACTCAAAGCATCCATGGTTTTTTTAATTGATGCCCCTGTTGCCAACATGGGATCACATATGATAAGCGTAGAATTTGTCAAATTAGGACAGGTGGAGTATTCTAAACTAATCTCAAAAGTACCATCTTTATGATGCTGTCGATAGGCAGAAACAAAGCCGTTTTCGCTTTTGTCAAAAAAATCCAACAAGCCAAAATGAAGTGGTAAGCCTGCTCGCAGAATCGAACATAATACTATCCGGTTATCAGACACAGGAATTCTGGCGGTTCCTAATGGAGTTTGTACCTCGACATCGTGATAATTTAAAGTCTTACTAATTTCGTAAGCAGCAATTTTTCCTAAGCGATTCAAGTTGGTTCGAAACCTCAAACGATCCTTCTGAATTACTTGATCTCGAAGTTCAAGTAAGAATTGATTGGCTATTGAAGGAGATTTAGATAAATGATGAATCATATGGTTTGATTTGCTTTAAAATGATGAACTTCTATGAATATAGACAAATGTCTTGATTGCGATGGAATATTCCTTCAATTATGAGACAAGATTTGATTTCCTACTTTAGAAATTTGTAAATTTAACCAACAACTTTTACCAGTTAGCGTTTAACTATTGATATGAAGTTCAAAAATATCCTGCTTTTATTTTTTTTACTTTCGCTTTGCGCGAATGGGGTAGTAGCTCAAACGACTTTATTACCCAAGCAAATTAATTCTAATTTGGCAGGAATTATTTATAAATCAGAATGGGCAGTGGATGTTCGATTACACACAAATGGAGCTGCACTTGCTTTAAATTTGGGAAAAATCAAGACCTATTACAAAACGTCATACTATCATTTTGAATTGGGATACCTCAAAGATCCTCGAGAACGAAAGCAGACGAAGCCTGTTGTGGGACTTCGACAATCTGCAGGTTCTTATGTCTTTGGAAAACAAAATTCTGTTTTTGTTTTAAGAGGAGGATATGGGGTGAAGCGTTATTTATCCGAAAAGGAAAAACGTAAAGGCTTGGCAATTGGTTGGAATTATGAAATTGGTCCGTCCATTGCACTCTTAAAACCATACTATTTGGATTTAAGTTATGAATACGAAGGACAAAATGGTGTTATTTACGAAATAAGATCAGAGCGCTATTCTGAAGAAAATGCTGAAACTTTCCTGAATGATATCAAGATTTTTGGATCATCTGGTTTTTTTAACGGGTTTAATGAGCTCGGAGTTGTACCTGGTTTGCAAGGAAAGCTTGGTTTACACTTTGCAATGGGAGCATTTGATAAGTACGTCAAGGCCTTTGAAGTGGGAATGATGTTTGATGCCTATATCAAAAAAATTCCTATTATGGTTGAGACTGAAAACGTTAGTAATAAACCTTATTTTGTCAACCTTTATCTAAATTTACACTTCGGAAAACGAAGTAACTAGTTCATTAAAATTTATTTCGATTGTTAGACTTACCCGTCGTATCAAAAGAGCCCAAAAGGCCTCGTAAACCAGATTGGTTGCGAGTTAAATTACCCATTGGCGAAAGCTATAAAAATGTGCGTAAGCTAGTGGATGAATACAAGCTCCACACAATTTGTCAAAGTGGAAATTGTCCTAATATGGGAGAATGTTGGGGAGCTGGAACAGCTACTTTTATGATTTTGGGTAATGTTTGTACTAGAAGCTGCTCGTTCTGCGCTGTAAAAACCGGACGTCCGCCAGAATATGATGAAGACGAGCCCCTAAGAGTTGCAGAAGCCATTCGATTAATGCAAGTCAAGCATGCCGTGATCACTTCGGTGAATCGAGACGAATTAAAAGACCGTGGGGCAGATATTTGGTATCGTACAGTAGTGGCAGTTAAAGAATCATCTCCATCAACGACAATGGAAACTCTTATTCCAGATGTGAAAGCCAATTGGGAAGCTTTGGAAACCATGATCAAAGGAGGGCAGGAAGTTGTTTCTCATAATATGGAAACCGTTGAAGAATTGTATCGTAAAGTAAGACCTCAAGGGAAATATAACAGAAGCCTAGAACAAATTAAACGAATTAAGGATTTTGGTAAAAGAACAAAATCTGGAATCATGGTTGGGTTAGGGGAGACCGATGAACAAGTTTTTAGGATTATGGATGACCTAGTGGAAAATGGCTGCGATGTATTGACTATCGGACAATATCTTCAACCTACTAAAATGCATTTGGCAGTGGATTCTTTTATTCATCCTGATAAGTTTGCTGAATACAAAGAAGTCGGATTATCTAAAGGATTTGATTTTGTCGAGAGTGGACCATTGGTGAGGTCAAGCTATCATGCTGAAAGGCATCTTTAGTTTAAATCAATCATTCCCAACCGTAGGCTGCTCGGATCTTCTGATAGATATCTGTGTTTTCATATATTCCTCTAAAGTTCTTTGAACTCGGTCCATATGCGAAAACAGGTATAATTACTCCAGTATGATATGTGGAAGTAAATGCAATATTTAAAGAATCCATTTTGGAATCAGGCTGAATAGCCAAGCCTCCAGTCTCGTGGTCAGCAGTCACAATCACAAGAGTTTCTCCGTTTTCTTGAGCCCAATCCAATACATAATGGATCACATTATCGAAGTCCTTCATTTCTTCAAGAACATATTCTGCATTATTAGCATGACCACCCCAATCTATTTGGGAACCTTCGATCATTAAAAAGAATCCGTTTTCATTATTTTGATTTAAATGATCAATGGATAGTTTGGCTGCTGGCAATAAATAGTCTCTTCCTTGCATTGCTGGGATGGGGTCATCGTCTGCAGTAAAGAATGCCATTTTTTTATCCGGAATGGATTTTATATTTTCAATTGAATGGTTGAAATAATCATTGACAGAATATCCAGCTTTTTTAAGTTCGTTAACTAGATTTCGGTTGTCAGATTCTCTACGATCAAAATACTTCTTTCCGCCACCAATAAAAATATCTGCTTGGGTTATCAAAAAGTCTTCTGCAATTTCTTCATAGTTTTTTCTGTATTTATTATGTGCTATAAAGCTTGCGGGAGTAGCATGAACAATGGTTGAAGTCGCTACTAAGCCTGTTTTTAAATTCTTATCAACTGCTTCTTCCAAGATGGTTTTAACAGGTAGTGTATCTTGGTTAACACCTATGGCTCCATTATATGTTTTTATACCACAAGCAAAAGCAGTAGCCCCAGCTGCAGAATCTGTAATGAGTTTATCAGAACTATGAGGTTTATGTAAACCAAGATCAGAGAATCGCTCAAGACTGTATTGGTTGCTATTGTTATAGATGGCAGCACTAATTTGGCTCAATCCCATGCCATCTCCAATTAGGAATATTACATTCTTGGCTTGATGGTTTTCCGCAATTCTTTGTTTAAATTCCTCTGGATTGTTTATTCTTTCTTGAGATCCGCAAGAAAGAAAGATCAACAGAATAGAAAAGATGAATGAAAATCGCATGAAAATATATTTTAGACTATAAATGTAAGTTTTTAAACGTTAACGCAGAATGAAATTTTTTCCAGGTAAGCTTCTCACTAAACCTTTAAACTCCAAAGAAAGTAGGGTGGAAGCAGTTTCCGTAGGTGATAAGGAAAGTCCACGAGATATAGAATCTATGGAATATTTGTTCTTGTCTTCAATAAATTTCACCAGCTTGTTTTCTTGTTCATTCAAGTCCTGGAATAAATCAAGTTGCTTCTTTTTTTGGATAATATCCCATTGCATAATATAGGCCAGATCAGCGACGCTTTCGATTAGAGAGGCTTTATGCTCTTTAATGAGCTTGTTGCAACCAATAGAATATTGATCTTTTACTCTTCCTGGAAAGGCAAATACATCTTTACTGTATTCATTAGCGTAGGATACGGTAATCAAAGAGCCCCCTTTTGCTTTGGATTCAATAACAACTATTGCGTCCGACATGCCAGCGACTATCCTGTTTCTTTTTGGGAAATTCTCGCGATCTGGCGCGGTATAAAATCCGAATTCGGTAATTAATCCACCTTTTTCACACATTGCATTGGCTAGTTTTTTATTTTTTGCTGGATAAATTTGTTTCAATCCGTGGCCGAGGATTCCGTAGGTTGCTAAATCATATTTTAGAGCTGATTGGTGTGCCAAAGAGTCTATCCCGTGGGCCAGTCCGCTGAGTATGGTTGCATCGTATGGTTTTAAGTCGCGGATTAATTCTTCACAAATTTCTTTACCGTAAAAACTTGGTTGACGTGTGCCAATAACTGTAATCATTCTTTGCTTATTCCAGTCGATATTGCCTTTGCTGTAAAGAACAATTGGACAATCATCAAAATGTTTCAATCGAGAAGGATAGTTTTTATCCAAAAAATAGTGAGCCCTGATTTTATTTTTCTCAATAAGTTTGATTTCGCTTTCTGCTTTGCGCAAAGCATTGGCATTTAAAATGTCGTTACTTAATTTTTCTCCTATTTTTGGAATTCTAATTAATTCTCTTTTTGAGGATTGAAAAACTTTTTCAAGGGATCCACAATAACTCAGTAATTGCTTCGCAAGTACACTTCCGATGTTGGGAATTTTAGTTAATGCTATTTGGTAAATTAATTCCTTTTCATTGTTCCGATTGTTGTTGTCCAAGGCTTTGTTCATAATTGCTTTGATGTAGTTGTGCACTACGCGGATTATTCAAAGCCTTGTAAACGGAGGCTAAGGCAAAGTTTATTTTTGGATTTTTAGGATCTATACCATAGGCCATTTTCAGATAATGTTCAGCCCATTGATGATTTCCATATTTTTTATGAAGATTTTCATATGCACTATCATAATAGAACTCAAGCAATGTTGTAGAATCTGCACTTCGGCCATTGATATATTCCAAGTATTGAGTCAGGTAAGAAATGTCAGGCCGACGAATCATCACCTCTTTAAATCCTGCTAACAATTTTGTTAAGTCACGATCTAATTTGTGCAATTCCGCATGCATTCCAGCTTTCATTAAATTCGCATTCTTATAATGAGGCATTATTTCTATTGCCTTGTTGGCATAGATCATCCCTTGCTGGTAGGCTTGCAATTTTTCATTTCTATCTGTGCTTGCTTGTCCTTGTTTAAAAAGCGCTGTAGACATAAATGAGTTAGCGCGTGCACTGTTTTTTGAAACCTGAATTGCTGCCGAATTCAACGTCATTCCGTTTTCCCATACTGGAACTCTGGTTATACTTCTATATCCAAAACCCAAAATAAAACTAGCTAGCAAAATCATCGCTAGATAATTCACGTACTTGTTTTTATTTTGAATACCCTTTTTTACCAAAAGGTATGCGAGTCCCAAACAAATTCCTATGGATGGCATAAATAAAAATCGCTCATTCATAAATGTACCAACACCTACAAAGATGTTTGAAACGATTGAAAAACTTATTAGAAAGAAAAGTATGGCATAACTCCATATTGCTTTTTTTCCCATTCCCCAAATACCTAGCACTCCGAGGACTAGATAAATAATGACGCTTGCGATCGGTTGTATATCTGACCATTGCATGATCGGAACGTGATAAGGGTAATAGTCATGAGTTAAAGTTTTTGGATAAAAACCCAAGCGTAAATATTCCAACAAAGTATAGAATATCGTCGCATATTTTTCGCCCATCCCTAATCCATAGAATGGATTATTCATTATATCTGTAATCTCTCTTGCACCAAATAAATATCCTATAATTTGAATTCTCATGAGAAGATATAGTATGGTCACGAGCAACAGACTTCCAAAAACAATGAATTGATCTTTCCACTTGACTCCTTTAAAAAAGTATAAGCTCAACGGAATAATCAACAGAAAAGTCATGCTATTTTCTTTAGCCAATAGCGCCAAAAAATAACTAGTCGCCAAAAGTAAAGTCCAAAGTATTTTATTCTTTCCAAGGGACTTTAAAGAAAAATAGAGACTTGCAAAAGAAAGTATGACGGCCATGATTTCATCTCGACCTTTGACATTGGCGACAGCTTCAACATGAACAGGGTGTAAGGTGAATAGTAAGGCAGTTACAAAGGCAAGGCTCAGCCAAGGATTTGCTTTCTCAGTTGTATTGAGGAGTTTTAAGAAGACCAAATAGATAAATACACAGCAAAGTCCGTACATGATTATATTGGTCAAGTGCGCTCTAAACGGGTTGCTGCCCCAAAGACCTTGCTCGATAGCAAAACTGACAATCGACAAGGGACGGTATCGAGCCCCTTGAAGTAAGTTTTTTTGCTCACCAAAATACCCCTGAAAGCTCTCCGTTGAAAAAATCTTTCCAATACCAGCAAATCCTTCTTGGACATAGTTGTTTTTGGTAATGACCAAGGTGTCATCTAAAACATACTCAAAATGTACACTGTTCCAGTAGATGACGAGCCCCGAAAGAAATAAAATTATGGCACAAATAAGATTATTTTTTCCTATCGTTTTGAAGGGGTTATCTTCAATAACATCGACAGAATTCGATTTATTAGAATTGCTCTTCGCAGTTTTATTCTTGCCCATTCTGTGTATTTCACTTTATTTCGAGTCTAAATTTATGTAATTCTTCTATTTTGTTAAGCTACACCCTTACGAACAATGAGAATTTATAAACTAATGCTGTTTTTCAGCCTCTCTATTTTGGGAATTCAGAGGATGGAGGCGCAGGTTAATATACGAGTTGGCTATAACGTGGCCAAAATTCAAGCTGAGAAAAACGAATCGTTAATTAAGATTTTTAACGAATCAGAACCTCATGTAGAATCTGGTTTTCCTCAATTAAATATTCTACATGGATTTGAGCTCGGCCTACGATACAATTTTGGTTTTCTTGGATTTGATCTTGGATTCTCTAATTTGGGTCGCGATAGAACTGCTTCGGTATTTAATGTCACTGATGAAGTTATTGATGAGAGAGAATTGAAATATTCATTCAATAATTTTTCTTTTGGTATCGAAAATGTTTTTGACCGATTTGGTTATGGCGGTTCGTTTGGAGTAAATTTCTTTAGAGTTAAATCTCGTGTTGGGGCACTCGATGCTTCTACAGTTTTGAGTGATCAATATTGGAATAGTCGATTTTATCTAATGTGGAATTTAAGAGGATCGGACTTAATGTGTCTATCCATCAGACCATATGTCGATATGAGTTGGGAAACAACTAATCTATCTCCAATTCAAGATGATATTTATTCTTCTCCATCCGTTCCAAGCTCAGCGCTGGATGAAAAACCAATATTTTTTGGTATTTCATTTCTCTTTTACAACGGGCCTAAGCCTAGATCTTAAAAGCTTCTTTGATTAATTTTTCTTGTTGCTTGTCGTGTGCTTTTTTAAATCCAGTGGCAGGTGATGCGGTCGCTTTACGCGAAATAAGTTCTATGGGTTCCCTGCGATATTGTTGCATGATATGAGTCCAGGCTCCCATGTTTTGCGATTCTTCTTGAACCCATTTGATATCACTCTTGGCATAGGATTTAAGAATTTTATCCACCTGCTTTTTAGGGAAGGGATAAAGTTGCTCAATGCGCACTATTGCCACGTCTTTAATATTGTTGGCAGTTCGATATTCTAAGAGGTCATAGTATACTTTACCTGTACATAAGATAAGTCTTTTAGCAGATCGGGCTTTTACGATATCATCAACGATCACCTCCTTAAACCCATTTCCTTTTTCTAGTTCACTTAAGTCTGAAACACAAAGCGGATGTCTAAATTGAGATTTTGGAGACATGACTATCAATGGCTTTCGGAAGTTTCTTTTCAATTGCCTTTTTAATAAATGAAAGAAATTCGAAGGCGAAGTGACGTTGGCAACTGTCATGTTGTTTTCGGCACAAGATTGTAAAAATCTTTCCAGTCTTGCGCTCGAATGTTCTGGTCCCTGCCCTTCGTAGCCGTGAGGGAGTAGTAGAACGATTCCACTCATTCGTCTCCATTTACTTTCTGCAGCAGTGACATATTGATCAATAATAGTTTGAGCACCATTGTAAAAGTCACCAAATTGGGCTTCCCAGATGACCAAAGAATTTGGTGAGGCCAACGAGTAACCATATTCAAAACCCATGACGGCAAATTCAGATAATAAGGAATTGTAGATCATGAATTTTCCTTGCTTTGGATCCAAATGATCAAAGCGATTGTATTCCTTATAGGTTTTGGCATCATTGAAGACGGCATGACGATGGGAGAACGTTCCTCTCTTGACATCTTGACCACTCATGCGTACATTCTTACCTTCCATCAAAATGGAACCATAAGCCAATAATTCGGCGAAAGCCCAATCCACCTGATTATTATCCAGAAGTTTTTGCTTTCCTTTCATTAATCGATTGACCTTGGAGAGCGGAGTCAGTCCTTCCGGTAAAGTCATCAAATGCTTTAATATCTTGTTAATTTGTGTTTTTGAAATTCCCGTATCGGGTGAGGATTCAAAATCTTTATCTTTATTCGTGGCCGTTAATTTTCTCCATTCATTTTCTGGCTTTTGATATTCATAGGGCAAGGCTTTCTGTTTGACCTTGTCTAAACGTTTTTGTAAATCGTCCCAAAATGATTTTTCTAAGCTTTCTGCCAAGGCCTTATCGACATCACCTCTTTCAAAAAGTTTTGCGCCATATATTTCTCTCGGGTTTGGGTGATTATTAATGATGGAATACATCTCTGGCTGTGTGAATTTCGGATCGTCTCCTTCATTATGTCCATGCTTGCGATAGCAGACCATATCGATCATCACATCAGTATTAAATTTTTGTCGATATTCAACCGCTAATTCTACCACAAACAACATCGCTTCAGGATCATCACCATTCACATGGAAAACAGGCGCTTGAACAGTTTTTGCTGAGGCGGTACAATAAGTAGACGACCGAGCATCATCAAAATTGGTGGTAAATCCTATCTGGTTATTGATCACAAAATGAATCGTCCCGCCAGTGTAATAGCCATCTAATTGACTCATTTGAACTGTTTCGTAAGCAACTCCTTGTCCAGCAAAAGCGGCATCACCGTGAATTAAAATAGGTAGGATACGATCGTATTCGCTATTGTATAAGATATCAGCTTTAGCTCTGGCAAATCCCTCTACAACAGGATCTACCGATTCTAAGTGAGAAGGGTTTGGCGCCAATTTTAAGTGTATTTTTTTTCCATGCAGCGTCTCTACCTGAGAAGAATATCCGAGGTGATATTTAACATCTCCGTCTCCAAAACTCAAATCAGGAATTGCTGTACCTTCAAATTCATTAAAAATTTGCTCATAGGTTTTTCCCATGATATTCGCCAAAACATTAAGACGTCCTCGGTGTGCCATTCCAATAATCACTTCTTCAACTTTATCGTCGGCAGCAGCGTTAATAATGCCATCTAGCGCGACAATTGCAGTTTCTCCACCCTCGAGAGAAAATCTCTTTTGACCGACATATTTGGTATGTAAGAATTTCTCAAACATGACGGCGTCATTTAATTTTTCGAGAATTCTTTTTTTCTTTTCGTGATTCACACCATAATCCGCACTAAGGCTTCTTCCTTCAATTTTTTTCTCGAGCCATCTGCGCTTTTCCATATTGTCCACATGGCGGTATTCAAAGCCGATATTTTTGCAATAAATGTCATTGAGTTTGGCGATGATTTCCCGGAGTGTTTTTCCCTTCATTCCAATCATTTCACCCGCTATGAAAGTAGAATCCAAGTCGGCCTCTGTTAAGCCATAATCTTGAAGATTTAGGTGTGGTTTTCTGTCTCTTCTTTCCCGAATGGGATTGGTTTTGGAAAGTAAATGTCCTCTAGTTCTGAATCCAAAGACAATGGCAATTACTCCTATTTCTTTGGAAATGTTTCCAACAGCTGTGGTAGATCCATTGGCTCCATTACTTCCTTCGTTGAATTCAAAACCCTGGAAAAAACTTCTCCATCCATCTTCGACAGCATCTGGACTTTTTTGATATTTGAGATACATCTCCTCAATGAAACTCGGGTGGGCATTAAAAACATAAGAATAATCACTCATCGAACGCTATTTTTCCAATTTTCGGCAAAAGACACGAATATCGGACATATTCTTATAATAGGAAAGCAGAATCTAAATATTAAGATTATTTATTTTTGATCAATATGTTTCGTTTTTTAGAAGAATGATGTATTTTTGCGGCTCGTTTAAAATAATACTATGGCACAGCACAAGTCATCCAAGAAAAGAATATTGCAAGACGCAAGAATCAGACTTAGAAATCGTTACTTTAAAAAGTCTACTAGATCTGCTATTGCAAAGTTAAGAGAAATGACAGATAAGAAAGAGGCAGAAACATTCTTGCCTAAGGTGATTTCTATGATAGACCGATTAGCAAAGAGAAGAACTTGGCACAAAAACAAGGCTTCAAACTTAAAAAGTCAATTGACGATAAGAGTGAACTCACTTTAATAGTTATCAAAATATATTTTAAAAAGGGTGTGCATCAACAATGCACACCCTTTTTTTGTAGATTTTTATGCGTCGATTAGATTATTGTTAATTTCGTGAGATAAGCTGTAAGTATGAGCAATAAATATTTTCAACTAAGGGTAAAGGGTATTGAAAAATTGACTCCTGATTGCGTAGGTGTAGAATTTGATGTTCCTTCTGAAATTCGAAAACAGTTTCAGTTTACGCAAGGTCAATATCTTACATTGAAGAAAGAAATCAATAATGAAGAAGTTGTAAGATCTTATTCGCTCTATACAAGTCCACATGAAAACCGATGGAAAGTAGGAATTAAGGAAGTGCCATCAGGACGATTTTCTACATTCGCCAACAGGCAGCTCAAAATAGGGGATACTCTTGAAGTCATGCCACCTATGGGTAATTTTTTCACTCCATTATCAGCCGAAAACGCAAAAATCTATGTCGCTTTTGTAGCTGGAAGTGGGATCACGCCGATCATGTCCCAGATTAAAACGATATTAGTAGAAGAACCTCTTAGTCGGTTCATCCTCTTTTATGGCAATCAAAAAACAGAATCCATCATTTTTAGAGAAGAATTGGATGAATTGAAAAATAGAGAAATGGGGCGTCTAAGCATATATCATATTTTAAGTCGTGAAGTCCCTTCTAGTCCCTTATTTAGCGGCAGGCTCGATGTTGATAAGTGCCAAAAATTTGCGAATGGCATTTTTAAAATGGATGAAGTTTCTGATTTTTTTCTTTGCGGTCCAGCCCGAATGATAATGGATATCAAAGGATATCTCATCGAACAAGGAGTAGACAAAAGAAATATTCATTTTGAATTGTTCTCAACCGATGGTCTAGAGGACTCAGCAGTTTCTAATCAAAGAAAAGAAGAATCTTTTGATCCAAAAGAACAAAGTAAAGTCAGAATTCAATTGGATGGAAATCAATTTGAATTTAATCTAGAATATGGTGGTAAAAACATACTTGATGCCGCTTTAGAAAATGGGGCAGATTTACCTTTTGCTTGTAAGGGGGGCGTTTGTTGTACTTGTAGAGCTAAGTTGGTAGAAGGTGATGTGGTTATGGATGTTAATTATGCTTTGGAACAAGATGAGTTGGATCAAGGTTTTATTTTGACCTGCCAAGCGCATCCACGAACTGAAAATATTATGGTTGATTTTGATACCAAATAATGACAAGAAAACAATCGATATATCAAGAAGCAGCCAATTTGTTTTCCGAAAAAGGATATGCCTCCGCATCGATGCGTGATTTGGCAGAAAGGGTTGGAATAGAGCCTTCAAGTCTGTATAGTCACATCAAATCTAAGGATCAAATCTTGAAGGAAATATGTCTTGATTGTGCACTTGCCTTTAACCAGGGCCTAGAAGAGATTCAGGCGTTAAATATCGAGGCCATAGAAAAAATTCGAGCCTTGATTGCACTTCATCTAAAAGTGGCAGAAGAAAATCCTAGTTCGATTGTAGTGTTTAATGATGAATGGAAACATCTCGAAAAAGACAGCCTCGAAGAGTTTTTGAAATTGAGAGATGCCTACGAAAGAGGGTTTAAGTCTATTTTGCGAGAAGGTAAAAAAAACCAAACAGTCAAGGATTACTCTACCGGACTAATGCTTAATACTATCGTATCTGGATTAAAATGGATGCATAATATTAAATCCAATCGAAAGGATGCCAAGAAGCTTAAAAATGATCTTTCCGATTTGCTAATTAGTGGGATTAGACGATAGGAAAACGAACAGTTGTTCGTAAACATATTTATTCGTATCTTGTTGTAATAATAAATTACCTAAATATGGAAGCTCATTTAGAAAAACGATTTCAGGACAAGATTGATCAGGAAATTAAAATCGAGCCAAAAGATTGGATGCCTGAAAAATATCGTAAAACTTTGGTAAGACAAATATCGCAACATGCACATTCCGAAATCGTGGGAATGTTGCCTGAAGGGAATTGGATAACTAGAGCTCCCAGTCTCAAACGTAAATTGGGTTTATTAGCTAAAGTTCAGGATGAAGCTGGGCATGGTCTGTATCTGTATGCCGCTGCGGAAACCTTAGGAGTTGAGCGTGCTGATTTGGTTGCAGATTTACATTCGGGCAAAGCAAAATATTCCAGTATTTTTAATTACCCAACGATGACTTGGGCGGATATCGGGGCTATTGGCTGGTTGGTAGATGGCGCAGCCATCATGAATCAAGTTCCACTATGTCGTTGTTCCTATGGGCCCTACGCTCGCGCCATGGTCAGAGTCTGCAAAGAAGAATCATTCCATCAAAGACAAGGCTTTGAGATTATGATGACATTGTGCAATGGTACAACAGAGCAGAAAGAAATGGCACAAGATGCGCTCAACAGATGGTGGTGGCCTTCGCTGATGATGTTTGGTCCTAATGACGATGAATCACCCAACTCCAAGCAATCGATGGCATGGAAGATTAAACGATTTAGCAACGATGATTTACGTCAAAAATTTGTAGACGTAACCGTAGAACAAGCCAAACATTTAGGAATAAATATTCCTGATCCCGATCTAAATTGGAATGAAGAAACTCAACATTATGATTTTGGTGAAATCGATTGGGAGGAGTTTTGGAATGTAGTAAAAGGAAATGGTCCATGCAATAAAGCTCGTTTGGATGCCAGAAACAAAGCCCATGATGAAGGGGCTTGGGTCCGTGAAGCTGCCGTGGCTTACGCCGAAAAGAAAAGAAAACGTAAAGAAAAAGTTGCATAAATAAGAATTATGAAAAATTGGCCTCTTTGGGAAATATTCGTTCGAAGTAAACAAGGATTATCACACAAGCATGTAGGAAGTCTTCACGCGGCTGATGCCGAAATGGCAATGCAAAACGCGAGAGATGTTTATACTCGCCGAATGGAAGGTGTAAGTATTTGGGTAGTGGAATCAGTCCATGTAACAGCGTCTGATCCGGACGAAAAGGAATCCATGTTTGATCCTGCAAACGACAAAGTCTATCGACACCCAACATTTTATGATGTACCAGATGGTGTGACACATATTTGATATGGAACTGAAAATAAAATATCTCCTACAGATTGCTGACAATGCAATGATCATTGGTCACCGCTTATCGGAGTGGTGTGGACACGGCCCGATCCTAGAACAAGATATAGCCATGACAAATATTGCCTTGGATCATTTAGGGCTTGCTAGAAATTTGTATCAATATTGTGCTCGACTTGAAGGAGGGGGTAAAACAGAAGACGATTATCCGTACAAAAGAGATGTAAGGAAATGGAGAAATCTACTACTTTGCGAACAAGATAATGGTGATTTTGGAAAAACCATCACTCGACAATTTTTATACGATACCTTTAATCTTCAATTTCTTACTGCCCTTCAGGATAGTCATGATGAACATCTAGCAGCCATCGCGGCTAAAAGTTTAAAAGAAACTACCTACCATTTACAATATTCAGGAGATTGGATGATTCGCTTGGGTGATGGGACTGAAGAAAGTCATGATCGAATTCAGAAGTCAGTAAATGATTTATGGATGTATGCCGATGAGTCATTCTTGGAGTCAGAAGCGGATCGTTGGGCACTGAATGAAAAAATCGGCGTAGATTTGAATGCGCTTAAATTACCTACACAAAACAATCGCACTGAAATATTAAAAGAGGCGACTTTACAAATTCCTGAATCAGGATGGACTCAGCAAGGCGGTAAAGAAGGTAAGCATTCTGAACAATTAGGTTATATACTTTCAGATCTTCAATTTCTTCAGAGAGCTTATCCAAATAGTGTTTGGTAAATGACGGAAGAAGAAGAAATATTTAAGATTCTAGAACAGGTGTTGGATCCCGAAGTTCCAGTTCTCACCATTGCAGATTTAGGAGTCTTACGTTCGGTCAATGTTTCTCAAGATGAGGTAGAAGTTGTGATTACTCCAACATATACAGGGTGTCCGGCTATGGATATGATTGAAGTCAACATCAAAGCTGTTCTTCAAGAAAACGGATATCAAAATGCTATAGTGACTAGAGTCCTTGCACCGGCATGGACTACAGATTGGATTTCTGAGGAGGGTAGAAAGAAATTATTACAATATGGTATTGCTCCTCCACAGCGCAGAGGTCTAAGTTCAAGTCAAGGCGAAAATGAAATTCCTTGCCCACAGTGTACATCCAAGAATACAGAAATGATCAGTCATTTTGGTTCCACTGCTTGTAAGGCGTTGTATAAATGTCATGATTGCAAAGAGCCTTTTGATTATTTTAAGTGTTTGTAGATTTATTTTAATCCACCTTTCGGCGAAAGCCAGTTTGGATAATTATTGATATTTCTTTTTTCGCTTTACGCGAATGTAATAAACATCAACTTCTCTTCTTGATCATAAATCTTTCAGGATTAGGATAGATGTCAAATCCCAATTTCTGATAAAATCTTTGCGCATCGAAAGTGATCAAATAATGTTTCTGTACATTTTTGATTTGTGGATGCTGGTAAATTTGATCTATAAAATATTGACCATATTTATTGCCTTGATATTCTTTTGCAATGAATACATCCGAGAGGTAAGAAAAGATAACTTGATCTGTTAGTATTCTTGCAAAACCTATTTGTTTTTCTTCCAGGTATAGACCGAAACAGAAAGAGTGTGTAATCGTTTTTTCAATCTCTGCTTTCGTTCGATCTTTGGCCCAATAAGATTCTTGCTGAAGATAATCAACTATGAAATCTAGATTGAGTTCAGTTTTGTCAGTGGAGACTCGAAGTTGATTCATGGTATTGTGATGATCAAAAGAATTGGTTCAGTGTTATATTTCTTAATCTTTTCATTGGTGTTTCAGGAATAAGAAAAACAAGGCTTTAGTAAATTTATTCTAGCTATGTTTCTTCGTAAAGGTCCAATAAAAAATCGTCGTTGTCTACCTCAATTGGTTGATCAATAACTACCACACAATTTGTGATATAGTCATGCAAACACTGATTGTAATCATTGAAAAAGAACATTAAAAATCCACCTCCAAAGGTGAGGACATTCAAAATGTTTCCAAAAAAACGTCCCGTTGCTTGACCAAACCCAATCTTTCGATCATGGATATCAATTAATTTGAGGCCCATTGCTTTTTGTCCAACCGTAGCTTGAGATTTTCCACTATGCTGAAGGGCAAAATACAACCATGGTGGAATCAAAGGAATAATCATCGCTGGGATGAAAATGATCGCGACATCGATAATCCTTGCAACCGCTCTCGATCCAAAAGAAGCCAGTTCATATCTGATTTCTCCATGCTCGGTAGGCACGATAATAGTTTTAGGCATAAAATATTGATTTGATCACTAAATACTAACCGGGTTTAAATAATTTTTAGAAAATTAAGTCATGCCGAAATTTAATATGATTTCTTCAAACATAAATTTCTTAGCGATAATAGTCGCTGTACGATAATTCTAAAAATAGCTTAAGCAATTTGATTGTGCAAATTTCATTTCAACTATGTTTTCCATTTAATTAGGTGAAAGTTTTAAGAAGAAAAGACAGTATTAGATTTAAATCTTTTTTGTCAATTCTTTCAACAAAATTCAGAGTTTGGAGTAATTTGTTGCTCAATTATTACAATATGAAAATCTCAACTTGTTTTTATGTTCTTTTATGCATTCCACTCCTTTGTTTTGGACAGTATGTTCAATTAGGATCGTCTATTTCAGGATTAGGTGCAGCGGATGATTTTGGTTATTCTTCTAGTATCAATGATTCAGGTAATGTGATGATTTCAGGATCTTACAGTTATGATAATTTTTCAGGCTATGCTCAAGTTTTTGATTGGAATGGGATAAGCTGGATTCAGAGAGGAGAAGATATAGTTGCAGATCCTGAACAGTGGCTTGCCTATGAAGTTAGCATCGATGGTAGCGGCAATAGAGTGGCAGTGTCCGCAATCAATGGTGTTAATTCGGCCAGTGGTTTTCTATCTGGATTGGTTAGGATTTATGATTGGGATGGCTCTAATTGGATTCAAATTGGTGAAACTATTGAGGGAGAAGGAGGTGCATTAGGAAGTGATTGGTTTGGTGCTGCCCTAAGCTTTAATCAAGATGGAAATATCCTAGCGATAGGTGCCAGAAATAGTAATCTAAATGGGGGTAAATCTGGTATGGTAAGAGTGTTTCGATGGACTGGTCAAGACTGGGTGCAACTTGGCGATGATTTATTTGGTGAAGAAACATTTGATGAATTAGGGGTAGATCTCAGTTTAAATGAGGCAGGCAATGTTCTTGCAATTGGCGCCATTGGAAATGGCAACTCAGGATTTGGAACCAATTTTAATGGTCATGTTCAAGTCTATGAATGGGATACTAATAATTGGTTCAAGCGAGGCGCCGAATTGACAGGGGAGGAGAGCGGAGATGAATTTGGACACTCAGTAAGTTTGAATGGATCAGGTGATATATTGGCAGTAGGAGCTCCAGGATATGATGTTGTTTCTGGAAATCTTGAAAATACAGCTTATGTTTACGAGTGGGACGGAACGGACTACATACAGCGAGGAAGTACCCTGACTGGGGATGAGGATGCAGATATTTTTGGATGGACGATCAGCCTAAACTCGGAAGGAAATCTTTTGGCGATTGGTGGTGCTCCTTTTTTATCACCTGGGCACGTCTGGATGTACGAATGGGATGAAATTAATTATTCTCAGACGCAAAAATTATCAGGTGAAGCATCTAATGATTTTTTTGGAAGTGATGTACAATTTAATGCTTTAGGGGATAGAATCAGTATTAGTGCTTGGGGTAAAGATGATATTGGGCATGTTTATGTTTTTGAAAATACTTCGCTTGTAAGTGTAATGGAACAAGAATCTTCGAATGTCAAGTGTTATCCAAATCCTACTCTAGAATTTGTAAACATCAACGCTACAAAGAATATTACTTCACTCAAAATATATGAAATATCTGGAAAGGAAGTCTTTCAAAAAAACTGTAATCAATCTTCCATTCGATTAGATCTAAGGTATTTGAATCATGGTATCTACTTGCTTGAATTAAATCATGAAAATCAGACTCAAGTAATCAAGCTTCTTAAACATTAAGAGTTGTATGTTTTCCTGTCATAATTTGATATAAGATTAAAATATTAATTCCAAAGCTTAGGCCAATTAATATCATAGCAATTGGATGGAAGTAGAGCATTGAAAATACGGTGAGCAATCCAGTAAGAATTAGATTTAAAATAGCTTGAGATCTGTTTCTATTGTCACAAGAGCAAGAGTAACTCATAATCATCTGTAATCCAAGTCCAATTAATAATATCCTCATCTGATATTGCAAGGATTCGGTTTAGAGATAGACGCAGCGAATCAACATTTTTTCTTTCCAATTTCATCAAATTATTTTCACTCAGATTTCGTAAATGTAGGGTAAATAATAGAATCAATTATTTTTTGTTTTTCTCCCATTTATCAATAACACCCTATATTCGTACAAAATAAAAACATGAGTACTATAATTCACCAAATCGAGAATGGGGTAGGATATATTCGATTGAATCGCCCTGATAAATACAATGCTTTTATTCAAGAGATGGCCTACGAAATGCAGTCGATTCTAAAGACTTATGAGGCCGATGCTACAGTTCGCGCTATCTACATAACTGGTAATGGAAAAGCATTTTGTGCAGGAGAAGATTTGGTAGAAGCAGCAGATCCCAATGGACCGGGAATGGAATTTATCGTTGCAAATCATTTTAACCCGATCATTCAACTCATTCGTTCTATTCCCAAGCCGATTGTTGCCGCAGTGAATGGTGTAGCTGCAGGAGCCGGAGCCAATATTGCTTTGGCATGTGATGTAGTGATTGCTACAGAATCGGCGTCATTTATTCAGGCGTTTAGCAAAATTGGATTGATTCCGGATAGTGGTGGTACTTATTTTTTACCGCGTTTGATAGGTCATCAAAAAGCTAGTGCGTTGATGATGTTGGGGGATAAGGTGAGTGCCGCTGAAGCGGAAAGGCTAGGTATGATTTACCGCTATGTCTCTGATGATGTGTTCGAGGAAGAAAGTCATAAAATTGCCGAAAAATTGGCTTCTATGCCGACTTACGGAATAGGCTTGACCAAAGAAATTTTAAATAAAACCTGGGATCAAAATCTAAATCAACAACTGGAGACTGAAAAAATCTATCAGGTAAAAGCCGGTGATTCACATGATCATAAAGAAGGAATGACTGCTTTTTTGCAAAAACGTAAACCCAACTTTATCGGAAAATAAAAATCAAACGCAATGTCAAAAATTGGAATAATTGGAGCTGGAGCCATGGGGACCGGTATTGCTCAGGTTGCTGCCACCGCTGGATGGGAGGTGCAGTTGTATGATATCAATAATGCGGCCTTGGAAAAGGCAATCGCTTTCATACGAAAGATGTTGAATCGATCGGTAGAGAAGGGGAGGATTAATGATGCGGATTTTAGAGCAATCATAGATCGGATTTATACGACCCAAAAATTTGAGGCTTTCGCCGAATGTGATCTTGTGATCGAAGCGATAGTTGAAAATCTTGAAGTCAAAAAAAAGCTTTTTCAAGAATTAGAAAATCACTGTAAGCAAGACGCAATATTAGCCACCAATACGTCCTCACTTTCTGTTGCAGCCATAGCTTCGGCTTGTGAAAACGATCATCGGGTATGTGGGATTCATTTTTTTAATCCACCCGTTTTGATGAAATTGGTTGAGGTGATTCCAGCCGTTCAAACAGATCCTACAGTCCTTCGCAAAGCACAGCACATTATTGAATCATGGGGAAAACTGGTAGTGATAGCCAAAGATACTCCCGGATTTATTGTCAACCGTGTGGCGCGACCTTTCTATGGTGAGGCATTGAGAATTTATGAAGAGGGAATCGCCGATCCTGCCACTATCGATTGGGCAATGACAGTAATGGCAGGATTTAGAATGGGCCCTTTTACCTTGATGGATTACATCGGCCATGATGTAAATTATAAAGTTACTCAGACAGTTTTTGAGGCTTTTTATTTCGATCCAAGATACAAACCAGCCTTTGCCCAAAAAGCTTTATCGGATGCTGGTTATTTAGGTCGAAAGACAGGTAAAGGTTTTTATGACTACTCTGAAGATGCTCAAAATCCCTTGCCAGTTGAAGATGCCGCTCTCGGTCAAAAGATTGTAGATCGCATAGTAGTCATGTTAATCAATGAAGCAGCTGATGCACTTTTTTGGAATGTCGCTTCCGCGAATGATATAGAAACTGCGATGACCAAAGGGGTTAATTATCCCAAGGGCTTGTTGGCTTGGGCCAATGAAATTGGTATTAAAAATTGTGTTGAAAGATTGGATGAACTGTACGAACGTTATCGCGAAGACCGATATCGATGTAGTCCGAAGTTAAGAGAGTTAGTTGATTCTAAATTTGAAATATAGTGCTATGACCATCCCACAAAGAATGTTTGCCTATGATGCGTTTTCCCAATGGCTTGGAATTGAAATTCTTGAAGATAAGTTGGGTGAATGCAAACTCAAGATGACAGTCAGAGCAGAAATGACCAACGGATTTAAAATTGCGCACGGCGGAATTACCTACTCATTTGCCGACAGTGCCTTAGCGTTCGCCTCCAATTCTCAAGGAATAAAATCTGTCTCGATTGAGACTTCCATCTCTCATCTTAAACCAGTACAAATTGGCGATAACTTATTCGCGAAAGCGAAAGAAAAAAATCGAACCAACAAAATTGCTGTTTACGAAGTAGAAGTAAAAAACCAAAATCAAGAGTTAGTAGCCTTGTTTAAAGGGACCGTTTATCGGACAGGTAAGGAATGGTAGCCTTCTTTTTTTTATTGAATTCTTAAACGATCATTTCATTGGGTTTAAATACAAACCTTTTAAGAAAGAAAAGACTAATCGCTGCCGTAATCAAAAGACAGGCGATCCATCCGATCCTATGATGGAAATGGAGTATTTCAATCAAAACATAATTTAAAGCAGCACCTAAAACTAAGGATCCTGAATACATCAAATAGGCTCTAAATAAGCTTAGTAAATAAGGTGAAGTACTCCTAAAGGTATAATATCGGTGTAAGGCATGCTGTCTCATGACACCAATTAAAAATGCAAGCATCCAACTTGAAGTTGCTTTTGGAACAAAGGGGTTCATCCAATAAATAATTTCGTATGTAAAATAACCCAAAACCGCACCAAAACATGCATTGAAAATCAATCTTGAGTGCTCAGTTTTAAGCATCTTGGGTGTCGAAATTTCAACAGTATTTTTCATGTGATTCCCTTTAATTGAAAAGACTAATTTTTTTAAATTCTATTCCTCGATTAATATTATCGACTACAAATATTGATGGGACATCAGTTGTCCATTTTTTTAATTTTAATATGATCAAAGCGATTTCAATCCTTGAAATTATTCCGAGAAAGATACAGAGGATAAATGACCAATAGGCTTCAGAATTTATGCATAAGTCGATTAAAAAAATCAGTAAAGATAGAGTCCAAATTTTGGCCAAAATAGAATGAGTCGCGATCGGTTTCTGGAATCGAAAATAGCTCAATAAATAGTTTGAAATTTGAAGAATGATCACAAAAAATATTGGAAACCTAAAATTCATGAAAAATGTAGTGTTCAAATAAAAAATTGAAATAATTACAATGCTCCAAAAGAAAGTATCTACATTAGAATCCCACACTCTTAAGTTTTTTGTAGCTACATCGTATTTTCTAGCAATAATGCCGTCAAAAACGTCCGTTAATAACCCAATGAGCATTAATGAAGGGATCCATATAGAATAAGAAGCTATTTTAAAATAAGAAAGAACTCCGATTAAGATACCTAAAAGAATTCTTGAATAAACTAAAATGAAAGGAAGAGATTTCATATAATCCGATTTTGTTTACTCTAAAAAAGAGGTTTAGAAAATCAGTTTTTGGACTTCTTTATAAATCCGATGAGATTTTTTTTATCGCAATAAAATGAAGCCAATCGATTGCTGAAGAAATTCTACATATCGTGAATTTGCGAAAAGGCATTTGATAAATATTAAAACTTTGAAATGTAGGTAGTAAGATTAAATGAGTTAAATTTTGCTATTTTCAATTGTTAGAATTAAAACAGCTAATGTTCACATTTTTGAAAAAGACCATATTACAGAAAAGTACTTTTTTTTGTTTACTTCTTTGCATCTGTAGCTGCAAGGAGGGCACGAATAAATATACTGAAACGGAGATTTCGGAAAACGACAGTCAAATCTATAATCTTCAATCTATAGACCTAGATCAACTCACCACTCGCTTATTTCAAAATTTTCACTCCAATCCGATAACACAAGAACAAAGAGATGAAAATAGAATTATAGATTATGCAATTAAGCATAAAATCAACGCAGTAAAAGATCCTTCAGGACTATATTATCTGATCCTTCGAGAAGGGCAAGGAGAATTTTTAAAGCACAATGATCCTGTACAATGTAAATACCAAGGAAGACTTCTCGATGAAACTATTTTCGATGGTAATTTTAATAAAAAGAGTACCCTTGATTTTAAAGTCGGACAGATGATTCATGGCTGGAACATCGGTCTAAAGAAAATGAAAAAAGGTAGTAAAGCTCTTTTCCTAATCCCGTCAAGATTGGCGTATGGACCAAAAGGATTTCCAGGAAGAATAGAACCGAATGAAGTCCTCGCATTCGAAGTCGAAATCGTGCCTTAAGATTTAAAATGGGCGATAATTTTTTCAGCTAACTCAATTCCAATTTTTTCTTGAGCTTCTCCTGTTGAAGCACCAATATGAGGAGTCAATGAACAATCGGGATGAACCAATAGCTCTTTCCTAGGAGTTGGTTCGTTTTCAAAAACATCCAGTCCAGCAGCCTTTACTTTTTTCGATTCCAGTGCGTTTAAAAGTGCTCTTTCGTCAATGGTCCCGCCACGAGCCACGTTAATTATGATGACTCCGTCTTTCATTTGTGCAAATTCTGAATCGGACAGAACAGGGCTTCCTGTAAAAGGAATGTGTAAAGTGATGATATCCGCATTTTTAAGCATTTCCTCCATGCTTACGGTTTTTATTGGAACGGAGATTTTTTGATCCACTATGTTAATTTCAAGTGTAGTTTCCTGAACAAATGGATCAACTGCAATGACTTTCATTCCAATTCCAATCGCCATTTTTGCAACCTCTTGACCTATTCGGCCAAAGCCGATAATACCTATTGATTTGCCTTGCAATTCAAAGCCTTTAGAAAATGATTTTTTTAAGCCTTTAAACTCGGTATCACCATCTTCTGGCATATTGCGATTTGATTTATATAAATATCGTGCTACAGAGTAAAGATGTGCAAAAGCCAACTCCGCCACAGAACGAGAACTGGCCGCAGGAGTGTTTACTACCGCTATGTTTTTTGATTTAGCATGATCGACATCGATATTGTCCAAGCCTACACCACCTCTACCGATCAATGATAAGTTTGGGCAAGCATCGATTAAATCCATTCTGATTTTAGTGGCACTACGTACACAAACAGCTTGAAACTCAGGAAGGCGCTCCTTTAATTGTTCTTGCGAAATTTTATCAGTTTGAACATCAAATCCAGCATTTTGCAACATGCTTAAACCCGTTGGGTGAATTCCATCATTTATCAATACTTTAATCATAGCGGATAATTTTAGACTACAAAGAAAGTTAAATTGCACAAGAATTATATTAATTCCATTTCAAATTTCAAGACTTAATGTAAAGCGCTTAAATTTGGTTTATGAAGAAAATTCTTTACGCCCTGTTGATCCTATTGATCCTGATTCCTATCACTTATTTGATAGGCCCAAGACCTGATTTTGAAAATGTCGATGCAAGTTCTATAAAATTTGATTTAACGATTGAGACTGTAGAAGATTTTATTGCTCAAAGAGAATCGGAAGTGCTACAATTGAAAGCAGATAATCAGGCGCGAATTATTTGGCAAGATTCAACTCGCCAAAAAACAAAATATAGTGTTGTGTACCTTCATGGCTTTTCAGCTAGTCAAGAAGAAGGAGATCCTATTCATGAAAATTTTGCAAAACGATACGGATGCAATTTATACCTTAGTCGATTGGCGGATCATGGTCGATTGGATTCTAATACTTTTAAAGACATGACCCCAAAAAGACTATTGGAATCTGCCAAATTTGCGTTGGAAGTTGGAAAGTTGATCGGTGAGAAAGTGATTCTTTTGTCTTGTTCAACCGGTGGAACTTTTTCTGCGTACTTAGCCGCCAATGATCCTGCAGTTCATTCGTTGATCATGTATTCACCAAATATTAATTTACATGATCCGATGGCAGAATTGGTTAATGGACCATGGGGAAAAGAAATGCTGAAAATGGTTTATGGAAGTGAGTTTCATATAATTAATTATCCCGAACTTGCAGCGAAGCATTGGAATGCCATCTATCACATTGATGGGATCATTGCCTTGGGTGAGTTGATCGATATGATTATGATAGACGAAGAGTTTGAAAAAATCAAACAGCCTGTCTTTATCGGTTACTATCACAAGAATGAAGAAGAGGAAGATAAGGTCGTTTCCATACCTGCCATGAAATCATTTTTTGAGACAATAAGTACACCTTCAGAAAAGAAGAGAATTGAAGCGTTTTCCGATGTTGGAAATCATGTGATATCTTCATATATAATGTCTAAGGATGTTGAATCCGTCCAACGATCAACCTTTAAATTTGCTGAAGAAGTATTGAGCCTAGAGCCCCAAATTAATGCTATTGATCCCGAGATTGAATAACTTTATTTTGTTGTTCGATGAGTTGCTCTAGACGTTCTATCTTTTCCTTTAGTGTTTTTATTTCAAGGTCTTTGAGCTTTAATAAGTGCTGACTGTCGTTAGAAGAATCAGAATCGTCATTTATACCAAATCGTTTTCTATCGACGACTTCTTCTTTTTTCTCACTTTTGTTAAAAAAACCTTTAATCTTTTCTAAACCATCTTCACCATTATAATATGCCGCACCAATATAAGCGATTGGTGCAAAGATGATCATGAACATCAAAAACCTTGCAAAAGGAGTTACTTTATATCTTGATCGTGACATAGGTTTAATTTTATATAAAGATAATCTTACTTGAGTTTGAATATGAAAATAATCTACAAATTCATTTTTTTCAAAGATTAAAGTAACTCATGATCAGTTAATTTCGTTCTTGAAATACAATTCTGTAGTTCAATTTCAATATCTTGACATGAACATGCTATTCTTTATGATGAACCGATTCGTTTTTTTTAGTTTACTATGTACTGTAATAATGTTGCTTGCAAATTCTTGTGATAAAGAAGATCCAAGCCCAACAAGTAGTTTGCCTGATAATTTTTCTGATTATCTCTATTATATTCCGCCTACGTCAAATCGTACTGGGGATGCAATGGAAGGAAAAGATTATCTGTTCAATGGAGATTATGTAGAAAGTGGTATACCTATCGGTTTGTTTGGTTCCACGATCGGATCGATGGAAGAATCCAATAATTACTTAAATCGATCTGGAATCAATGAAAATATTCCTTATGGTTATACCGCTTCAACTCAAGTGAATGGAGCGACTATAGTCTCTCCCAATTGTTTTCAATGCCATGCCGGAAAAATTGGAGATGAATTCATAGTTGGCTTAGGCAATTCTGATTACGATTTCACAACAGATATGGGGGCTGGTGCTGGATTTTTGGATTTGGTCGTTAAGCAAGCTTATGGGGAACCTTCTCCAGAATGGGATGCTTATTTTCCGTTTTCAAGAGCACTGAAAGCCACCCAAGGCCAATTGGTCACAGAGGTAGTAGGAGCTAATCCTGCTGATAAGCTTGCCGCTGTTTTGGCGGCCCACAGAGATCCTATTGATCTTTCGTGGCAAGAAAATCCCATTATTACTATTCCAAATGAAGTGGTTCCAGCAGATCCGCCTGCTTGGTGGTTGTTAAAAAAGAAGAATGCGATGTTCACTACTGGAGTCGGTAGGGGAGATTATGCTCGAATGATGATGGCATCTAGTTTGTTGACCATGCCAGATAGTACAAGAGCCCGAGTGGTCGATGATCGATTTGCTGACGTTTTAAGTTTTATTAATTCGCTAGAAGCTCCCGATTTTCCTCTTAATGTAAATGAAGGACTTGTCGCTCAAGGCGAAGATTTATTCTCAGAAAATTGTGCATCTTGTCATGGCACTTATGGTGATAATCCAAACTACCCCAATTTTCTAGTTGATTTAGAGTTGGTAAATACTGATGCATTATTGGCTACAAGTAATTATGCCTATGATGACTTTGTGAATTGGTATAACAGTTCATGGTTTAATCAAGGACCATACGCCGCTTATTTGCAACCAGGAAACGGTTATGTCGCTCCTCCTTTGGATGGTGTTTGGGCAACGGCACCCTATTTTCATAATGGATCAGTTCCTACATTATGGGATGTTTTGGATAGTGACAATCGTCCAAAATATTGGATGAGATCTCACGATCCAGAAGATTTTGATTATGAAAAATTGGGTTGGCAATATACTCGCCCGGATTCTAAATTAGGAAAGCAAACTTATGATACTACGATTCCTGGATATGGAAATGGAGGGCACGATTTTGGAGATCATTTAAATAATAGTGAGCGTCAAGCGCTAATAGAATATTTGAAAACAATTTAACTGATCCTTCCCCAATCTTTAGTAAAAATTCTATTTCTTGAGAGATAGTTTTTTAATCGAATGTTTTTTGGGTCATCCAAGTTTGGATCGTGGTCAATGATTTTTTGAGCAAGATTTCTAGCCATTAAGATGATGCTATTATCCTGTGCTAAATTGAGTAATTTGAAATTCATGATGCCGCTTTGCTGCGTGCCTGTCAGATTTCCAGGTCCTCTTAATTGCATATCGGCTTCGGCGATTTCAAATCCATTTGTAGTGCGTACCATAGTACTGATTCGTTCTCTGGCATCTTTACTCAGTTTGTTGCTGGACATCAAAATACAAAATGATTGATCGGCTCCTCGCCCTACACGCCCGCGTAATTGATGCAATTGTGAAAGACCAAATCGTTCTGTGTTTTCAATAATCATTACGGATGCGTTGGGGACGTTAACTCCCACTTCGATCACAGTTGTGGCGACCATGATTTGTGTTTTGCCTTTGACAAATCGTTCCATTTCGATTTCTTTATCTTTTGCTTTCATCCGACCATGGACCACGCTGATCTGAAATTGAGGCATTGGAAAATATTGTAAAAGTCTCTCATAACCATCAGTGAGGTTTTGTAGATCAAGTTTTGCAGATTCTTCAATTAAGGGAAAGACTACATATATCTGCCGACCAATAGCTATTTGTTGATGCATAAATTGGATTACCCTTGTTCGATCTTTTTCTCTCTTGTGCAGTGTTTTAACTTCCTTTCGTCCTGGCGGCAATTCATCTATAATAGAAACATCGAGATCACCATAAACTGTCATGGCAAGAGTCCTAGGAATTGGTGTGGCTGTCATGACTAAAATGTGCGGTACGATCTCTGTGTTTTTGCGCCACAATTTGTAGCGCTGCGCAACACCAAACCGATGCTGCTCATCCGTAATGGCCAAGCCTAAATTTTTGAATTGTACTGGATCTTCTAGGATAGCATGGGTGCCAATTAGTATGTCGATGTCTCCCGTGCTAAGTGCCTCCAAAAGTTTTTCTCTTTTCTTACCTTTTACTGTGCCACTTAAAAAAGCCACTACAATTTGCATCCCTTCCAATGATTCACTAATGGATTGGAAATGTTGTTGAGCAAGTATTTCGGTAGGCGCGAGTAAACACGCTTGAAATCCATTGTCGATCGCAATCAGCATGCTCATTAAACCAACAATGGTTTTTCCACTTCCAACATCACCTTGTAAGAGCCTATTCATTTGAATTCCATGGCCCATGTCTTTCCGTATTTCTTTTAGAACGCGTTTCTGTGCATTGGTTAACTCAAAGGCTAACTTATTATGAAAGAAATGATTGAATTGATCACCAATAGTATCAAATACTGCGCCTTTTAGTTTCTTTTTTCTATTGATTTTGCTTTGAAGTAGATTTAATTGGAGAAAGAAAAATTCTTCAAATTTGAGACGTTCTATCGCTTGTTCTTTTTGTTCTTGAGAATCCGGAAAATGAATCCAATGATAGGCTTGATATCTAGA
>JAHDCZ010000127.1:0-5030 GCA_020629615.1 Saprospiraceae bacterium
AAAGAAATTTCATAGCATGCTTGAACGATCGCTCCGCTAATAGAATCATGACCGCAACCTGCACATAAAGTAGAAATCACTCCTTCATAATCCGCTTTGACATAACCTACTTTATTGGGTTTTAATCCTGGGTGATGAAATTTGGGTTTAACGTATGACATAGTATTCGAGTTTTATTCGGCTACGACCGAAATACATTTTTTAATTTGAGACTGAATGGTATCTGCTGTAATCGGCGTACCATCGTAATTCAACACCGACAATAATCTTTCGGGATTCAAATCCATTTCATTGATTAATAAGGATCTAAATTGGGCATCTCTGTTTTGCTCCACAACGATAATTGTTTCATGTGCATTGATGAAATCTTCCACTTCTTGTGGAAATGGAAATGATTTGACTCGGATAGAATCCACTTTGATTCCTTCTGCATCTAATATATCCATGGCCTCCATGGCTGCATAGGTAGTCGTTCCAAAAAACAACATTCCGTAACTACTTCTATTTTCAGTTTGATACAATTCAGGTTTTGGAACCAAGGTTTTTGCGGTTTCCCATTTTTGAGCTAGCCGATCTACATTTCTGAGATATACCTCTCCTAGTTCGCTATACTTTGCATACTCATCGTGAGAAGTCCCTCGGGTAAAAAAGGATCCTTTGGTCGGGTGCGTTCCGGGGATTGTTCGATAAGGAATGGCATCACCATCGACGTCTAAATACCGTCCAAAGGGATGCACCATTTCTTCCAAATCTTCCGCGCTTAATATCTTACCAAGATCATATTTGCGATCATCGTCCCACTTCAAAGGGGCAGACATGTGATTATTCATTCCCAAATCGAGATCAGAGATTAACATAACTGTCGTCTGTAATCGATCGGCCAAATCGAAACATTGGACCGTTAACTCAAAACATTCGGCCGGAGTGCTAGGAAATAATAAAACGTGTTTGGTATCCCCGTGCGATGCATATGCCGAAGATATAATATCAGCTTGCTGCGTTCTTGTCGGCATTCCAGTAGAAGGACCTCCTCGCTCGACATTAATCAACACGACAGGAATCTCTGCAAAATAAGAGAGCCCGATAAATTCATTCATCAAAGATACGCCGGGTCCACTGGTCGCTGTAAAAGATCGAGCCCCATTCCATGTCGCTCCGATCACCATTCCGATGGCGGCCAATTCGTCCTCTGCTTGCACAAAAGCATATTTCTTTTTCCCTGTTTCAGGATCAATACGTAATTTTTTACAATAAGTCTCATAAGCCTTTGCAATAGAAGTTGATGGCGTAATAGGATACCAAGCCATAACGGTAGCACCCGCATAAATCGCCCCCAGAGCACAAGCGGCATTCCCGTCAATCATAATCGAATCACCTACCCCATCCATTCGCGCCAAGCGAATATTCAAAGGATAACTATGATTTTCTTTTACATAATTAATACCTAATTCTAGTGCTTGGTAATTGGCTGGAATTAACTTAGGTTTTCTTTCAAACTGCTCGGCAATCACTTGTTTGATTACATCAATTTCCATATTGATTAAGGTCGCTACGGCCCCCACATAAATTATATTTTTAAACAGTTGTTGAAGACGCGCACTAGGATAATGTTCCATGGCCAAGCGAATCATAGGGATCCCGATATAATGAATATCATCGCGAATGAATTCCTTATGCAACTTCTTACTACTGTCATAAACAAAGTAACCTCCCGACTTAACGCTTTCCACATCTCTTTTAAGACTTTGGGGGTTCACCCCAATGAGTAAATCGATACCAGCGCGTCTACCGAGATAACCGTTTTTATTTATTCGTACTTCATACCAGGTCGGTAGTCCTTGAATATTACTAGGAAATATATTTTTGGGCGTTACCGGAATACCCATTCTAAAAACTGCTTTAGCAAACATTTCATTTGCCGAAGCGGATCCCGTTCCATTGACATTGGCAAATCGTATGACTAGATCATTGACAACAACTTCCTTTCCCATCCGTAGTATATGTTTTTGCAGTATTGTATAAATATTTTTTCATATCCCAAGCAGCTGTTGGACATCGTTCCGCACACAATCCGCAGTGAAGACAAACATCCTCATCTTTGATCATGACTCGATGTGTAGGTAAGTCACTAGAGACATATAAATCTTGAGACAAATTTAAGGCTGGTGCATTCAAGCGAGTACGGAGCTCTTCTTCCTCCCCATTCTTGGTAAAGGTGATACAATCCGTGGGACAGACATCCACACAGGCATCGCATTCTATGCATAATTCGGTTGAGAAGACTGTTTGAACATCGCAATTCAAGCATCGTTGTGCTTCTTTAAATCCTATTTTTTGTTCGAACCCTAACTCCACTTCGATCTTGCGATCCGTCAAACTAATGGCCTTGTCTTCATGAGGAACTTGAAAGCGCAAATCGTGGGCAATGTTATTATCATAAGTCCATTCATGAATTCCCATTTTCTGACTGACCAAATTGGTCAATGGATTTGGTCGATCATGAAGATCTTTGTTGTTACAGAATAGATCAATTGAAATAGCGGCCTGATGTCCTTGCGCAACTGCAGTGATCACATTTTCAGGTCCAAAGGCAGCATCTCCACCAAAGAACACATGAGGCAAAGTAGATTGAAAACTGACTCGATCTAATACAGGTAAATTCCATTTCCCAAAATCAATCCCTAGATCTCTTTCAATCCATGGGAAGGCATTGTCTTGGCCAATAGCGATAATCACATCATCCGCTTCAATAAATTCATCTGGCTCGCCGGTTGGAATCAAGGTTCGTTTTCCGTTCTCATCATATTCGGCTCGAACTTTTCCAAACCACATTCCTTTTAGTTTTCCGTTTTCGACTTCAAACTTTTTGGGTGGCATATTATTGAGAATAGTGATGTCCTCTCTTTCAGCATCTTCGATTTCCCAGGGGGATGCTTTCATGTCTTTTCTTGGACTTCGGACGACGACGGTGACCTCTTCGCCTCCCAATCGCTTGGACGTACGGCAACAATCCATTGCGGTATTCCCTCCACCAAGTACAATGACTTTTTTCCCAATACTCTCTTTATGTTCAAAAGCGACACTCGCCAAAAATTCAATTCCAATATGAATATTTTCCGCAGCCTCTTCATGTCCGTCGATACGCAACATTCTACCTTTGGGAGCTCCGGTCCCTACAAATACAGCATCGTATTTTTTATCCAATATCTCGGCCATGCTTTCCACAAATGTATTAAAGTGGGTATGTACGCCCATGTCCAAAATATAATTCACCTCTTCATCCAAGACTTCGATGGGCAAACGAAACGCTGGAATCTGAGTCCGCATCATTCCTCCACCTTTATTCCACTCATCATACAAATGAATTTCATAACCCAAGGGCGCTAAATCTCTTGCTACGGTCAAAGAAGCTGGACCACCACCAATCAATGCAATCGTTTTACCATTCTTCTCAAAGGGTCCTTGTGGCATAAGATGTTTCACTTCTCCTTTATGATCAGCAGCGACTCTTTTCAATCTACAAATGGCTACAGGCTCCTCTTCGACCCTTCCTCTTCTGCATGCTGGTTCGCAGGGACGATCACAAGTTCTACCCAAGACGCCTGGGAAAACATTGGATTCCCAATTGATCATGTAGGCTTCAGTATATTTTTCTTCGGCGATTAAGCGAATGTATTCTGGAACAGGTGTATGAGCTGGACAAGCGTACTGGCAATCTACAACCTTATGGAAATACTCCGGATCTTGAATGTTTGTTGGTTTCACAACTGCATGTTTTTGCTTCGATTAAGTTAAGAATTAAATGGAAGACAAAAAGCCTTAAACCAATTTATTTATTTCAAATTATGATTTACACTCTAATTATATTGCGCAGATAAGAAAATTACTAAAATTTAGTTCTGTGAGAAAAAATGCTATTTTTATCGTCAATTAGATCATGAATATTTTACATATATGAAAGTCGGTATTCCCAAGGAATTATCTGTAGACGAACAAAGAGTAGGAGCAACTCCCAAAACCGTCAAGCGATTATTAAAACAAGGATTCGAAGTCTTTATAGAAAAAGGTGCTGGATTAAGATCAAATTACTCAGACAAGGATTACAGCCAAGCTGGTGCAACAGTACTGGGTGATGCAAAATCTTTATACGAGACAGCCGATATTATTTTAAAAGTACAAGCGGTCCAAGATGCAGAAATTGACTTAATGCACAAAGGACAGGTGACCTTAAGTTACCTCTACCCTGCTCAAAATCCTGAGTTACTAGAAAAATTAGCCGAAAGGCAAATCAATGCCATTGCCATGGATGCGATTCCTAGGATTTCTAGAGCACAAAAAATGGATGTACTCTCTTCTATGGCCAACATTGCGGGTTACCGATCGGTGATAGAAGGTGCCAATCTATTTGGTCGATTCCTAAATGGTCAAATCACCGCTGCTGGAAAAGTTGATCCTGCAAAAGTCTTGGTCATCGGAGCAGGTGTTGCTGGTTTGGCCGCCATTGGTACAGCGCGATCCTTGGGTGCTATAGTGCGTGCCTTTGATACGAGAATGGAAGTTGCAGAACAAATTGAAAGTATGGGTGCGACCTTCCTGAGCGTCGACATTGATGAAGATGGTGCGACAGATTCTGGATACTCCAAGGTGATGAGTCCAGCATTTATAGAAGCCGAAATGGCCTTATTTAAAGAACAAGCCGCGGAAGTTGATATGATCATTACCACGGCTCAAATACCTGGTAGAGCTGCTCCAAAATTGGTCTTAAAAGATCATGTTGCCGTTATGAAACCCGGATCAGTCATCGTTGACCTTGCAGCATCTACAGGTGGAAATTGTGAATTAACAAGAAACGGAGAAGTTTATCAAACCGATAATGGCGTTCATATTGTCGGAAAGCTGGATCAACTGCCTGCTCAAGCAAGTCAGCTATATGGCAATAATTTATGTCATCTTTTAGACGACATGGGCAAAGCTGAAAACTTCAAAGTAGATATGGAGGATGCTGTTGTGAGTCGAGCAATGGTAACCCA
>JAHDCZ010000127.1:5130-7711 GCA_020629615.1 Saprospiraceae bacterium
TTTGTTGCCATTTTGGTTGCGAGTATTAATATAGTTGGTGGATTTGTAGTGACTCACCGAATGTTAAAAATGTTTAGAAAGTAAAATATGATATCATCACAAATACAACTCGCTTCCTATTTATTTGCTAGTATCTTATTCATACTAAGCCTTGGAGGACTGTCCTCTCAAGAATCTGCAAAACGTGGAGTACTTTATGGGATCATAGGTATGGGCATTGCAATTCTTTCTACTGTTTTAGGACCGAAAGTAGAAGGACATATTTATATTATCATAGCCATCCTGATCGCTTCTGTCATCGGAATAATGCTTGCTCGAAAAGTAGAAATGACTTCCATGCCGCAACTGGTAGCCATCTTACACAGTTTCGTAGGACTGGCCGCAGTACTTGTAGGTTATGGTTCTTATTTTGATCCGCATACACAAGAACTCACAGGTGTGATGCATACCATTCACCTTGTAGAAATATTTATTGGAGTATTTATTGGAGCCATCACATTTACCGGATCTGTTGTAGCTTGGGGAAAATTAGATGGGAAAATAAGAAGTAAACCTTTAGTTTATTTTGGACGTCATGTCGTCAACATTGTTCTTGTTTTAATCTGTATTTACTTATGTGTGCTTTTTGTAGGAGCTAATGAATTAAGTGGCTTAATGTATTTAAATCTCATGACTGCAATAGCTTGTTTCATTGGTGTGATGTTGGTCATGGCGATTGGCGGTGCTGATATGCCCGTCGTAGTATCCATGTTAAATTCTTATTCTGGATGGGCTGCTGCAGCCGCAGGCTTTATGCTGGGCAATGACTTATTAATTGTGACGGGAGCCCTTGTCGGTAGTTCGGGGGCTATTTTATCCATCATAATGTGTGAAGCAATGAATCGATCTTTTTGGTCGGTAATCTTTGGAGGATTTGGTGCTGCACCGAAAGGAGAAGCGATGGCTGTTACCGGAGAAGTTAAAGCCACGGATCACGAAGGTGTGGCCAATTTATTAAAGGAGGCCAAATCGGTTGTTATTGTACCTGGATATGGAATGGCTGTAGCCAAAGCGCAATTCCCAGTCTATGCTATGGTCGAGGATTTAAGATCTCAAGGTAAAGAAGTTCGTTTTGGAATTCACCCCGTCGCTGGTCGTTTACCCGGTCATATGAATGTTTTGTTGGCTGAGGCCAATGTCCCTTATGATGTGGTTCTAGAAATGGACGAGATCAATGACGACTTACCAGAAACGGATGTTGTACTGGTAATCGGTGCCAACGATATCGTGAACCCAGGTGCACAAGATGATCCTAATAGTCCGATCTATGGGATGCCAGTTTTAGAAGTATGGAATGCCAAAGATGTAATAGTTATGAAACGATCGATGGCTACTGGTTATGCGGGTGTTCAAAATCCTTTATTCTTTAAAGAGAATACCTCAATGTTGTATGGCGACGCAAAGGATAGTGTACAAAAGATCAATGCATTTTTGAATTAATTTTTTCAAGATTGCATCGAATGATGAAGCTTATTTAAATTTGCAGATTATTTTAATTAATACATAAACTGAAAATCAATGAAAAAAACCTACCTTTTAAGCTTTTTTATTTTGTGCTTTACGCTGAATTCTCATGCTCAGGTCGAGCAGATTGACAAAACTGAGATTAATCTAGGTGTAGGATTATTGCCAACTATTATAAGTAGCACCTTTGGTATACCATTATCTGTATCTGTAGATCATCCCTTTTCAGTAGTCGAACATATGACGATTGGTGGATATGCGGGCTATTACAGGACGAGTGACAACTACAATTATGGATTTGGTTCCTATGATATTAATTATAATGTCCTTCTTTTTGGGGCACGAGCAACATATCACGTCGGACATTTTGAATGGATGAAATGGATGGGATCAGATAAGTTTGATCCTTATGTAGGAGTCATGGCTGGATTTAATTATATATCATCTTCGATAGACGGAGACAATACCTTTGTGGGAGATTTTACAGCAGCAAGTAGTGGCCCTTCTGTATCAGGTTTTGTAGGAGTCAAATACCAGCTTACTGATTCATTCAGAGTATTTGGAGAGGCTGGCTATGGAATTTCTTTGGTGACTGTAGGTGCTGTACTGGCATTTTAACTAAATATCAAAAAAAAAATTGAGTTCGGATTTTTATTCCTGATAATTCCTTTGAATAAAAGTCCGAACTTTTTGATTATACGTCTCTTTACATTCAAGGCATATAATGTACTGCTTTTTTTAGCACCCCTACATTTGATTCCTCACTAAATCATTCTTTAAATGGATCAACGACCTCTGTTGAATAAGAATATTTCGATTAAAGATTTTGAAGAATTCTATTGGTTAAAAAAAGAACTCCAAGACTTTTGTAAATCGAATGAATTGCCTACACTTGGATCGAAAATTGAAATTGCAAACAGAATCAAATCCTATTTAAAAACGGGAGAGATTCTCAAAATACAAACTCGCAAAAAATCAAACTCCAAATTCGACTGGGTTCATTCGACCTTGAGTCGTAAAACAAGGATAACCGATAATTATAGGAATACAGAAAATGTTCGATCCTTTTTTGAAAAAG
>JAHDCZ010000128.1 GCA_020629615.1 Saprospiraceae bacterium
TAATGCTGGAAAATGATTTTGTAAACAAGCTCTTGAAGATCGTTGCAAAGACTTCCTTGATAGCTGTGTTTCTAGTGTTGGCAACCTCTTGGGTGATACAATTAGCGAATACTCCTCGAATCAACGAAATCCAAATTCGCTTTTTGGATTGGTCCTTAATTCAGTTAAGTATTCCTTCCAAAAACATTTTGGGTGAAACCATAGATTTCGGATCTAAAACAACGCAGTATAAAAACCTACTAAAGTTTGCAGTGCGTAGAAAGTATGTCGAAAGCAACGATCAAAGTATATTGATAGGGAAGGGAGGTGAAATTAAAAATCAAACTTACCTCACACGAATTATCGAAAATATCAATGAGATTTTAGAAATGGATGAGAGCTTTAAACTCGAGAGAAAAGATCTCTTTACTTTCTTAGGAGAAGGAAAATATAGACTTAGAATGCTTCCTGAATATATTACAATTGAAGAAGGATTATTGAAAGAGTTTGTACGTCAAGAAATAAATCCGAACTACCAAAAATTCATTGAAAGCAATTTGGAAAAATGAATGGATATACTGCCTTAATATTATTTTTAATCATGGGAATATTTAACAACTGTTCGAGTCAAAAGGACAAAAAATATATTTATCTCGCTGGCTGGGAAGTGGAATTTAATGGGGATGAAGAGTGTGAGAAATTCATGAAAACTCAGGCAATAGATAAAGAAACAGCAAAAAACGTTTGGTCGTCCATCGAATTGATTTATGTCAACAACAAATTAGCAAAGGCTTTCGATAGAGAAGAAGTATTTAAAGAAGAAAGAACATTGAACAACGATGAAATTGGATTGGAATATGAATATGTTGTGCCGAATAAAATATTTTCACTAATAGAAGCCACAAATTCTACGAGTTATTTAGGAGGAGAGGGACCTCCTGAATTCACAATTCCTAAATTCGACTTTAACGCACCTTTTCAATATTTAGGGAAGTTTTCTCGGTCAGAAGCTGCTTTCAATTGGCTTCCTTTTGATCTACATTTGGTCGCGCCTCTGTACTTAAATTTTGACAAACTTTTCATTGACTATTCTGATCCTTTAAATCCTCAAGTGTATGATGTTGAAAAACTCAAACAAACCGATACGGCATATGAAGACATAAAACCGGATTCCGAAGTGGTTTATAGGAAAGTGTATTTCACTTCAAAAGAATCCAAACAATATGGCAATGGATTTGGGCATACTGGTGTTCCGAATTGGATACAATATCCTGAAATACCGATTTGTCCAAAAACAAATAAAATCATGAAATTCTTGGTTCAATTGACTTATGATGGTGCAAATATTCCAACGGAGAAATCAAACATAAAACCTGAAAAGGAAATGTATAAACCGTATTTCCAAAAAATGAATTTTTGGGGTGACGGTGATCTATTTATTTTTTTTGAACCGGATAGTAAAATCGCCTGCTTTTTAATTCAGAATACCTAGGTGAAAATTAGAGTTATTTTTCATAATTCTCTCATCACGTTATCCGGGTTGTCTAAGATAGATTTCGTTAATAGGAAATGTTCAGTTTCTCTATAATCGATTTTAGTAATTTTATCATCTTGAAAATAAAAGACTTCAGAATTCGGTATTGACATAATAATAGGGGAGTGTGTTGCGATAATAAAATGAGATCCAGTTTTCTCCACTTTTTCTTTAATCAATGATAATAAACTCAATTGACGAGTAGGAGATAAGGCCGCTTCGGGTTCATCAATCAGATACAAACCTTTGGCAGTTATTCTCGAAGTGAAAAATTTTAAGAAGCCTTCACCATGCGACATCGCCTCCAAATCTTTGGAATATCGTTGAATTAAACTGTTTTTCTCTCCTTCAATCGCTCCAAGAGTTAATTTGATATCACCTCCTGTAAAGCTCTCTTTAACTTCTTCAATCTCTTTATCCAATTCTGCAATATCTTCTTTTATTTTTCGTGCAAAGCCGATAAAATCCTCTGCTCTTACAAAAAAACCATGATGTGATTTGTTTTGATATCGAATGCTTAAATAATTAGCCAATTCATCAGCAGCCTCTAAAGAAGGATCATCCTCTAGTCGGTGACTTCCTGCTAATGGGACTTCCGCGTAAGCGGCAATGGCTTCTAGAATGGTTGATTTACCACTCCCATTTTCACCGACAAAGAAGCTTATGTTTTTTTCAAATTCAAGTTCGTCAAAATTTTGAATCAAGGGAAGAGTCCAAGGAAAATCTCCTTTTTTATCTTCTGGGTAATTTCTAATTCTCAATGAAGAAATAATCATAAGCTGATTTTGAAACAAAGGTAATGAGCATTTGTCGAACCCTTATTTTACTGGCGAGTAATTAATCGTAATTGGATTACAATTGATTACAAAAGCTTATTTTTTGCTATTGTTTGTTTCAAACCTTGTACTGAGTTTAAGATGTCAATTACTTGGCTATTATTTAATAATAAAACACTCAGACATGGAATCGCGAAGATTTGAACAAACTTATTTTGGTCATCCCAAAGGATTATTTTATTTGTTTTTTGCCGAACTCTGGGAGCGCTTTTCATTTTATGGGATGAGGGCTTTGTTGGTTCTATATATGACAAAACAATTGCTCTTTTCGGATACGATGTCCTTTGGTGTTTTTGCTGCTTACATGTCCTTGGTTTACTTTACTCCTATCATCGGTGGATATCTGGCGGATAATTTTTTAGGCTATCGAAAATCGATTTTACTGGGAGGAATATTTATGGCGTTGGGTCATTTTTTTCTAAGTTTTGAGCACCCTATTTTCTTCTTTGGTTCGCTGTCTTTAATCATAGTCGGTAATGGATTTTTTAAACCCAACATTTCCACTTTTGTCGGAACACTCTACGATAAGGACGACCAGCGACGAGACTCTGGATTTACTATTTTTTACATGGGAATTAATATTGGTGGTGCTATTGCTCCTTTAATGTGTGCATGGATTGCCGAAGCTTATGGTTGGCATTATGGATTTATTTTGGCGGGGATTGGAATGTTGGTCGGTTTATATTTCTTTTATGATGGTTTGCGCGAAAATGTATTTGGGGATAATGGACATATTCCCAATTCCAAAATATATTTCCAGAAGCGCATGGGTTTACATCAGGGCCAATGGATTACATTATTATCCTTGGTTTCTGTACCCTTGTTTGCTTTAATTGTAAAATATAATCAATACGAACATTACATTGTTTGGGTGGCGACCTTTGGAATTTCTATCGCTATGTTTTATATAATGAAACAAGTTTCGGCGAAAGCCAAAAAGCAACTGGCAGTTACGATTTACTTTACAATATTAATGACCTTGTTTTGGGCAATTTTCGAGCAAGCAGGGAGTTCTCTAACACTTTTTGCAGATCGAAATGTTGATTTGGTTTTCTTAAATGCGGCACAAACGAATAGTATCAACGGTACATTTATTATTCTCTTGGCTATTCCTTTTTCATGGCTATGGTCCTATTTAAATCGCAAGAAATACAATCCAAATTCTGCTATAAAATCTGGCTTAGGATTGTTATTCTTGGGTTTAGGCTTTTTAATTTTTTCCGCTTCCGCGAATAGTGTTACACCAGAAGCACTAACGCCAATGAGTTATTTGGTGTTGGGATATTTTGTACTTACCGTTGGAGAGTTATTTATATCACCGATAGGATTATCAAAAATGACAGAGTTGTCTCCCCCAAAATATTTGGCATTTATTATGGGCGTTTTTTTTACCTCTTCATTCTATGGACATTTTTTTGCTGGTAAGATTGCACAGTTGACTACAGTAGAAGCTGGAAAAGAAAATCTTTTTTCAAAAGGTTTTCTGGGGACTATTACAGAGTTTTTTTCTGGGCTTTCGCCGAATGTGAGTATACAAGGTACAACAGAAATGATCCAGTTATATTCTTATGTTTCGGTTTATGCGGCTTTTGGGTTATTGAGTTGTCTTATTGGTTTTTTAGCAATCTTAATATCACCATTGATTAAAAATTGGATGGCAGAGGTGCATTGATTTTGACTTCTTAAAGACAGTTTTTAGGACTATTAATGTAATTGTAAGCGCATGCCCGACAATAGATCTCTACTTTTCTACATGAGACTTGTTTTATTTTTATCTTCGGTGTCAAAGACTAATGCTAATGCGGTTAATTTTTGCTACAGTTCTGTTATCCATACTTAGTGCATGTAATACTACTAAGTCGAAACAAGATCAACAGAGATATACAACAAATTTGATGATTTTGTTGAAGGAAGGAGCTCCATTAAAAAGTATTGTCAAAAGTCATGACGAACTTAAATTTTCGAAAAGTAAATTGAGCAGTAAATCTCAGAATTTATATTTCACAACTGTTGATTCTCCTTATAAATCAGTTAAAGAATTGATCGAAGTAATCTTAGCCAACGAGCTGGTTGTTGAATGTTATCAACCTGATCAGCTTAACCCTTCAACCAATAGCACCAATGTAAAAAGTGCGAAAACTAAACCGATAAAGAAATAACACAAGCGAAATGATAAAGAATTTAATGACTATGCTGTGCATTATGGTAGTGATTACCTTGAATGCGCAAGAAAGTAAACACGTACAATTTGAGGTCTTTGAAAGCAAAGCTGTCCTTTTGGGTAAAACATTCGAGGTAAGAGATCTTGCAAAAAACACTTATGAAACTGGAAGAAAGAAACCAATTTTTAAAAAGAATCGAAAGAAGCCCGATGATTTCAAAAACCGAAGAGGGTTTTCTAAAGCAGTTGATTTAGAAAAAGAGCATCAGGGAGCGGATCCATTAAGGCAAAAAAACAGTTCTTTGGCTAATAGCCAAATAATTGAACCCAAAGTAAATATTAATGGGATTGGTAATAATGGTTCGCCCATGGATCCTTCTGGAGAAATTGGATTGGATTATTATGTTCAAGGGGTCAATGTTACCGATATTGGGGTTTTCGATAAAGAAGGAAATTTAGTTCAACAATTTGCTGCTGAACAATTATGGTCTAGTTTGGGAGCCAATTCTGCGGGAGACCCGATTATTTTATTCGATGAAAGAGCGAATCGTTGGTTTATAACCGAATTCACGGGTCCCGCAAATCTTTTGGTAGCAGTATCAGAAACATCAGACCCTTTAGGTAGCTATATGGCATATTCTTTCTCCACGCCTAATTTTCCGGATTATCCAAAATATGCTTTATGGCCCGAAGCGTTGGTTGTAACAACAAACGAACAAGGTGCGGGTACTTTACATCAATATTTTATTGATAGAGAAGCATTACTCTCAGGTGCGGCTACTGCAACGATGCAAAGAATATCTATTACCGGAAATAATAATACAGAAGCAGGTTTTTATGTTTCAACTCCTGTTGATGTGGATGGTGATTTTCCGGATAACGGGGATCCGATTGTTATGACCATTAATGATTCTTCTTGGGGGGCAGTTGCTCAAGATCAATTAGAAATCTATTCGTTTGATATCGATTGGGCAAATGCGAATAATACTCAAGTAACTAATTTGAGTTTGCAAACAACGCCTTTTGATAGTTATCCTTGTTCAGCGGGTGGATTTGGTTTTGCCTGTGTGCCACAATCTGGTGGACAAGGATTAGATGCTGTTCCAGAAGTAATTATGAATATTCCGAAACTCCGAAAATTTGCAAATCACGAATCGATCGTGTTATCTTTTGTTACTGATGTTACAGATGGCGATAATTTATCAGGAATTCGATGGATGGAATTAAGAAGGTCAACTGGTTCGGATTGGTCAATTTTTCAAGAAGGTACTTATGCACCCGAAGATGGTCTGGATCGATTTATGTGTTCAATTGCTATGGATGGGAATGGGAATATCGGATTGGGATATAATGTTACAAGTCCGCAAAGTTTTGTGGGCGTTCGATATACAGGTAGATATAATTCTGACCCCTTGGGTGAAATGACAGTTCAAGAATATAATGTTGTTGAAGGAACTAATACGATAAATTCATTTGGTCGCTTTGGAGATTATTCTCATATGAGTGTTGATCCTGTGAATGAATCTACCTTTTGGTTTACGACCGAATATGCAGGTGGGGGACCTGGAGGTGTACGTACTAGAATCGTTGCTTTTGAACTTAGTCGAGATTCTATTGACATTGCGATGTCCAAGATTTCATCTCCTTTTAATTCTGCTGCTTTATCAAATTCGGAGTCAGTTACTATCGAACTAACAAACGCTGGAGAAAATGATGTGTATGATTTTATTTTGGCTTATGATTTTCTAGGATCACAAATTGAGCAAGTGATGATCACCGATACCATAAAAGCGGATAGTTCGATGATATATACTTTTTCTAACACGATTGATTTATCAGCCAAAGGAATGTATGAAATTACTGCTTATGTATCTCATCCATCAGATTTGAGAAATACAAATGACACAATCGTTTCACAAATTTCTCATTTGTTCTCTTTTGATGGTTCCCTTAATGCCACGGCCGAAGCAACTGTGTGTTCGGATGTCAATTCTACTTCTGTTACATTAACTAATAATGGTTTTGAAACCTTGCAGTCTGCGAAGATTGAAGTCTATATTAATGGTGAGCTAAAAAAAGTTCATGATTGGTCTGGTAATCTTTCTTCAGGAAGCTCAGAGACTTTTGATATATCATTCATTTTAACAGATAACGGCTTAAACGATGTTGAGTTGATTTTGATTGAACTTAATGGAAATGCAGATGAGGTTGCATCTAATAACCTCGCGACTTTTGACATTAATTTGGATTCTAATTTGAGTTTGTTAACAGTCGAGATAAACACTGATGAGTATCCCGAAGAAACTCTATGGGAGTTGAGAGATGCCAATGGGAATTTGATTGGTTCCGGTGGACCTTACAGCGAAGAGAGTACGCAATATGTTCAACGCTATTGTGTCGATGAAGAGGCGTGTTTTAATTTTACTATTACTGATCTTGCGGGAGATGGTATCTGCTGTGGTTTTGGACAAGGTAGCTATAATGTGATTGATGGCAATGGTGACATACTAATTACTGGTGGTGATTTTGGAAGTAGTGAGAGCATTGATTTCTGTAATGTTGACTGTAATTTGACGGCAAATATAGTTACAACAGATTCGGATGCTACGGATAATGGTACGATCATGATTAATGTTTCTGGCGGTGCTGAGCCATTTAGTTATAGTATTAATGGAGGAAATAGCTTTCAGACAGAAGCATTATTCACTGACCTTCCAGCAGGTGATTATGATGTAGTTGTTACTTCTAATGATGGCGTTTGTGTTTACTCTGAAACAGTCACTGTACAGAATACGGTATCGATCAATGAGGTTTCTATTGATGGGATTAAAATCTCAGTCATTCCAAATCCAAATAATGGATATTTTCAATTAATAGTTTCTAATCTGATTACCGAGAAGAATTTCCTTCACATTGATATTGTTGATGCCAGAGGACGACTTGTGCAAACTAGAAAGATTGGAAAATTTAATGATGAGTTTATTGGAGGCATATCCCTTGTAGCTTATCCAAGTGGGTTATATTATCTGAAAGTCAATGACAAAAATATTAATAAGGCAATAAGGGTTTCTATATATTAATATTAATTTGAAGTGATATGATTTCTCAAAGAGCCCATGCCTATTAACAAAATGCATGGGCTCTTTTTATTAGCT
>JAHDCZ010000129.1 GCA_020629615.1 Saprospiraceae bacterium
GGTAGGGTAAATGAAGCCCTTCTTGTTTCATAGGTGATTTTATTAATTAACTTATAAAATAGATCTTATGAATACTTCAAAAAAATTAATGTTCGCTTTTTCTTTCTTAATGCTAATCGTCATGTTTTCGTCCTGTTCTAAAGATTCTGAGATAACAGATGGTTTAACAGAAAATAGTGTTGTATCAGGAAATGATGATGAGGAAAATCAAGATGATTTCGATTTGGAATTTACCGACTGTTTCGAAATAGTGTTTCCCATTACTTTAATCTTACCTGACAGTTCTCAAGTTATAATAGCCGATCAAGAGATGCTCGAGGCTGAACTCGAGGCATGGTACGAACAAAATCCAGAGGTAGAAGATGAATTTTCAGTGGTCTTCCCAGTAAATATTATATCTGAGGGAATGGAAACGACCCTTGCCAACGAAGATGAATTTGTCGCTCTTATTGAGTCTTGTGAGGACGAGGATGATGAAGAGGACGATGGAGATGAGGACGATGGTGAAGAAGACGAAGACGAAGACGAAGATGAGGAAGATGACGATGACAAAGACGAAGATGATTATGAAGGAGAATTTAATGAAGATTGCTTTGTTGTTCTTTTTCCACTAAGCTTCACTTTGCCAGACGGAACTATCACTAATGCAGCTGATTTGGATGAGGCTTTAGCAGTTATTGAGGCCTACTATGAAGCGAATCCAGATATTGAGGAGGAACCAGAACTTGTATTCCCGGTATCGATTGAATTTGAAGATGGGACAGTTAAAGAAATAAACTCTGAAGAGGAATTCGAAATGGCCGAGGAGGATTGTGGTTAATATTATTTTTACCCCGCGAGTCCAATTGGTTTAAATTGGACTTGTGGTTTTTGAGTATTAATTTAGATACATAATTGAATTAGATGTCGGAAAATATTTGTGAGCAGGTCAGTTTTGGCAAAGTATATTTTAAACATGCGGAGCATCTTCGAAATTTCCTATACTATAAGAGTGGTGATCTACATTTAGCGGAAGATATAACACAAGACGCATTTTCAAAATTATGGGAGAAATGTGACGAGGTTGTTTTTAGCAAAGCAAAATCCTTTTTGTTTACGATTGCTAATAATCTCTTCCTGAACAAAGTGAAACGTAACAAAGTATCCTTAAAGTTTATTAAGCAAACGAATAGAAATTTTGATAAAAAAGATCCGCAATATCTAATGGAAGAAAAGGAATTTAAATCAAGACTCGAAAAAGTTATTTCTGAACTTCCTGAAACGCAAAGAGAAGTATTTCTGATGAACAGAATTGATGGGATGAAATATAAAGAGATCGCTGCCTTACTTGGAGTAAGTGTCAAGGCGATAGAAAAAAGAATGCACAAGGCACTAAAGGTTTTGAAAAACGAAATCGGTGATGTGTGATTTCTATTGATAGAATTGCTTTTTAAAACTATAAAAATGTTAAATGAAGAAACTTTATACGCAAGATTTATATCAGGTGAATTAAGCCAAAAAGAAATCGAATCATTAAAGGCTAACGGAGATTGGGACAAGTTGTCGAAGATTGCCGAGTTTACTGGAGAGTTAGAATTACCTTCTTTCGATACAAAGAGGGGGTTCGATGTTTTGGTAGAAAGAAAAAATGAGCGAACAAAATCTGAGCCTCGAGTAATAAATTTTAAGTTATGGCTAGGTATAGCAGCTTGTTTTTTGCTGTTTACAACAACTTGGATGTGGTTCAGTAGTAGCACGACCAATGTGATTTCTCCGTATGGTCAAACAGCCCAGCTCGTTTTGCCGGATGATTCTAAAGTCATATTAAATGCTGGATCAACAGTGGAATATCAGAAGGAATCTTGGGACAGTAATCGAAAAGTACTCCTTGATGGGGAAGCGTTCTTTAAAGTAAGTCCTGGGAATTCTTTTGAAGTAGAAACGGCCCTCGGTTCAGTGAATGTTCTTGGGACTGAATTTAATGTTAAAGCTAGAGTGGAGAGGTTTGAGGTAGAATGTTACGAAGGAAAAGTACAGGTGAATCGAAATTTGGAAAAGTTGACTTTGTCGAGCAATGAAGCCATATATGATGAAAATTTGAATGTGGTTCAAATTCAGGAAGAGACTAGACAACCATCCTGGATGAAAGGTCGTTCGGATTTCAGTAATTACCCTTTGTTAGATGTTTTAAGAGAGTTGGAAAGACAATATGACATTAAAGTTATATGTCAAGAAAATCCTTCATTTACTGGTTCGTTTTCTCACGGTAACTTAAAATTAGCCACAGAACAAATATCAAAATCACTAGGATTAAACGTTATTATTTCGAAGGATAGAAAAGAGGTGCAATTCACAAAATAATAGATGAAAGGATTATTTATTTGTTTGTTAGGGATAAGCTTAGTAATAACAACTCCATTAAACGGACAAACATTGGATTTGTCCAAAGGGAATTTAAAAGATCAGCTCGCTATTCTAAAAGAGGCAACGGGTTGGTCTTTTAATTATAATCCTGAGATAATAGGAAAAGTATATAAATCCTTCGATCAGAAACTTGATCTTCAAAATCAATCGAAGGCTGTACATAATCTTTTAAATGGGACAAAAATTGATTTTGAAATTATTGATGGAGTGATCGTCTTAATTCCTCCATTAAAGAAAGACTACCATTTGTCAGGATTTTTAAAAGATGAGAGAACTGGCGAGCCATTGCCATATGCCCATGTTTATATTGACAAAGTTCATTCTTCTTATTCAGATGATCGCGGTTTTTTTGAGATAAGGAAAGAAGCATATAAGGATGAGAGAGTCCATATTTCTTATCTGGGTTATCAGGACACTTCTCTATATGCCAGTATGTTTGATAGAGAGGAAATGGAAATTTTTTTAAAGACCGATGCTGTAGTTTTTTCAAAAGAAATAATAATACGGGATTACATATTTTCTGCAATCACACAGGGAAAGAGTTTCAACGGAATAGATTTTGATATGAGGTCTCTTAATTATGAATTAGGGGCTTTGGAAAAGGATGTTTTGAAATCGATTCAGTTCCTTCCTGGGGTAACGAGTCTGGATGAGTCAGCTAGTAATATTTCTATTCGCGGATCTGAACCAGAACACAATTTGGTGTTGTGGGAAAATGCTCCGATGTACAGTAGTGGTCATTTATTTGGAATGATATCTTCTATCAATCCGTTTGTCATAGACAAGTTAAGTATAAATAATGATGTTTACAGTTCATCCATCGATAATAGAATTGGTGGGGTAGTCGAAATTCAATTACCCGATGAGATTAAAGATAATTTAGAATTCGGTTTTGGATCGACATTTACAGAATCACACGTTGAAATGATCACACCTTTAATGAAAAATAAATTAGGACTGATATTCTCTGGAAGAAAATCTGTTAATGGAGTTTTGCCTGGTAACCTTACCTTTGATCGATATGGCGAAAAATTATTTGAATCATCGCAAATTGATATGCAACAAATAGTTGAGGTTTCTGAATCAGAACTCGATGTGGACTATTACGATATGAATCTTAAGCTGATTTTTGAACCTATTAAAAACTTAAATTTCACTTCTGCTGTTTTTTCATCACGAGATTATTTTTTGCATGAGTATGAATTTCAATCAGGGCAAATTGAAGGATATGATAGTCTTAATGTTTCCAATACCATTTTTTCTAATGCTTTTTCTTACGATTGGACCGATAATGCACGGAGCGTTTTTCGAGTAAACACGTCTAAGTACCAAAGTGAGTCAATATTTTTATCGAGTGAGACACAAAGCGCAGAAGAAGAACTCTATTCATCGAATAAAAACGAAATTTCAGACTTGCAATTAAAAGTCATTCATGCGCAACAATTTTCTAAAATGAATTGGCAGGCCGGATATGTGTACGATCGAAAGAAATTAGAATATGAAATTTCTGAATTCGGTAAGTATGAAGATGATAATGAATTGGAAGAAGAAATTACAGGGCAGTTTCATCATCTTTTTGCAGATGTGCATTGGCGGCATAAGAACTTACTTCTGGACATAGGGTCACGAATGACCTATTTCTCTGAAGAAAGTACTTTGGATTTTTCCCCGAGGCTTACATTAAGCTATTTGTGGAATGATGATTTGTCTTTTAGACTTTCTTCAGGAATTTTTAATCAATATATTAATCAAGTGGTTGAAGTGAGTCAGAGTCAGCTTAATTTGGAAAATAAGATTTGGACACTCATTCCAGATGATCCTATGATTGCCCAAAAGCTAAGTGTTGGTGCCGTTTATTCTAAGAATAATTGGCTTTTGGATTTAGATATTTACTCACATCGATCGTCTTCCGTTCCTGTATTGAGTACAGGTCAAAGTTCAACTTTGAATATAGAGGGGAGTGGAAGTTCTAGTTCGAGAGGTTTAGAATTTTTATTAAAAAAAAGATGGAACAACTTTAGTTCGGGATTAAGTTACCATCTTGGATCTGTTCGTTATAATATTCCTCAGTTTGATTCAGAGGATTTTGCGGCCAATGTTGATCAACGCCATAATTTGTCTTTCGTAACACATTACAAGAAGAATGCTTGGAATTTTAGCTTGCAGTATGCTTTTAAAAGTGGATTGCCATATTCGGATTTAAATGGCATTCAATTGATTCAAACAATGGAGGAAGATTATTACGAAATTGAATTGGCTGGAATTAATGATCAGCGACTGCCTAATTTTCATAGGTTAGATTGCACGGTAGGATATCGCACTACACTTTGGAATGACTTCAAATTTGATTTTCAAGTTTCCTTATTTAATGTTTTGGATACCAAGAATTCTTTAAGTAGAAACTACTTGTTAAGTAATACTGACGAAACTAATGATGAACCTGAAGTTTTTGAAGTTGAAAAATTTCAGTTGCGTCGCACACCACAATGCTTAATCAGAATTTCATTCTAAAAATAATTTATAGAAGGGGGTAGGGTAAATGAAACGTTTATTGTTTCATAATAAATTATTCATACTTAAACTCTCTGAATTATGATTAAGCACATATTTTATTCAATTACTTTGCTACTGTTTGTATCTATTTTACCATGTAATGCGCAAGAATGGTTTTTGGATATAGAAGAGGCTAAAACGGAATCAGAAATAAATGGAAAGCCTATATTACTCGTCTTTCAAGGATCTGATTGGTGTTCTCCATGTATTAAATTAGAAAAAGAAGTTTGGCAAACCAAAGAGTTTCAATCCTATGCTTCGGATCACTTGGTTCTGCTACAGGCGGATTTTCCCAGGAGAAAAAAGAATGCCCTTTCTTCAGAAAGACAAAGGCACAATAATCATTTAGCGGAGAAATATAACCACAATGGAATTTTCCCATTCGTCGTACTGCTTAGTCCGAAAGGGGAGGTTATCGGAGAAACGGGATACAAAAATATCTCTGCGCAAGAGTATATTGATCACTTAATGGAAATGACCAAATCATGAAAAAGCTTTTCTTCATTTTAAAATTTTTGCTGATGATAATCACAATGAATGCACAAGAAATGTTCAAAAAGGAAATGAGCATAATGGCATGTCGATTTGATGTTACTGTTGTGGCCTCTCATCAAAACGAGGCAGATAGTTATATCCGATTAGCAGTGAACGAAATGCGTCGAATAGAACGTCTTATTTCTTCGTGGGATAAAAATTCTCAGACTTCGGAAATCAACCGTAACGCTGGAATCAAAGCAGTCGAAGTGGATAGAGAATTGTATGATTTAATTGATCGCTCTTTACGCATATCTAGGATTACAGATGGAGCTTTTGATATTAGCTATGCTTCAATGGATCGAATATGGAAATTTGATGGGTCAATGGATCAAAAGCCCAATATCGAGGAAATCGAGAAATCAGTATCAAAAGTAGCTTATGAAAACATTATTCTGGATCCGATTAAATCGACTGTCTTTTTAAAAGAAAAAGGAATGAAAATCGGTTTTGGCGCAATTGGGAAAGGTTATGCGGCGGATAAGGCAAAGGCATTGTTAAAATCTAAAGGAGTGAAGGGTGGGATCATTAATGCATCCGGAGATATGAATGCTTGGGGGAATCAAAATAATGGGGAGGATTGGAAAATTGCAATTACCAATCCAATGAACCCAAATAGATCTTATGGACTACTCCCATTAAAAAAAGGTGCGGTTGTTACTTCGGGTAATTATGAAAATTATGTGGTTCTAGACGGTAAACGCTATTCACATATCATCGATCCTCGCACAGGCTATCCAACCTCAGGTATTTTAAGTGTAACCATGTTTGCGCCTAGTGCCGAATTAGCCGATGCAATGGCTACCTCTGTATTTGTAATGGGAATTGAGGTGGGACTGGATAGAATCAATCAAATTGGAACATTAGATTGTATCATCGTGGATGATCAAGGAAATCTTCATTATTCTAATAACATTCAAATCGATAAACAATGAAAAAGATCTTTTGCTCAGTTTTTATTCTATTCAGTCTATCCTCCTGTGTTGTAGTCAAGGAATATGAAAAAATAAATCTCAATGATCCTGATATGATTTTGGGTGATCAGAAATGTGACAAAAATTTGTTGACAGCACATTCGTACCGAGAAGCAGCTTCTGGCGGGAATGGGGGTAAAACCGGTGGTGGTTGCGGGTGTAATTAAAATTATAATCTATGAAAAAGATCATTTATACCTTGTTGATATGGGTAATTTTGACCATTCAAGTTTATGGCCAAGAGGTCATTCAAGTTCAAAAGAAAAAAGAATCAAAGTCTTCATACAAAAAACGAGTTTTAGAATCTGTTGAGATGAATTTATTGAGTAGTCTCTATACACAGGATGGAGAAAATGCAGCGGTGACTGGAGGAATTGGTACGGAAGAAATTCAAGACGCGACAGCGACGATAATTGTATCGATTCCCTTAAACGAGGATGATGTTTTAACTATTGATGCTGGCGTGTCAGCATATACATCTGCATCGTCGAGTAATATAAACCCTTTCGACGGAGGGAATGATGCGGATGCATTTATCGCTTCTTCTGGTGAATCTCAAAGTGATGTCTGGTCAAACATTTCATTGGCTTATAGCCATAGTTCGGATGATCGCAACAGGATATTAGGAGCTAATCTTTCATTCTCGTCTGAATATGATTACACCTCTTTTGGATTAGGCGGAAGTTATACCTCTTTATTCAATCAAAAGAACACGGAATTTACTGCAAGATTGTCTGCTTTCTTAGATCAATGGACATTATTATATCCGTCAGAATTCAATTCATTTGGTCTTAGCAGTGGAGAAGAGGAGGATGAAGAGTTTGACATCACAAAATATATTATTACAGGCAATGCCAATTATTCACCTCAAGTAAGTCCTTTGGATGATCCAGGTAGGAATTCCTATGCCTTAGGATTTGGGTTTTCTCAAATATTGTCTAAAAATATGCAGGCTTCTTTAGCCTTAGATGTGATTCATCAAAGAGGTCAATTATCAACACCTTTTCAGCGAGTGTACTTTAAGGATGTGGCAAACTCATACATTCAGAATTTTCA
>JAHDCZ010000130.1 GCA_020629615.1 Saprospiraceae bacterium
CAACTTATCAAAGCCAAAATGATAAAGGAAAAATAAGCTACTATAAATGAGTTAGTGGTCATTAAAAACCAAATATGAGCGAAAAAAACAAAAATTGGTCTTCAAAAAAGTGGTTAATTTCCAGAATGAAAACATCTGGAAGTAAAAGAGAAAGAGTTGGCTCATATGATTATGCAGATACAAGAAATACAAAGTCGAATTCAAATGTTGAAGATTTACCTACTCACGAATCAATGTCTAAAAACTTTCAATTCTACAATGGAAAAATAAACACAGACTTGCTGAAACGATTCTTAAGAACACGTGTAAATCAACATTGGGACACCGTTTACTCCGAAATCATAGAAAGAATTCCCACAAAACTTCAAGATTACAAATACTGTGTTTATTGGTATGTTGCAGATAAAGTTGAAATTAGGGATGAACAAATTTGGAATTTAAAAGACAACTCATTCATCCCAACAAATAATGAAGAACTTTACTCACATTGGTCTAAGAATTTTAGGCACATGGAATTTTATGTTGATCCTGAAACAAAAGAACTAATTAGAATTGATGATTTTGAATCACGAAAAGCAACAAAACATTTAAACAAGAAGGAACTAAGAGAATATAGAGAAAATGAAAAGAGAGAAAAATTGGAATATAGAAAATCCAAGAAAACAACTGAAGAAGAAATAAAAGAACTTAAAGAAATACTAAGTCAAAAAATGAAAAACGACCAGTAACATCGTGTGATCACAGCATACCCTTCGGGATACGCCACATATCATAATTCCGTTAGGCTACATGCGTTTTTAAAATATCTATAATAAAAAAGCATGGCATTTAACGAAAGAAATATACCTTGTTGCGAAACTAATTAATTACATTTATTGTTGTAACTAAATAGTTACCAATGAGGAAAAGAAAAGTAATTATTTCACCAGAGTGTAATGAATTTATTAATTCAAGTTCAAATAGAGCAAGGTCTAAATTTGGGTTTCTAGTTGAAATCGTAATTGAACAAAAGCTTTTACCTAAGAATTTTGTTGAAAAATTAACAAATACAGAATTCTACGAACTAAAAATTAAAGTCGAGAATCAAATTCGAATTATTCTATTTACACTGGACGCCGAAAATATCAATGAATCGGAAGAAGTAATTTTCTTAAATGGATTCATAAAAAAGAATAAAAAGGATTATCTAAAAGCTATTAAAGAGGCTCGAAAAAACTTAAATCAATATCTCGATGAAAAAAAATAAATACATTGACGGTGCGAAATACTTAGATGACCAATATGGTAAATTAGGTTCGAAATCAAGAGAAGAATTTAAAGAAAAAGCATATGCCTTCTATCTCAGTGAAATTCTAAAATCAAGAAGAAAAGAGTTAGAATTAAGTCAAGAGGATCTTGCGAAATTAGTAGGTAAAAAGAGACCTTACATTTCCAGAGTTGAAAACGGCGAAGATGTAAGAATTTCAAATTTTATGCAAATTGCAAATGCCTTAAAATTGAATTTAGTTTTAAACCCATTTTAAAAAGAGATCACTATCCAAAGCACATAGCATAACAATAGATCTATCTAAGAATACAACTGTCACTTATACAATGCCAATACGATTTGATGACGAAATTTCGTCATATTTTACTGGATTAATTATGAGAATAAATTACAGATTATAAAATGATTAAAAAATCAATTAAAAAGTCAAATCATATAACATACCTTATACTGAGTTATACAAATAGACTCTCTAATGCCATTAAAAAAACTGATGAATAAAAGCCAGTCACTAAAAATAGCTAAGAAGTAAGTCAGCAAGCCACACCGTGGCGACACCCTTCTACAACCAGAAGTCCGTATGCCACCAAGCTCCATAGAAACGAATTATTTCTCACCCCCGCTTAGTCCGCACAACCAAAGCCACAATCGCTGAGGTAACAACTCCAAAAGATGGCGCACTCAAGGTAGAGATCATCATATAACTTTTGAAATTAAAAAATGCTTCCGCTTCTTCTTGCGTATTATATTTATTGGCGACTGCCGTATTGATCGCATTGGCAAAGTAGTCTGGCGAAATCAAATAATGAGTAATATACTGAGACAAGGGAGTCAGAAGCATCACAACAATACTAATCAGAAAACCAGAAATCAATCCTTGCTTCCAAGTCATGATGCCATCATAATCACGATCTCGTTTTTCTCTTAGGGCCAATACATAAATTCCTATCGCAACTATCGCAAAGATATTGGTATAGAGACCATGATCTTGAATATGTTCGTCATGCCAACCCATGAGTTTTTCAAAGACCATCCAAATGAGACCCACTAAAATAAAAATCACTCCCCATTTTATTTCTGTCGAAAACTTCTTCATTTTTGGTTTTTTGTTGGGCTTAAGATAGTAAATTCGTAATTCTCGGTTTGAATAGATTGTAAGTTTTATCTTTAATCAGAAACAAAATCACAGTCATGAAAAAAATCTTCCTAGTTATTATGATGAGTATCCCTCTTATTATGAATGGTCAGATCGACCTAAAATATCAGACACCGGATCAAGATATTATGGTTCTTGCCGACGCCCCGATGGCACCAGCAATCCGAATTAATAGCAAAGGAACCCATTCGGTTTTAATGTACCGAAGCAATTTTAAATCAATCGACGAGCTTTCAGAAACAGAATTGAGACTTGCTGGATTAAGAATAAATCCCATTACAAACATTTCAAGTCGTGCTCGTTATTACTATGATTTAAAGATTTTGGATATTGCGACAAATAAAGAAACTCCTGTCAGTAACCTCCCACAAAATGCACGATTAACCAATTTTAGCTGGTCCCACGATCAGTCCAAAATGGCATTTACCAATACCACATTAACCGGAGTTGAATTATGGGTACTAGACATTAAAATGGCCAAAGCAAGTCGTCTAACGGATGCTTCTTTGAATGCCAACATGGGTGATGTGATCAACTGGACAAAAGACGATCAATCGATTATAACGACTATGTTACCCAAAAATAGAGCGGCTTTGATTGATGCAGAAACAGCAATCCCTACAGGACCAACGGTATCTATAAACGAGGGACAAAAGGCTCAAAATCGTACTTATCAGGATCTATTAAAAAACAAAACCGATGAATCCAATTTTAAAAGTTTGGCTCATTCCGAATTATGGAAGATTAATCTGGATGGTACAAAGTCCTTATGGAAAGAAGCAGCGATGTACAGTTATATTGGGCTTTCGCCGAATGGGGAATATGTGATGGTTGAAACCGTACACGAGCCTTTCTCTTATATCGTACCGTATTACCGATTTCCATCTAAAACAGACATTTATGACTTAGATGGAAAACTAGTTAAAAATATGCTGAATGTTCCTCTGATGGAAGAATTGCCCAAAGGTTTTATGGCAGTACGAAAGGGTCCAAGAAGCCTTAGGTGGAGAGATGATCATCCCGCCACCTTATATTGGGCTGAAGCACTAGATCAAGGAGACCCAGAGATGAAAGTTGAATTTAGAGACGCCATCTATCAACAAAAAGCTCCTTTTACAGAAGAAAAGACTTTGCTTATTCAGACCAAAGAAAGATACAACTCCATTGAATGGGGTAATGAAAATTTGGCTGTTTGTTACAATTATTGGTGGAACACAAGAAACCTTAGAACAGAAATCTTTGACCCATCGGATAATTCTAAAAAGCCTACACTTTTCAGTGAAAGAAACTATCAAGATCGATACAGTGATCCCGGAAATTTTGTAACCGAAAAGAATGATCTCAATCGCTACACATTGCTCATAGATGATAATGACCTGTACTTACAAGGTGCTGGATATTCGCCGAAAGGCAAACTGCCATTTATAGACAAATATGATTTAGGATCGGGTGAGACGACAAGATTATATCAATCTGAGGATAACGAAATGTTGGAGTCACTAGTCAATGTCATGGACATCAAAGAGGGAAAAGTTCTAACCCGATTAGAGTCTGCCAATAAGTATCCCAACTATTTTTTCAGAAACATCAACACCAATAAATTAACTCCAGTCACGCAATTTGAAAATCCATTTGAGGCCATTCAAAATGTACATAAGGAAGTAATAAAGTATACACGAGAAGATGGCGTTGAGTTGAGTGCGACCTTGTATTTACCCGTCGGATACGACAAAGAGAAAAAGGAAAAAATGCCTATGCTCATGTGGGCGTACCCTCGGGAGTTTAAAGATAAAGCAAGTGCAGGACAGGTGACTTCTTCTTCCAAAGAGTTCACCTATCCTTGGTATGGGTCTCCTTTGTATTGGGTAAATCGCGGTTATGTTGTTTTGGATGATGCGGCATTTCCGATCGTTGGAGAAGGTGATGAAGAGCCCAATGACACCTTTATCAAGCAGCTGGTCGCCAATGCCAAATCTGCCATTGATGCCGTCGATGGAATGGGCTATATAGATAGAAATCGAGTAGCAGTAGGAGGTCATTCTTATGGGGCTTTCATGACGGCTAATCTCTTGACACATTCTGATTTATTTGCAGCTGGGATAGCGAGAAGTGGGGCGTACAATCGTACCTTGACTCCTTTTGGATTTCAAAGTGAGGAGAGAAATTATTGGGAAGCACCAAACATCTATTATGAGATGTCTCCATTTATGCATTGCGATAAAATGAAAACGCCACTGCTTCTAATTCATGGTCAGGAAGATAACAACTCTGGGACATATCCTATGCAAAGTGAGCGATATTTTAATGCACTGAAAGGACTGGGAGCCACTGTAAGATTAATTATGCTACCCAAAGAAAGTCATGGTTATGTAGCTAGAGAATCTATTCTTCATATGTTGTGGGAACAAGATCAGTGGCTTGAAAAATATGTGAAAAATAAAGAAACCGAATCCAAACCCTAAGACTGTTATTTATTGACCAAGGATAAGATTTTAACCATAATAGCGTTTATCTCCATTTATTTTATTTGGGGTTCGACGTATTTATGTGTAGCGATTGCGGTTGACGAGATTCCTCCATTTTTAATGGCAGGGGTACGATTTGTCATCGCTGCTGTTTTAATTGTAGGGCTGTATTACCTTTTTGAAAAAGGACCGCGACCTAGTCAAAAGCAACTTCTTAATTCTTTTCTTGCTGGGATCATGTTTCTCGCATTGGGCAATGGAGGTATGACTTGGGTTTTGCAATATTTGGATTCTGGTTTAACGGCCATGATCGTATCAGCGCAGCCTTTGGTCTTGGTTTTAATGATGTGGTTTTTGGATAAAAAACCATTGCCATTAATGACTTTTGTAGGAATTTTCCTTGGGATTTTGGGTATGTATTTTTTGATTAGTCAAGATCAGATTGTTCAATCCGATAATCAATCCTTAGGTATTGTTATTATTTTATTTACCATTTTTATTTGGGGAGTAGCAAGCATTTTTGTTTCTAAGGTGGAATTGCCTAAGTCCTTGATGTTGAATTCTGGTATTCAAATGATCACAGGTGGTCTCTTTTTGATTCTTGCTAGTGTTTTAGTTGAAAACCCCTTTGACGTCAATTGGTTTGATTTAAAATCAAAGACTTGGTTTTCTTTATGGTATCTTATTATTTTTGGGAGTATCGTTGCATTCAGTAGTTTTAATTATTTATTGCGTACGGTTTCTCCAGAAAAAGTATCTACTAGTACATATATTAATCCGATTGTTGCGTTAATATTAGGATACTATTTTAGAAATGAAATTATTACGAACCAATCTATTATAGCTTCGTTAATATTACTAACTGGTGTATACTTTATCAATGTTAATAAGAAAAAGATCTAAGGTTTTCATTGTATTGTTTTTTACTCTAAGTGCATTTTTGACTTTAAGTTTGTCCTCTTGTTCTTCAGATAATGAAAGCGAAGCTCTCAAGTCCATTCGAGGGACATGGGATATTAAAGAGATTTATTCGGCTTATGGCGAAAGACAAGAATTAGGTTTAGCTATTGATTGGGATACGACACAAGTTTTGGATAGTGGGTTTTTTAATTTTAGTGCGGACAATAAAGGAAGTTTTAGTTTTATTAGATTAGATACTAGCTATGCTTCAACCAATTTGGACTGGAACCTCACCAGGGAGCGTTTAAATTGTGGTTTTACTCAATGTGATTTTTATACCATCGATATGGAAGGCGTTATTTTTGAATGCCAATTTGGAGACCAAACCGATGATGCCCACATTAACGCCACAGAGATGCGCTTGATTGAAGAATCAACAGAACTTGGACCCTACAGACAAATCATTTATTTCTTAGAGAAAAACTGAAATGGATTTTAAATCGCTCTGGATAGGAGATGAAGTTTTTGTCAATAGTCTCGGTCAAAATGGTGAATGGAACGGATTTCATTCGCAAACCGAGGCCAAAATTAAAATCAATCATCAACTCATCGTATTTCCTCTTCATGATTTAAAAGAACCTCAAAAAGAAGAAGTCAAATTGGATTTAAAATTTGACGATGAGCCAGCAAAACCAAAATCATTTAAAGAAACTACCCTCGATCTCCACATCGATCGACTTAATCCTTCTTTTGAATATCAAGCGCCACAATTAATCTTACGTCACCAATTGAGCCAATGCAAAGAATTTATCGAGCAAGCAATCGATCAAAGAAAATTAAAAATTCTTATCATCCACGGCAAAGGCACCGGAGCGCTTAAAATGGAAGTTTATGAATTGCTAAAGAATTACAAAACTCAATTTTTGTTTGAAAAAAATAATGGAGGTGCCGTTGAAGTGTGGTTTTCATATTAATGCTCCCTTAACACACACTTTTCAGATTTAAATTATCTTTGCGATAAGAAATGCAAACATGTCTCTATATCAAGAAATATTAGCTTCTAAAAAATCGGGTGAAAAAAAGTTTGTCGTACTCATCGATCCTGACAAACTACGACTTGGAAAATTGGACAATGTTCTTCAATTAGCCAAAGAAGCACATGTGGATTACTTCTTCATTGGAGGCAGTCTCATCGTGAATGATATGTTGGATATGGTACTTGAGTCCATTAAAAAGAACACCAATATTCCGACTATATTATTTCCCGGAAATTCGGTTCAATTAAGCTATAAAGCAGATGCGCTTTTGTTTTTATCACTTATTTCTGGAAGAAACGCAGAATTACTCATTGGAAAGCATGTTATTACGGCTCCGTATTTAAAAATGAGTCCGTTGGAAATCATTTCTACAGGCTATATGCTCATCGATGGAGGAGTGCCTACGACAGTGACTTATATGAGTAACACAATGCCCATACCCTCAACCAAAGATGATATTGCTATGAGCACTGGGATGGCAGGTGAATTATTGGGCTTAAAAATGCTCTATATGGATGCAGGAAGTGGCGCTAAGAATCCCATTCCAACATCAATGATTGATGCAGTAAGCAGTGCAACTGACATTCCATTGATTGTAGGCGGAGGAATTAGAACGCCAGAAAAAGCGGAAGAAAATGCTCGTGCCGGAGCAGATGTTATTGTGGTAGGTGATGCGATCGAAA
>JAHDCZ010000131.1:0-2581 GCA_020629615.1 Saprospiraceae bacterium
ATATCAAAAGCCATAGTCATTTATTAAGGTGAACAAATATGAGAGTACAAAAGTACAAATACTCCACGAATTCAACATTTGATTTGGTGCATTGGTTCGTAAAAATCAGTAAACAAGTCAATAACTTAAAGCTTATCAACACTTTACAGACTTTTCTTATATGTTTGGCTTTCGCCGAATGGATATGTTTAATTAATTTTTTGCGGATTACTCCGAATATTCCTTGAGGATGAAACCGTAGATTTCAACATCTATATCGTACTCTTCCAATAATTGTGATAAAACCATCTCGCGGACTTCGTTTTCAGCATATTGGCTCTCAGATATCATTAATTGAATGGTTTCTTTTCGCTTTTTCATCTCGGATTGAACCTTTTTGATTTCACCCAGTGATTGATCAACTCCGTAGTTTTTACAAAAGGCATTGTAGATGCTCAGTGCTGCTTTATCCAATGAAAATCCATCAATTTCAACATTGATTACTTTGTCTTTTCTTGCAATTTGTTTATTAAATATTGGCATTCTATGTATTTAAAATTTACCATTCAAAACGGAGACTTACATTCGGCGTAAGCCCCAAATTTGATTTATCCCTAAATTCTATCGACGGATCTTGATTGGGTCTATCATCGATATAATAAAGTCTGCTATTCTGATTATCTCTATTCATTACATTGGTCACAGAAGCGCTAAGCATAGCACGACAATGATTCCCCAAGTTGAATTTTCTCAATACTGAAATATTGACTTCAGTTTGATGGTCTAGGCGGTAAGTATTGATGCCTTCATAAACACTCAAATATTCTCGAGGGTTCTGAGATATAATATCAAAATCATTAATGAGTGAATAAGGAAGCCCGGAGGCATATTGTAAGCCAAGCGCAATCTCAAATCCTCCGATTGAATATTGATTTGACCACTTCAGCACATGGGTTTGATCAAAATCTGAAGGAAAACGTTCATTCAATAAATTGTCAAAGATGAATTCTGTTTTACTGAACGAATAGCTTAACCATGACTGAAGTTTCTTGTACCTTTTTTTGATTAAAACATCTACTCCTTGTACTTCAGATGCTCCGGTTAAGGGTTCACCAGTGTCTGCGGTTTCAATGTTGTATGATCGACTGGTCAAGCCATTAATCCTTTTTGCGTAAGTCTGTAAATCGATTACCCAACCTTCTTTATTGAACAATAAACCCATTTGATATACGTCAGCTTGCTGTACTTTTGTTTCTCGATCCGCTAAGGTCCAAAGGCTTGTACTAAGTCCAATATCACTTCCTTTGTATATGATTAATTCACTGACAAACTGGTGATGGCGACCGTAATTGGTGTGCAAGCTTAAGGCATCATTCAGGCGGTATGACAAATTAATTCTCGGTTCAAAAAACAGCTCATTCTGTGGACCAAAAACACTAAATCGCAAACCTGCATCCACGCCGATGTATCGATCGATCGGATTTTTCAAACTCAAAAACAGATTATGCAATCCTGAACTAGTGCTTCTTTCTTCGTCTATATCTCTAGAATTTCTGGCCTCATTTTTCACTTGATAATCTACAGTATAATCGATCCATTGATATCCAAAATTCAGGTATTGATTTTTATCATTTTTAAATTGACCGGACCAATGAATTTGAAAATCATCAATAGCGTTTGATTTCAAAGCGATCGATTCTGGATTAGGTCCCGTGGTATTGTAATATTCGTTTCGATAATCATATTGATATCTCGTTTTAATCAATTTGAAATCGGTTGACCAATGTGAATTCAAATGGTGATTCAAACTAATACTCCCTCCTATATTTTGAGATGATAAGCTATCGCGCTGACGATCATTCTTTCGATCATCACTTATAAAGTCCGAGAATTCATTTTGTGACATCAATCCCGAAACATTTAAAGAAGTCTTATTACCAATCTTAGAACTGAGTTTAAATTGGCTATCCCAGAAATTAAAATCATCGACAACCTCTATATGATCCGGTAAGGTGTTGAGTTCTTTAGATCCTATGATGAGTCCTTGTTCGTTTACCGTATTAATATTTTTTACAGTGGGTGTAGTAAATAATTCATCATAAGATCGACGAATTGAAAAATTAATAGTCGTAGGAATCCTTGTTGAAATGTATTGATGCCCATAAAGGTAAGCATGGGTGAAATTTGAACCCACGCCTATAAATTGTTCTGTATTAAAATCACCAGATCTCATATCAATTACACTCGCCAATCGACCGCCATATTCAGCCCCAAAACCATTGCGATACACTTCGGCTTTTTCAATAACGAATGGATTAAACGCGGAAATCATTCCAAAATAATGCCCTGATTGATAGATCGGAATATCTTCCCAGACAATCAAATTTTGATCTGGTGTTCCACCGCGAATCCTTATGTCATTTGCTTGAGAAGTATGCGAATTCACGCCTGGCAAAAATCGAATAGAAGCTAAAACACTCGGCTCTACTTGACCCGGCAAGCTCCCAACTCTATTGGGCCGAATCAAGGTGCTCGTTCCATTTTCTTTTAAACTAATTCCATCTGTGACATAATCTTTAATTTCTAAGTAAGTTGTAAAAGA
>JAHDCZ010000131.1:2681-7447 GCA_020629615.1 Saprospiraceae bacterium
GATTTAAAATCACTAATGCAATTCACCTTGACTCGGGCAATATCTTCTTCAGCAAACGAGAAATTAATTTTATGTGTTTGTTCGATATCGGATAATACCTCCGATAAGTTTATTGAATTATAATTTGCTTGATAAATGACATCCTGTGCGTGCATGTTATTCACAAGCAAGATCAATAAAATCAAGAATCGATTAAGAGGAATGGAGCGTTTATTATTTAGCTTCAAGAACAATATTCTTTTGATCAATTATTCGATAAGTCAAATTCAAATGACCGATGGCCGTTTTCAAAGCTAAGGAAAGATTCTCTGTTTGAAAACTGCAAGTCAGCTTTTGATCTAATGGGATATCTTGAGAATCAATATTGATATCAAATTGTCTTTCTAAAGATCCGATCACTTCTGCTAAACTCACGTGTTTCAATTTCACAATACCGGATTTCCATTTTATGGAATTGACTGTAATCGGCTGTTTACTTTCACCCTCTGAATCCAATTTAAATCCTTCATTAGCTTTGAGTACATAATCAGAATCACTGGCTGTGGATTTCACATTAACTTTTCCTTCAATGCAGGCTACTTTAAGAGTTCCATCACGACTATATACATTAAACTCAGTTCCTAAAACACTAATTATCCCTTGCGCTGTTTCAACTGAAAACGTCGATCCATTTTTTACACTGAAAAAACCTTCTCCTTCTAATTGAAGGGTTCGATTATTCTTCCAATCACTTTTATCATACTTCAACTTGCTATCGGCATTTAATACAAAGGTGGATTGATCTGGTAAGGTGCCTTCCATTCTTTGCGCTTTTGCGATTTCATACTCTACCCATTCGCCTCCAGGCAAAAAGAAGAAACCTGCAATCAATATAATACTAGCGGCAGCTAAAAAAGGAAGCCAAATCATTCTCTTGGTTTTTCCCATTGCGTTAATCTCCGCACCATTATTCACTTTCAGCAAGTCCTCGAGCATCTTGTCTGAATCGAGATTATCTACAGACATGTTATCCGTTGACTTGTAAATTCGAACTAAATCCTTGTACTCAGGTCTCTTTTTAAACTCTTCTAGTTCGCGTTCTGAAATTGTATTATCAATCCACTTGTGTAGAATCTCGTCATTAATCATCATTAGAAATTTTAAAAACTATTTGCATAATGAATACAATTGTATTTGAATAAGTCCTACTCGCATTTTATTTATTTAATCCCTTTGTGCAATTCTCGCAATTTGACTAAGGCATTATACATTCTTTTTTCAACGGCTTTTTTACTGATGCCCAAAACATCCGCAATTTCTTGATACTTCATTTTATCAATACGACTCATTAAAAAAACAACACGTTCTTTTTCTGACAAGGCATTAATCGCATGGTCTAATTGTTCTTGGAATTCTCTTTCTTCCAGAAGAAAATTGGGATCCTGATGATCATCACGGTGAATGTATTGGCGATTGAATTTCAATTTAACCTGTTCATGCTTATAGACATTTACCAATAAATTCTTAGCCGAAGTAAACACATAACTCTGCGCCGTATTTACGATTATAGTTTGACAAGACTTCCACATTTTCAAAAAGGCTTCTTGCGTTATGTCCTGTGCTAAGGCCTGATCACCACATTGATAGTACAAGTAATGAAAGAGCTTATTGGAATATTCCTTGAATATTCTAGAATAGACTTTTTCGTCACACAAGGATTCCAAATCTGAACTCATAGTTAAATAATTGATTCCAAAGGTAGGCCTTTTTTGTTCTTGCGTGTATATAAGGCAAGGATTATTAATCCCCTATTACATTACAAAAACGAAGACCATGAACAAGAAATTTTCAACAGTTGCATTATGCTTAATTTGCTTTGTTTTAGTGGCTGACAACGTTGATTTAAGTGTTTTATTTAATTATGCGAATCAAGCCATCCCGAATTATATTAGTAAGGATAATACCCCGAATAATAATCAAATCAACGATGAGGAAGCAACTTTGGGTAGAATATTATTCTATGATAAAAATCTATCAGCCAACAATACCGTGTCATGCTCTAGTTGTCATAAACAGGAGTTTGCTTTTGGCGATACTTCAATACAAAGTATCGGGCTGAATGGTGGTTTGACTGGTCGCCATTCAACTCGATTGGTCAACGCTCGATTTGGTGATGAAGAAAAGTTCTTTTGGGACGAGCGAGCGAATACATTGGAAATTCAAACAACCATGCCAATACAAGATCACATCGAAATGGGATTTAGTGGGACAAATGGCGATCCTAGTTTAGACTCTTTATTGGTTAAACTTCAAAATATCTCGTATTACAATGAGTTGTTTGAATTTGTTTATGGAGACATTACGGTAACGGAAGAAAGAATTCAAAGAGCCTTAGCCCAATTTATAAGAAGCATGCAATCATTTGACAGCCGTTACGATGCTGGACGCGCACAAGTCAACAATAACAATGCACCTTTCCCCAATTTTACAGCTCAGGAAAATTTAGGAAAAACTTTATTCATGCAAAATGCAAATAACGGAGGAGCCAATTGCAACACTTGTCATCGCGCTCCAGAATTTGATATCGACCCCAATTCTGATAACAATGGAATTATAGGGGTAGCCGGAATGCCTGGGACTATTGATATAACAAATACACGATCGCCTAATATGCGAGATCTTGTGAATAACAATGGCGAAAGCAATGGACCATTTATGCATGACGGCAGTTTGGCAACATTAATGGATGTTGTAAATCATTATGACAACATCCCTACTGGAAACGGCAACACCAATCTTGACAACCGATTAATGGGACCCGGCGGCAATGGTCAAAATTTAAATTTAACTCAAAATGAAAAAGACGCCTTGGTCGCTTTCATGCTGACATTGACTGGAACAGAAATCTATGTGAATGAAAAATGGTCTGATCCATTTGATGCGAATGGCAATATTACAATAATAAATAATCCACTACCCATTACTTTAGAATTGTTCGAAAGTGAGCAACAAGAAAACCTCGTGTTGCTTAAATGGATAACTTCCAGCGAAGTAAACAATGATGGGTTTGAGATTCTCCATAAAAGTTCTGATCGTGAATGGCAACCCATTGGCTTTGTGAACGGCATGGGGAATAGTGTTGATATTGAGGAATATGAATTCATTCATACGGCACCTAGTGAAGGAATCAACTACTATCAATTGCGACAATTAGATTTTGATGGCGCGGAATCATTTTCAGAAATCATCTCTGAGAACATAAGCCTTGAAAACATTGAAATAAAAATATACCCCAACCCTACCAGCGACTATTTTGTAATTGCAAATTCCAAAGAATTACAAATCGTAAACATCTATAATTCGCAAGGGCAATTGCTCACGCAAAAAATGAATTCTCCTGGAGATGAGATTAACGTCAGCGAACTAACTGCCGGTCGCTACATTATTGAAACCATCGGCAATGAAAGTAAAGAAAGAAAAGCTACACAGCTTATTAAGCTATAAACACCTAGTAGTTCAATGCGGAATTGGGACTCTTTTTGAGTTCCAATTCTTTAATCTTCAAATAAACGTATATTCTTTTCTCCTTCAAAAGTGTAGGACAAATTGAGAAGACCCGTGGCAGTCCGTAAAGCGAGATTAATATCTTCATGTTGAAAATTACAGGCAGTTTGTCGATTAAGGTCGAGACGAATGGGTTCGATTTCTACGTCAAATTTCCGCTCTAACTCTGCAATAATTTCATGCAATTTTACCAATCGAAGTTTGGTCATTCCAGTTATCCAACTACCTACAGCACTTGACTGATCCTTTGCTACTTGAATGGTTCCATCCTTTTCGACACGAACAATTTCATTTGGATTGATGATTAAAGCGGATTTACGATTATCATGTATAACATTCAACACTGCCGTTTTGGATCCAATAATTAAAATACCATTGCGATTATAAACATTAAAGTTTCCATAGTTTGTTTCAATCTTTGAGAAGTCATTGGTGACAGAGAAAATATCGCCCTTTTCAAGCTCAAAAAATGCCTCTCCGGATAAGGAAACCCCTCGACTCGTTTTTGAGAATACATTTAATTCCAAGGACGAACCGGCATTCAAATGAAATCTAGAGGAATCTGGCAGTGTTTCATAAATCACTTGAAGATTCTTTGTTTCATACCCTTTGCCTTGATCAGTACATGCAAAAATTCCAAAAACAAGAAACACAGAAAGTAGAACAAAGACTCTATAATTATACTCAGAGGACATAAGACAAAATATAGTGTGCTGTAAGTTAATAAGCTTGAACTTCCTTTCGAACAAATTGAGGAAAATCCTCTTTTTCAAATTCTAGTTTATTTTTTAAAAAATTAAAATAATCCTGTTCTTCTCTGCCTGCTTGCAACAGTTCAAACAAACCCTTCATCCCTTCTTTGTCATAAATCAATTTTGCAATGAGACCCCCAATCGCATATCTAAAATCGGTTTTATACGTACCATTCGGCATGGAGATTTCTAGGTCACTTAAATTGTTTAGTGGATAGTCTTTATTTGCATTTAAAAATGCTTTTAGTTCAGATAAATGCCATTCAAGGGAGTAGCCGGTACTACCGCCAAACAAAGTTGCAACACCTTCATCAGCCCATGAATGATATTGTCCCCGGAATTTATGATAGGTGTATAAGTGAACCACTTCATGGGGATAGTACGCAGAATTATTTCCAGCATAAACAACATTATCAAAAGTGGCAGCCATCCCACCCGACTGAATCTTTTGATATTTCATTTCCATGAAAT
>JAHDCZ010000019.1:0-1409 GCA_020629615.1 Saprospiraceae bacterium
AAAAATTTACCTTTTGATGCTAGAAAATATTCCAACTGTTTTTCCAAGGATTTCTGCGTCTTCTGACCAAATCCTTTTAAATCAACTAATCTATTTTCTTTACAAGCATATAATAACTCCCCAGCGTTTTCAATTTCTAATTCCTTCCAAATCAATTTAAGCTTTTTGGGGCCAATTCCTTTCATCCCTAGCAAATCGACAATTCCTTTGGGTGTGGAATCTAAATATTGTTCTAATTCCAAAATCACATTCTCTGAAATCAAGGAATATATTTTTTCAAGTATCGACTTTCCAATCCCAGGAATACCTAAAATCTCTTCACGATCCATATCCTTTATTGGATAAGAATAGTTTCTAAGAATTCGATATGCATTGGAATATGACCTTGTCTTAAAAGAATTTTCACCATTTAATTCCATCAGCTGCCCTAATAGTTGAATTGATTTGGCTATATGGCGATTATTCATAATATAAACTCTAAGGTTTTGCGAATATATTTTTAATAATTTAAATTTGTAATGTTTTGAATAATAAATATAAAAAATCGTCATATGAAAAACATTATTGCTTTACTTCTTCTTGCTTTTTTGATTTCTTGTACATCCAATAATTCAGCCTCTACAGATATTGATTTGGAAGGTTATGAACAAGAAAACTTGGGAGACGTAACTTATGTTTACAAGCTTGAAACTACTGGAGTGAAAGTTTCAGATGGCTATTTACGAAATGGAAAGAAAGAGGGTTTATGGACTACTTATGATCCGAGTGGTGGTGGAATTCAAAAAATGGATCACTATGTCAATGGAGCTTTAAATGGACCATCTATAGTGATGAGTAAAAGAGGTCAACTAGATTCTGAAACTCATTATTCGAATGGTAAGATGAATGGGAAATCAGCAACATATAAATTTGGAAGGCCTCTCAAAGAAACCTATTACAAGGATGATGTGATCGACGGTGTGCACAAAGAATACTTTAACAATGGCAAATTGCAAAAGGAAGTGCATTTTAAAAATGGAAAACAACATGGTCTTTTCAAACAATACAACGAAGAAGGAGTTGTTATCATGCAATACGAATATGAGAATGGTGAGAAAAAAAGTGGTGGCGTCGTAGCACCAGCTAAACAATAATATTGTACAATTCTATGAATAAAAAAGACTCAAAAATAAACTTGAGTCTTTTTTACTGAAAAGTCATTTAATCAAGACATAGCTAATTCCCTTCCCTGTCATTGAAACACATCTCATCCGATTTTTCTGAGCCCATAGCTAATGCGAAGAATTTTGAAAGGAGCTTCAACTGAATTACAAGCACTTACAAATCAAGTAAACATTTGGTTCAAATCACTTCCAATTCATATTAACAATTAATTATATATAAAATATTTATATTTGAGGCATCTTAAT
>JAHDCZ010000019.1:1509-32647 GCA_020629615.1 Saprospiraceae bacterium
AATTCATATTAACAATTAATTATATATAAAATATTTATATTTGAGGCATCTTAATTTTGAAACTCATGCCTTATATCCACTCTTTACCTTACAATAAAATACTTCAAGAAAAAATATCGAAAGGAGAAAATGTTGATTTGAAATTTCTGGATAAAAATGCTAGAAATAGCACTATACTGAATCTAATATTCAATGCTTTTATTGAGAAAAAAACAATCTGCTGGATCGTAAACCAAGATATAAGTCGCGAGTCATGTATTGAGACATTGGATCAATTTGGTCTACTTAACTATGTACTTGATCATCGAAATTCTGAATTATTTGCTGAAGAGAATGTTGCTAAACTTCGGGCAAAGGTTTTAGGACAAAACATCTCTCATGCTTTCAATAGCAATGAATATCAGATCTTAAATAAATTATTAACTGAGTTTAATCTAGGTTTTAAAAAAGAAATTTTAGGTGAAAGAAATTGGTTGAATGTTTTAGAATCCTTAATCAAAATTGAGAAAGAGCATCCAAATCTTCCATCTTTGATCATTGATAGTTCTGTATTTTCATGGAATCAAAGAGAATATTATTACTTACTCGGTAGAATAGAAAAGGCCTCAAAAATTTATGATCGAGAATTAATAAAGAGTACAAATTCGAGTAGTCTTTTTGAAAACACGACCTTGAATCGTTTAAATGTTCCAGAGTCAAGAAATCGGATAGCTAAGAACCTTGAAGATCTTTTGCAAAAGGCAATTTCACTTAGAGAAAGTTATCAACTATTTATCTATACTCTGATCGATTCTGACAAGAAGAAAAGACGAAAAAATCGCGATGAACTCATCGAATCTATTATCAATTTTCAGACCAATCACCCTTCCGAAGCATCAATTAGCTCGGAGCAATCACAGAATTCATTTTTCTCCTTTATTGGTCATTCTAAAAAAGAAAAACTAAGTTCTACAAAACAGACCAAACGATTGGAATTAATAATACAAAGAGCAAAAGAAATGGGATTCCAATTCAATGACTTGGAATTCAATTCAGAAAATAACAATTGGCAAACCTGGAATTTAATCCAAGAAATTCAAAATCAAAATTATGCTCTTTTTGAAAAACAGTCTACGCAATTTTTAAATGGCATTAATTTATTAAACACTGAAAACAATCAGTTTAAAGAAATTAGTAAAACTTTGAACACAATTACAAACCGCATTAACAAGAGTAAATATTTTAGAGAGAAAGTTGAAGTCAATTCTCACAGCATTCTTAGACAGCGAGATGCCATTAATGAAATTGTAAAACTATTAGAAGATGCCATATATTCTTTAAACTATTCTGCAAGGATGAATGAATGGCTTTCTTTTTTAGAAGATCTAAACGAAAGCGGTGTGCAGATTATTCATCTATTGAAACAATACCCTAAAAATCTTTGGGTGATCATTTTTGATAGATGGTATTTAAGTGAACTTCTTCGATTTCATCAACCACCCTACCAAGAGTATTTAAAAAAATCCATTGATCGGCTACCTGAGCTATCTATAAATCATTTAAAAGAACTAATCAAAGAAACTGGTACAAAATGGGATAAGTCGTTGGTGGAAATTGTGAATGAAATTGCCATCAGTGATAAACGATTATATAAGAATATATTTAAAAAGAAATCAGGATTTGAAAGGGCAGAAACTCTCTCTGAATCTATTGGGAAAATGTTAATGCATGCCTTCCCCATTCATCTAGTGACCCCTGAGAATCCTGGGCAAATTGATATACTTTCAAAACTTGATTTTGATATTGTAATTAATGTTTGCGATAAGCCTATAGATGATTTTCAAATTAAAAAGCTTGGAAAACAAAGAATCAATGTGGATCAAGAAATCAGTGAAAAGAAACCAGTACAAAAAATCAATTCGTACATCCCGTTGAGCACCCCACTTATTGAACTAAATCAATCTGCAAGACTTCAACAATCTAAAATCATTGGCCTAGAACTATTAAAAATAAATCAAGGGATTCAAATCTTTCAGAGTAAGGATAAAAGCATCCTATCTTGTGTGCATCCTCTTTTGGATATTTCCAAGATGAATGCTTTAAAAAATCAAGGATTGAATCAATTGCCAATGGGTGAAGAACAGTTCAATTCTGTCACAGAGAGTATTCTAGAAATCGACAAACAGCAAATTATAATCCTACAGGAAGGTTTGATTAATCCTCATTTTCAGCACTTTGATTATCAATTGAGTTTTATTCAAACATTAAAAGACATTGGTTTCAAGCTTATTTCGCTTTCTTTGATAGATCTATTTGAGAACAAAGGGCAATCCAACGAATCCATTATTAAAGAAATTTTTAGATTGACACAAGAAAACAAAACTTTGATTGAAGAAATCGATTGACATAGAGCTCCTAGAACTTAGATCTCATTTAGACATTCGCCAAAGAAATGATAAGCAATTTGTATTCGATCCAATCAGAAAAAAGCTTATCATTTTACAACCAGAAGAATTAGTACGACAATTATTTCTTGAGTATTTAATTAGAATAAAAAAATATCCAAAAAACTTCTTGAAGGTTGAAACTGGAATCTCTGTAAATAAACTTCAAAAGCGCGTTGATATTCTTGCTTATGACAAGCAAATGAATCCATTTTTATTGGTAGAATGCAAAGCATTTAACGTGGATATTAAGACAGAAACCTTTGAACAAATCAGTCGATACAACATCAGTTTAAGTGCACCTTATCTTGTTGTAAGTAACGGAATCCAACATTTTTGTAGTTTGATCGATTTAAAATCTGAAAATTATAGCTTTGCAGCTTCAATTCCTGATTATCCAGAATAAGCTGCTTACTCGAAGGAAGAATTCAGATTGTTAAGAGATTTTGAGAATTTATTTCTAATATGCAACTTTATCTGAAACCCTAACTTAGAATGGAAAAAATATTAGTTACCGGAGCTACTGGTCAAATTGGCACAGTGCTGACTAAAAGATTGAGAGAAAAATTTGGTAGAGAAAATGTGATTGCAACAGATATTAAAGAAGGAGAAGATTTACGAGACAACCAACCCTTTTTATTTTTGGACATCTTGAATAAAATTAGACTACAGGAAATTGTTCAAGATCATGGAATAACTCAGATATATCATCTTGCCGCTATTTTATCTGCCAGCGGAGAATACAACCCCAAAAAGACGTGGAATATAAATCTCAATGGATTATTCAGTATTTTGGACTTGGCGAAAGATGGCATTATAAACAAAATATTCTTCCCTAGTACAATTGCCGTTTTCGGTAATACTACTCCTAGAATACAAACACCACAAAATGTCCCACTTCTGCCTCAAACTGTCTACGGAATGAGTAAAACTGCCGGTGAATTATGGTGTAATTATTACAATTCAAAATTCGATGTTGATGTCAGATCTGTAAGGTACCCCGGAATTATTGGACATCAATCGATCCCTAGTGGTGGGACTACAGATTATGCTGTAGAAATTTACCATGCTGCATTAAAAGATGGACATTACACATGCTTTTTGGCAAAAGATACAAGATTGCCCATGTTATATATGCCTGATGCTTTAGATGCGACCATAAAACTCATGGAAGCGCCGATAGAAAATATCAAAGTGAGAAGTAGTTATAATTTGTCTGCCATGAGTTTTACTCCCGGGGAAATCGCTGAAGTCATAAAGAAAAGAATTCCCAACTTCACAATGAATTACAAACCAGATTTCAGACAAGACATTGCAGCTTCCTGGTCGGAAAGCATTGATGATAGTCAGGCTAGAAATGATTGGAATTGGTTACCATCTTTTGATCTTGAAAAAATGACCGATGATATGTTAGATAATTTAAGAGCTAAATACAATAGAAATGTTTAAATCAGTAAGACCTGAAATTCAAAAAGAACTAAATGCTTTAAAAGAAGCAGGATTATACAAAAAGGAAAGAATAATCACGACGCCACAATCAGCCGATATTAAAACTACTGCAGGCCATGAAGTCATTAATTTTTGCGCCAACAATTACCTCGGACTGTCTTCGCACCCAGAAGTTTTAGAGTCAGCAAAAAAAACGATTGATAGTCATGGTTTTGGAATGTCCTCTGTACGATTTATCTGTGGCACTCAGGATATTCATAAAGAATTAGAATCCAGAATAGCCAATTTTGTCGGTATGGAAGATGCCATTTTATATGCTGCAGCCTTCGATGCCAATGGAGGTCTTTTTGAACCCATTCTGAACGCAGAAGATGCCATCATTTCGGATGAATTAAATCATGCGTCTATTATCGACGGGATCCGACTTTGTAAAGCAAAGAGATATCGTTATAAAAACAATGATATGATAGCATTAGAAGAACAACTTCAAAAAGCAAGCGCAGATGGATCTCGAAGAATATTGATTGCCACGGATGGTGTATTTAGTATGGATGGCATTATTGCGCAGATAGATAAAATATGTGATCTAGCGGATAAATACAATGCAATGGTGATGATTGACGATTGTCATGCAACAGGATTTACTGGAAAAGAAGGGAGGGGAACTTCGGAGTATTGTAATGCACTAGGGCGAGCAGATATTATTACTGGAACTTTTGGAAAAGCACTTGGAGGAGCTTCTGGTGGGTTTACGGCAGCCAGAAAAGAGATTGTAGATATGCTTCGCCAAAAAAGTAGACCCTATTTGTTTTCAAATACCTTAGCTCCGTCCATTGTTGGTGCCTCTATCAAAGTGTTGGATCTTCTCGAATCCAGCACCGCCCTAAGAGATCGGCTGGAGGAAAACACTAAATATTTTAGACAAGAAATAGGTAAATGTGGCTTTGATATTATAAAAAGTGTACACCCTATTGTCCCGGTTATGTTGTACGACGCTGCCCTCTCACAAAAATTTGCCGACCGATTATTGGATCACGGAATTTATGTCATCGGCTTTTATTATCCCGTAGTACCAAAAGAAAAGGCCAGGATCAGAGTTCAAATATCCGCAGGACACGAAAAGGCTCATTTAGACAAGGCTGTAGAGGCATTCAAAATAGTAGGGCAAGAATTAGGTGTCATATAATGCTTTAAAATGAAAACAACTTCCCCATTCAACCCTGAAGAATTTAAAATTTTCATCATGCTGTATGCCTCTTTTACAGATTATGAATATTCAGCTTCTGAAGAAAATGCTATCAAGACATTCGCGCAAAGCGAAAAAGTCTACAATAAAGTTTATGAACACTTTATCTCCTTATCAGAATATGCTAGACTAGAAACTATACAAAACCAAAAAGAGCACCATTATGCTACCAAAGAAGAAAAACAAGAGGTATTAAGAACGATGAAACAACAATATGAAGTAGATGGGGATTTTTCTAAATTGGAAATAAATACCCTGCGATTTCTTGACAAATATTTGTAATGAATTTAAATATAAAAGATAAACTTTTTGTTGTGACTGGAGCCACTAGTGGGTTTGGAAAGTCCATTGCCTTAAGATTAATTGCTGAAGGAGCTCGTGTCATCCTTAATGCTCGTGGAGAAGAGAAACTTATTTCATGTCAACAAAATTTTCCAGATCAAGTAGAATTTGTAGCAGGTGACATCACAACCGATGCGGTGATCAGTAAATTAATGCTAAAAATTGGAGCAAGAAGTTTGGATGGTATTGTTGTTAATGCTGGAGGTCCTCCAGCCAAATCTTTTATGAGTACAGCATTAGAAGATTGGGACAATGCTTATCGGAATATATTGAGATGGAAAGTCAAATTATCACATACCGTCTTACCAAAGTTTATTGAGCAACAAAATGGAAATATTGTTTTCATCGAAAGTGCTTCTGTAAAACAACCGATAGAAAATTTGGTCTTGAGTAATTCTCTAAGGCTAGCCGTTGTTGGCTTTGTAAAAACCTTATCGCAAGAAGTGGGAAATCTTGGCATTACGATGAATATCATCGCACCTGGATATCATGCTACACCAGCGATGGAAAGATTATATAAAAAGAAAGCTACCATTCTAGGTATCGACCCCCTTGAAGCTAAAGCTGAGTTTGAAAAAGAAATTAAATCTCAAAAACTAGGTGACCCTGATGACTTGGCTTCTTTAGCTGCTTGGTTACTTTCGCCACTCTCTTCTTATGTCACAGGTCAAACAATCAGTGTCGATGGTGGCTTGATAAAATCGACGATGGGTTAATTTATTCCACCACAAGCTGAATCATATGATTCAATCGCTCTTCAAATAAAATATTTTTTCCTTCTTTCATTCTTTGGACACTAGCTTCTGTAAAATGCCTAACAGTGATCAATTGAAGATTCTCACGAATCGTGATATCAAATGATTCTGACAAAAGTTTATGAAATTGAGTCATTCGTTTTTCGTCATTTGTAACACACATCGTAAAACTTATCGCTGTGTTTCTCATTAAATTAATCCTTATCCCTGCTTGAGCTAAATTCTCAAAAATTTGACTAAGATGTTTTTCAGCAATAAAAGAAAAATCTTTGGTTGATATGTGAATCAAACTTTGATTTGGCTCAATTACATAAACAGGCGGATAATCGATTTCTTCTTCAAAAAAATGTATGAGAGTTCCTTCCAAATCGGGTTCAACAAAAGACTTTACGTAAAGAGGAATATTTTTATTTTGAAGTGGTTTGATCGTTTTAGGATGTATAACTTTTGCTCCATAATAAGTCATTTCGATGGCTTCCGTGTAAGAGACTTTATCCAACACAACCGCATCACTCATTATTTTGGGATCTGCGTTTAGAATGCCTGATACATCTTTCCATATACACATTTCTTCCGCATCTAGTGCGAAGCTAAAAATTGCTGCCGAAAAATCAGACCCCTCTCTTCCCAAAGTTGTTGTATAATTTTCAGAGGTCCCACCAATAAATCCTTGGGTTACAAATACGCTGTATGCACTACTCTTCTCTTCATTAAATTTGTTTATTCGTTGACAGCTTAATTCCCAGTTCACCTCTGCTCTTCCATATTGATTATTGGTTTGTATTAGATCTCGAGCATCCACCCAAAAGTTCTTTACCTTTATTTCATTGAGATAAGCACTTAGTATTCTGGTAGAGAGTAATTCTCCGATTGAAACCACCTGATCATACTCAAAGTGATAATCAGGATGAGCCTCATCTTCCATAACCCATTCTATTTCTACGAATAAATCGTTTAATTGTTCCATTAACTCTTGAGGACTTTCAAGCAATTCTTGAGCGATTTGGTAATGAAAACTTCTAATATCTTCCAAAATATCTTTTGCAGATTCATTTTTGGAATAATGCGCCATGAGCAATCTTTCTAGGTGATTGGTTGTCTTACCCATTGCAGAAACAATGACATAAAGATTCTCCGTATCGTGTACACTCAATATCTCAGCCACATTTTTAAAACTTTCTGCATCTTTTACAGAAGCACCACCAAACTTAAATACTTTCATTCTATACCTATTACTTATTTTTATTTTAGCCCCCAAGTAGGTCAGGTGTCAAAGATATCTGTTTTAAGGTGCATTGAATATGAAGACAGAACATATTTCGCAAGTTTGTTAGATTATTTCTAAATTTGGGGTCAATCTCGAATATGGAAACTACAATTACAAATGCTTTTCTACTGCTAGTTATCGGAATGATCACAGTGTTTTTCATCCTTTCTCTAGTCGTTATATTGGGCAATCTTCTTATTCGTTTTTTGAACAAATTTTTTCCGGCTGAGACGCCGAATGTTAGTAATGATGTAAACAAAGTCGACCAACCTATTGAAAAGGCTATCCATGAAATAGTCAAAAAGGTAACTCAAGGCAAAGGCCAAGTTTCTAGCATTGAAAAAATTAATTAACAAGATTTCGGATTATGAGTAAAGAAATAAAATTAGCATTAGTTTATAGAGACATGTGGCAGTCCTCTGGAAAATATGTTCCAAGAGTTGATCAATTATGTCGTGTTGCTCAACCGATTATTGATATGGGTTGTTTCTATAGAGTTGAAACCAATGGAGGAGGATTCGAACAAGTAAATCTTTTATTCGGTGAAAATCCAAATATTGCTGTACGTAAATGGACTCAAGCGTTTAACGATGTCGGAATCCAAACCCAAATGTTAGAAAGAGGACTTAACGGAATTCGAATGAGTCCAGTCCCTGCTGATGTACGTCAGCTAATGTTCAAAGTTAAAAAGAAACAAGGAACAGATATTTCGCGATCTTTTGATGGCTTAAATAATCCTCAAAATCTTGCCAATTCATTTAAGTTTGCCCGTGAAGGTGGAATGATTGCACAAGGTGCATTAAGTCTCACATATTCTCCACTGCATACTGTTGATTATTATATATCACTGGCAGATTCTTATATCGATTTAGGAGCAGAAGAAATATGTATAAAGGATATGGCAGGGATTGGAAGACCTGTTTCTATCGGTAAAATTATAGCGGGTATTCGAAAAAGACATCCTGATATAACCATTCAATATCATGGACATTCTACACCCGGATTTTCAGTAGCCTCTTCTTTAGAGGCAGCTAGGAATGGAGCTGATATTATTGATGTAGGAATGGAACCGTTAAGTTGGGGAACAGGTCATGCCGATTTGTTAACTGTTCACGCCATGCTGAAAGATGCTGGATTTCAAGTAGCGGATATCAACATGAATTCGTACATGGAAGTCCGTAGTTTAAGTCAAGAATTTATGGATGATTTCTTAGGACTTTATATAAATCCTAGAAATCGTTTTATGAATTCTCTATTAATTGGTCCTGGATTACCTGGCGGCATGATGGGTAGCTTGATGGCAGATTTAGAAAATAATATCAAGAGTCTGAATAAATGGTTAAATAAAAACCGTAAGCCAGAAGTTACACAAGAAGACTTATTGTTGAAGCTTTTCAACGAGGTACAAAACATTTGGCCCAAATTAGGTTATCCTCCTTTGGTTACTCCTTTTAGTCAATATGTCAAGAATCTTGCGTTGATGAATGTCATTCAGATGGAAAAAGGCAGAGAACGTTGGAGCATGATTGATGAAAACACGTGGGGCATGCTATTAGGAAAATCAGGAAAACTGCTTGGACCTCTGGATCCGGTAATCATAAAAATGGCTGAAGAACAAAATAGAGAGTTCTTTACTGGAACACCGCAAGATCTATATCCGAATGCACTCGAAGGTTTCAGGAAACGTATGGAAGAAAAAAACTGGGATATTGGTCAAGATGAAGAAGAACTTTTAGAATTTGCGATGCATCCACAACAATATGAGGCTTTCAAATCCGGAGAAGCAAAAACCAAATTTTTGACCGACATGGAGGAACGGAAGATGAAAAAAAATGGACCAAGCTCTATCAAAGATCTTCCCCAAAACATGGAAGTAGAAATAGATGGTCATAAATATAAAGTACAGATTAGTTACCCTAATCAGATCTCTGACTCAAGTCCAGCAACTCAAAACAATAAGACCGAAGCTTCAAAAAACATCGGAGATTTTAATTACATTACGGCACCACTCGAAGGAAAATTCTACCTCACAAAAGACAACAATGATAAAGGCATCAAAGTGGGTGACAAAGTTGAAGTTGGTGACACTGTGGCTTACATTGAAGCTATGAAAGTAATTAATGCCATTAGTGCAGATAAAGCTGGAACCATCGTTGAAATATTAGCTTCTCATGGTCAAGACATCGAAGAAGACGATGAAATCATTAAAATAGCATAGAATGGACATTTTAAATAAATTATTTGAAATGACCAGTTTTGCTGAAATTGGTCAGCAACCGACCACATTATTAATGTTAGGTATTGCCTTCCTTTTACTCTATTTAGGCATAAAAAAAAGATACGAACCCTTACTCCTTGTTCCCATTGCCTTTGGAGTTTTCTTGGCAAATTTCCCAGGAGGCAATATGGCTGTGGTCCAAGCAACGACAGAAAACAACATGGAGCATTTAACTTTGATAGAGATCGCCAAAGAGTTTGGAATCATGAACATGCTATATTATGCGCTGATTAAAACGGGACTACTTCCTCCCTTGATTTTTATGGGCGTTGGAGCCATGACTGATTTTGGTCCCATGCTTCGAAATTTACGATTAGCATTCTTTGGCGCTGCTGCTCAAATTGGGATTTTCACAGTATTAATCTCTGCTATTGCATTGGGATTTTCTATTAATGAAGCTGCTGCTTTAGGTATTATTGGAGGAGCGGATGGTCCCACCGCCATTTACACTGCCATCATGCTTGCCCCAGAATTGTTGGGTCCGATTGCCATCGCAGCGTATTCTTATATGGCGCTTGTCCCAGTGATTATTCCTTTGATTGTCAATATTTCAATGACTAAAAAGGAGTTAAAAATCAATATGAAAGAGCAGGACAAGCTGTATCCAAACAAGCTTGAAATCAAAAACATGAGAGCTTTAAAAATCATCTTTCCGATACTTTTAGGAACAATGATCGCATTACTTGTCCCTTCATCAATTCCACTAATAGGAATGTTATTGTTTGGTAATTTAATTAAAGAAATTGGCTCCGATACCAATAGACTTTTTCAAGCAGCATCTGAGACCATCATGAACTCGGCGACAATTTTCTTGGGGCTTACGATTGGTGCTACTATGACTGTTAATACCTTTTTGAATAAAACCACCTTAATGATAGTGCTTGGAGGATTTATTGCTTTTTCCATATCCATCTTAGGTGGGATTATTGCGGTGAAAATTTTTAATCTATTCAGCAAAAAGAAGATTAATCCTCTTATTGGGGCCACTGGATTAAGTGCCGTACCTATGGCTTCTCGTGTGGCCAATGATATCGCTTTGAAACATGATAAGAGCAATCATCTTCTTCAATATGCCATGTCTTCTAATATTTCTGGTGTTATTGGCTCGGCAATTGCTGCTGGAGTACTGATCACCTTTTTATCTTAAGGATTACAATACTACATAACCAGTTTTAAATCAATTAATTAAACATTACTGATTAATTTATGTATAAAAATTAATCATTTCTACTTATTTGTTTGTGCCTATATGAATTTTTCCACGTCAAATAAGTAGTAGTTAGAAGTTTTTTCATGCTTTTTCGATTTAGAAGCTATCAACCGGTAGCTTCTTTTTTTTTTATAGGTTTGTTGTATGAAAGTCTGTGGATTCACTTTTATTCGAAATGCGATTACCTTCGACTACCCCATCGTTGAAGCGATACAATCAATCTTGCCTTTTTGTGACATGGTTATAGTGGCCGTTGGAGCATCTGATGACAATACTAGAAACTTAGTAGATTCCATTGACCCTAGAATCAAAATCATCGATACGGTTTGGAATGATAATTTACGAGAAGGAGGAGCAGTTTTAGCGGCCGAAACCAATAAGGCATTCCAGGCCATACCCAAAGATTATGATTGGGCTTTTTATATTCAAGGAGATGAAGTGCTTCATGAAGATCACAGTGATAAGATTTACAAGGCTTTATCTGCTTACGCGAATGATAAAAAGGTTGATGGTCTCTTGTTTCAATATCGACACTTTTATGGAAGCTATGATTATATTGGCGATGCTAGCAATTGGTATAGAAAAGAAATACGAATAATAAAAAACAATAAGTCTTTCTATTCCTATCGCGATGCACAAGGGTTCCGAAAAAACGAAAACCAAAAACTTCAAGTAAAAGAATTAGAAGCGTTCATTCATCATTATGGCTGGGTAAAAGATCCAAGCAAAATGCAAAAGAAACAAGAAAACTTTCATCGACTTTGGCACGATGATCAGTGGCTTGAGGATAATATTGTTCAGGCTTCTACATTCGACTACAGTCGAATAAAATCCTTAAAAAAATATCAAGGAAATCATCCTAAAGTTATTGCCAATAGAATCGCTCAAAAGAATTGGCAATTTGACCATGACATCAGTTCCAATAGCTATACTACGAAGGACAAGATTAAGCGGATCGTTGAAAAATATACGGGCTATCGAATAGGAGAATATAAAAACTATAAGATCTTAAGATAATTCTTTATGATTTTGGTGACAAATGCAACATTTATCACCTTTATTAAGAACACTTTGTATTAACTTACGTAGATAGAAATTTAAATATGAAAAAGCTACACCTTCTAGCATTGTTCATGATTCACTTTACGCTCAGTGGACAAGTTGTAATCAATGAATTTTCTGCTGCTAACTTTAACACGTTTACAGATCAATTTGGGGATGACTCCGATTGGATTGAATTATATAATAGTGGATCAAGTCCAGTTAATATTTCAGGTTATCACTTAAGCGATCGATTTGCAAAACCAATGAAATGGGAAATCCCTAGTGGAACTATAATTGATGCCGGACAATACATGCTTTTTTGGGCTTCTGGGAAAGACCTTTCAGGAGCAGAAATGCACACGAATTTTAAAATCACTCAAACAAATGGTATTGAAGCCGTACTTTTTACGGACCCAAGTGGAACCATTATCGACAGTCATGATTTGGATATTCCCAACAAAACCAATAATTCATGGGCGCGAACTACGGATGGATCTGGAGATTGGGGGGTTTCCTTAAATCCAACACCAGGATCAGAAAACGATAATATTTTTAATGGTTACGCAGCAACACCTGACATTGAGCCATCTGCTGGTTTTTTTAATGGTTCTGTACAAGTATCCATCTTGATTTCTGACCCACAGGCAACCATCTATTATACAACGGATGGATCCGAACCTGATAATACAGATAACCAATATACTGGGCCATTTGATGTCAATTCGACAACTGTGATTAGAGCGATTGCTTACTCCCCAAGCGCTGACTTAGAGAGTTTTATTGAGACCAACACCTATTTTGTGAATTCCGATCATACCTTGAAAGTTTTGTCCATTGCCGGTGGAGATGCACTATCAGAACTGATGGATGGCTCGTTTAATGAACCTGTGGGTAGTCTTGAATACTTCGGTAAAGACGGTCTAAAGAGAGATGAAGCTGTCGGTGAATTTAATAAACATGGAAATGATAGTTGGGCATATCCACAAAGAGGGATTGATTTCATCGTCCGTGATCAATTTGGTTATGACAGTGATGTAGATGATCAAATTTTTGGAAGAAAAGATAGAGATGAATTCCAGCGATTAATCCTAAAGGCTGGAGCAAATGACAATTATCCTTTTGAATTTGGTGGAGCACACATCAGAGATGCTTTTGTTCACACGCTTTCTCAAGAAGCCGATATGGAAATGGATGAAAGAACCTATGAACCTTGTATCATATATATCAATGGTGAATATTGGGGTGTCTACGAAATAAGAGAAAAAGTAGATGATCATGACTATACCAAATATTATTACAATCAGGGTAAACAATGGATTGATTTCATTAAAACATGGGGTGGTACATGGGAAGAATACGGTTCCAGTGTTGAGTGGTATGAATTAAGAGATTACATTGAAAACAATGACCTTACGATACAAGACAATTATGATTATGTTGCAGAAAGATTAAATCTTGAAAGTCTTATTGATTATATCATTTTACATTCCTGGAATGTTTCAAGTGATTGGTTAAACTGGAATACTGGATGGTGGAGAGGAAGAAAACCTGATGGAGATGCGCAAAAGTGGAGATATATACTTTGGGATGAAGACGCCACTTTTGGTCATTATATAAATTATTCTAATGTACCTACACAGGATCCCGATGCCGATCCATGTGACCCTGAGGAGATTGGAGATGGAGTAGATTTTGAAGGTCATGTTGGAATTTTTCAAGCCCTCTTTGAAAATGATGAATTTCTAGCCAAGTATATCAATAGATATGCTGATCTCAATAACTCTTACTTTTCTTGTGAATACGTGATTCCTTTTTTGGATAGTTTAATTGCTCAAATCGAGCCAGAAATGCAAGCTCATATTGACCGCTGGGGAGGTAGTTATAGTGAATGGCAAGACAACGTTGGAAGCTTAAAAGATTTCATTGAAACCAGATGTACGCTTCTGGACGATGGTATTGTGGATTGCTATGAAGACGAAGGCATTACAGGACCATACGATGTTTTAATCAAGGTGGACCCACCAAATAGTGGTAAGGTCAGAGCAAATACAGTTGTAGGCTCAAATTATCCTTGGGAATCTACTTACTTTGGCGGAATAGAACTAGAACTGGAAGGAATTCCAAATATTGGAAATCAATTTTGGTACTGGGAGGTTTCGAACAATACTTTCGGACCTTCACAAATGGATGCTGTTATTCAGATGAGTTTAGAAACAGGAGATGAAATCATTGCGCATTTTGTTGAAGGCGCCCCTTGCGGTGCTCCTACTTCATTAATGAATGACTCCTTGATGACAAGTGTGAATTTGGAATGGTCGGGTTCTTTTGGAGCTGTCGGATATGAGGTTCAATACCGCGAAGAAGGAACAGCTGATTGGACGATCTTTGCTACCCTTGACCCTGAAACGCCCATACAAAACTTAAACGCTTGTACTACCTATGATCTTCGAATCAGAACAGTTTGTGAAACGACTTTATCTGAATACAGTGAATTTAGTTTCAAGACAGCTTGTTCAACCAGTACAACTGATCTTAATGCGACCGGAATCTCAAACGTCAATATATATCCCAACCCATTCAATCAAGAGTTTAATCTAGAGCTTGAATTAGATGATGTTGAATTTGTTCAAATTATAATCACAGATCTTGCAGGAAAACAATATGTAAATTATCAGGAATCAAACCTGAAGCTAGGATCGTTTAAAAAGAAATTTACTTCTTTAGAACGAATGACAGGTGGATTCTATTCTATTCAAATCATTACTGACAAAGGGATATCAGGATTCCCAATTTTAAAAACGCGTTAACTAATCACCAAAGGAAATTCCAATCGCACGAGCGGTTTTTATTAAATAGTGATCTAAATTGACAAAATTATAATCTTCAGTGGCCTCTTTGAGGCTTGCTGAAGATATAGTATTATTTTTCAAGCAAACCATTTGACCAAATTGTTGATTTTTTACCAAATCAAAACTAGCTTTTCCCATGGCCGTTGCCAAAATCCTATCAAATGCCATTGGAGTACCTCCTCTTTGGATATGCCCCAATATTGCAACTCTAATTTCGGGCTCACATCCCATATCTTCTAGCTGCTTTCTGAGCGTATTTCCAACACCTCCTAATTTTATATGCTCAGAGTATTGATCAATTTTTCCAATCTGTTCTTGATTAATTGCTCTAGCCCCTTCGGCAATCACGATATTAACAAAACCTTTCCCCTGATCGTAGCGCTGATTAATCTTGGTAAGTACCTCATTTAAATCAAAGGGAATTTCGGGGATCAAACATATTTCTGCACCACCAGAAATTGCTGTATGAAGTGCAATCCAACCCGCATCTCGACCCATTACTTCCAATATCATAACACGATGATGACTGGAAGCCGTAGTTACCAATTTATCGAAGGCATCTGATGCAATTTGTACCGCAGTGGTAAAGCCAAAAGTTAAATCTGTTGCCGATAAATCATTATCGATTGTTTTGGGAACACCAACAATATTCAATCCTTTTTCAAATAGCTTTTGCGAGATTTTTTGAGATCCATCCCCACCAATATTTATAACCGCATCAAAATTTAATTTCTTTATTTTTTCTACCAGCGTTCCTGATATATCTTTCATTTCGATTTCGCCATGATCGTTTTTAACTGGATACGCTAATGGATTTCCTTTATTCGTGGTTTTAATAATTGTTCCTCCTTTAACATGGATACCACCAACTTCATTCGACGAAAGTCGCACAATATCAACCGGATCACTAATCACTCCATTGAAGGCTTCTTTTGAACCATATACCTCCCAACCGCCATCTAAAGTAGCTGATTTAACAATAGCTCGAATAACGGCATTTAATCCTGGACAATCGCCTCCTCCTGTAAGTACTAAAAGCTTCTTCATATTAATACTATCCCCAAAGGTTTTCTGGATAAACACCTTTTTCGATCAATGCATTCAATTTAGCAATTACTGAAGGCTTATCTTCTTGATATGTTACACCAAACCAGCTAGCATCTGAAGTCAATACTTTGGTATCCATGATTTTATTTTGAATCAATGCATCTACCACCGAAGGAATATAAAATTCAGACTTCAATTCATGCCCTCGGGCTTCAAGGAATACTTTAAATTGCGCCTCACAATGATCGAAAAAACAAGGCAGAAAACCCCACATGTTCATTGATACTAAAGTATCTTCTGATAATTCAGTTCGACCTTCACCTTCAGGATAACTAATAATGCCATCCTCTCCTCTTTGTATTTTTATACACTCAACAACTTTCTTCAAATTTCCATTTTCATCTTGAAAGCAAACACCTCGATTAACTGCACCATGGTCCGAAAGCGTGTTTTTCAAAAAGTAGCTAACCACGGAATACGTTTTTGATTGCTCTGACTGATCTTTAAAAAACTTAGCTAAGGTTTTATAGGCGTCTGGACCATAAAAATCATCACCATTAATTACCGCAAAGGGTTCCTTGATAGCATCTTTTGCCATTAATAAGGCATGTGCGGTTCCCCAGGGTTTTTCTCTATCCTTGTGATAAGTGTAGCCTTCAGGGATCTTATCTAATTCTTGAGTTACAAAATCAACTGCAATTTTATCCTCGAATTTATTTGAGAAGAATGAAATAAAATCATCCTTAAAATGCTCTCTGATAATAAAGACAACCTTTGTAAAACCGGCATTTATCGCATCATTGATCGAATAATCAATAATTGTCTCTCCATTAGGACCAAAGGCATCCATCTGTTTTAAACCTCCATATCGACTTCCCATGCCGGCAGCCAAAACTAAAAGCGTCATTTCCATATATACTTATATTTTTTAATGTGTAAGATAGTATTATTTGATAAATTCAATTGAGCATCAATTCATTATTGTATCTTCAAAATAAAAAATGGCATGTTACTCAGTACACTGGATTGGATTATAGTAATTGTTGTAATATCTATTTCCTTAGGAATTGGAGTCTGGTCTTCTCGCAGATCAGGTCAAAGTAGCACGGAGTATTTCTTATCTGGTAAACAAATGCCCTGGTGGCTTCTAGGAATTTCAATGGTAGCCACTACCTTTTCGACGGATACCCCAAACTTGGTCACAGATCTTGTTCGTCAAAATGGTATAGCGGGCAATTGGGTTTGGTGGGCATTTTTGCTCACAGGAATGCTCACTGTGTTTATTTATGCTCGTTTATGGAGAAAATCTGAGATAAATACTGATTTAGAATTTTATGAATTACGCTATGGTGGTAAAGGAGCGAGTATACTTCGTGGCTTTCGTGCGATTTATTTAGGATTAGCGTTTAATGTATTGGCAATGAGTGGTGTCATTTTGGCGGCGGTTAAAATTGGCGAGATCATGTTGGGTCTTAGTCCCATTGAAACCATAGGTATTGCCAGTTTAGTGACTATGATCTTCAGTGCAGCGGGAGGATTTAGAGGAGTAATATTGACTGATTTTTTGCTTTTCTTTATCGCTATTGTAGGTGCCATTGGTGCGGCTGTCGTAGCAATAAAACACCCTGAGGTCCAGAGTTTAGAAAACCTTTTTAACCATGAAGCAGTAAAAGACAGTCTCAATTTTATACCCGATTTCTCAGATAAGAAATTATTTTTCACAGTTTTCCTCATTCCTTTGGCAGTACAGTGGTGGAGTGCTTGGTACCCCGGATCGGAACCAGGCGGCGGAGGCTATATTGCCCAAAGAATGTTAGCCTCCAAAAACGAACAACATGCTATTTCCGCGACATTTCTTTTTAATATTAGTCATTATGCTCTCCGACCGTGGCCGTGGATTTTAGTTGCGCTTGCTTCTTTAATCGTTTATCCTGATCTGGCAAGTTTAAAAACTGCTTTTCCAAATATTTCTGAGGGCAAACTAGGTCATGATATCGCTTATCCAGCTATGCTTTCTTTTCTTCCTAAAGGGTTATTAGGACTCGTTTTAGCTTCTTTAATTGCTGCTTTTATGAGCACTATTTCTTCACACTTAAATTGGGGGTCATCTTATATTGTCTTCGATTTTTACAAACGATTCATCAAACCCAATGCAACCGAGAAAGAGTTAGTATTTGTAGGAAGATTATCAACTGTTGCAATGATGATTCTCGCCGCAACTTTTGCGCTCGCTCTGACCAATGCTAAACAACTTTTTGATATCATCTTAATGTTTGGAGCTGGAACAGGTTTAATTTTCATCTTGAGATGGTTTTGGTGGAGGATTAACATTTGGAGTGAAATTTCAGCCATGATTGCTTCTGGCATTATCGCACTATTGATGAATTTTACTGAACTATTTAGTTTTATTTCAACGGATTTTCAATTCCCATTTGCTGTATTTTTGACGACAATAATTTGGTTGGTAGTAACTTTTTCTACCTCACCAGAAAGTGACCAAACACTTCTAAAATTTTATGAAAAAATTAGACCTTCCAAAACAGGATGGACTCCGATAGCAAACATCTCAGACAGCAACATTCCATCAGGAAACACCTGGAGTATGCAGAATGGAATACTAGGAACGATTTTGGGATCAATCATGATCTATTCTTTACTTTTTCTAGTAGGGGCTACACTAATGAGTTCTTATTCTTGGGCAGCATTATATGGATTCATTTTCGTTTTATGTATGATAGGATTAATACGATTATGGCCGAAGTTGACGGAGTAAGAATAGCAGTTACAAGTATCTGTTCAATAATATTTTACATATTGCTTTTATTTACAATATGATAATTGTAAATTTATCTCTTAAAAGTATTATCTTTAACCGATTTTTAATCTGAATTTTAGCGAAAGAGATGAAAAAGTTACTCGTTTTTTCTGTAGTTGTATTTTTGATCTATGCCTGTAGTAAAGATCAAATGCCCCTATTAGTGGAGTTAGATAATCAGCTTAGGCAGAACATTAAAGCGCAATCTCCTGATGGATCCATCGATTTTTATATTCTCCCAGACGAGGATGATCTCTCCGAAATTCCAGCTGATCCCAAAAACCCTCTTACTGAGGCCAAAGTTACTTTAGGGAAGTTGTTTTTTTATGAAACAGGATTAGCACTGGATGCTCTTAAAGAATCGGGTAAAGGAACGTATTCTTGTGCAACCTGCCATATCCCAGAAGCAGGATTTCGTCCAGGTACCGCTCAAGGTATTGCAGATGGTGGTGAAGGGTATGGAATTAAGGGTGAAAAAAGAAAAAAACTTCAGGATTACGACGAAACAGAACTTGACGTCCAAAGTGCTAGACCGCTTAATCTGTTGAATGTGGCCTATGTGACCAATACCTTTTGGAATGGTCAATTCGGTGCAACAGGTGTTAATGCTGGCACAGAAGAACATTGGGAAGGAGCGGCTGAGGTAAACCACTATGGTTTTGAAGGCATTGAATCACAAAACATGGAAGGTTTAGTAACCCACCGTATTCAAATTAATAAACAGATACTGGAAGAATTAGGTTACCTTGAATTATATGATGAAGTTTTTGCTGATGTAGAAGAATCCGAACGATATACTCAGGCTACCGCTTCTCTTGCTTTTTCTGCTTACTTGAGAACTCTGCTTTCTAATCGAGCTCCTTTTCAAGATTGGTTGAAAGGTGATGCAGATGCACTCCCCTACGCTCAAAAGAAAGGTGGAATCTTGTTTTTCGGTAAAGCACAATGTTACCAATGTCACTTCAATCAGAATTTAGGCTCCTTAGAATTTCACGCTTTAGGTGTAAAAGACATGTGGGAAATGCCATCTTTTGATACCAGTCCATCTGATCCTCGTAATTTAGGTAGATATGCCTTTACAAAAGATCCCGAAGATTTATATGCGTTCAAGGTACCTGGCATTTACAACATGGAAGATACTCCGTTTTATTTTCATGGAGCAAGTGTTACCAGTCTAGAAGATCTAGTCGAATATAAAAACTTGGCAGTTTCTGAAAATAGTAACGTATCGAATGAGATGCTCTCCAGCAAATTTAAGAGCTTATTTTTAACTGAGCAGGAAAAAGAACATTTGGTGGAATTCTTGAGAGTTTCTTTGCGAGATCCTCAATTAACTCGGTATAAACCAGATGCTCTTCCATCTGGCAACTGCTTTCCTAATAACGATGAGCGATCAAGAATTGATTTGGGATGTAATTAATGAACGGTAAGCTGGGGAACTAAATACCAAGCATTTTTATCAAGTATTTTTCTTATTTCCCGCAAATATTGTGGTAAATCCTTTTGACTTCCGTCGAATGTAAATCCAACTCTAGTTAGTCCATTGGGTAATACCTCGTCATATACCTCAAGATTTAAACGTTCAATTCGGTCCATCATTTTCAAAACATTCTTTGCTTTTCCGAAAGTACCTGCTATTATAATGCATTCTTGATATTGCGTTGGCGATTCTTCATTTGGAGAAATTTCTTCTTCATCTACCAGATTGTTATATTGATCTGAAGTTTCATCAGAGAAATCATCTGAGATAACTTCTTGTGAAGTAATTTCTTCGGAAGGAATTGCTTGAGATTCAGAATGAATCATTGAATCTTCTATAATTTTTATCTTTCCGTCATTTTTAGTTGTTGTTTCGACTTCAGAAACATTTGTTTCAGCCAAAACAGAATCCTTTCCCCCATCATCAAACGATGAACAACATCGCCACAGAAGAATGAAGGACAAAATTAGTATAACGGGAATTATATATTTCAACCAAGAAAAAATAGAAGAATCATCTCGTGAATAATCATAAGTAGGTATAGAATTATCCTGTATTACTTGTTGAATTTTGTCGGTTTTTTTCTCCTCATCACGTATGATCGGATTTACACTCAAGGTAGGCAAACCTGGATATAGGTTCTTTTGTGACTCAAATACAATTCCAGTGGAATTCTTAGAAATCACCCCTATTTGATCCAAAATATATGAACCTTTTTTTAATATACTGGAAATGACATCTTCGACAAAAGCTTCAACTTGAGCATTTGCATTTTCTATAGAGATATCATAGTTTTCAGCGATGTATGCTTTTAAATTTTCTTGCTCAAAAATGGCCTCAGAAAAACCCAAACTATCTGAAGGGGATTTTAATACATTATTTCGATAATCAAATGAAGCGACTTGATGAACTTTGTACAGTATTCCAAGACCTTCAATAGCTACATAGCCATCTCGGTTTATTAAGTTCAAAAAATCATAAACGTTCATTCTCATCCTGAAATGCCCATTGTTTGAAGGCACATAAGTTTCAAAGATAGTAATTTAGAATAGTTAAGTTTAATACCACAAAAATTTTAATCTTAGCTATTTTACGATAAAATGACCCATATAAGACTGATCATAAATATCTTTATAACAAATTTCTACGATGTTAAAAAAAGAAAATTCCAAACAACTATTTGAACAAGCGCAATCCATGTTTCCTGGAGGAGTTCATTCACCAGTCAGAGCTTTTAAATCTGTCGATGGTCCACCTTTATTCATGAAAGCGGGAAATGGTTGTAAAATAGTGGATGAAGATAATAACGAATTTATAGACTTTTGTTGTTCTTGGGGACCTTTAATTTTGGGGCATAACAACACTAAAATTAAAAATGCGATCTCAAAAACACTTGAAAATGGGACATCGTTTGGAACACCGAACAAGCTGGGAAATGAAATTGGAGAATTAATCCTCCAAAATCACAGATTTCTGGAAAAATTGCGTTTTGTAAGTTCAGGAACTGAGGCCGTGATGTCTGCTCTTCGTTTGGCGAGGGGCTATACTGGAAAATCCAAAGTGATTAAATTTGAAGGCTGTTATCATGGTCATGTGGACTCTCTCCTTGTTAAAGCAGGATCTGGCTTGGCAACATTTGGAGTAAGTACCTCTGCAGGTGTTCCAGAAAGTTTCGCAAAAGATACTTTGGTTTTGCAGTTGAATGATTTAGCGGGTTTAGAAAAACTTTTGGCCGAAGATCAAGACATTGCTTGTATTATTATTGAACCTATTCCTGCTAATAATGGACTATTAATACAAGATCACAATTTCTTAGTTTGGCTGAGGACCTTATGTGATGAACATAATATCCTGTTAATTTTTGATGAGGTAATCTCTGGTTTTCGAGTTGGATTTGAAGGTGCGGCGGGATATTATAATATAGAACCCGATTTAATTACGTTTGGAAAGATCATTGGTGGTGGAATGCCTGTTGGAGCTTATGGAGGAAGAAGTGAAATCATGGCTCATATCGCTCCAGAAGGACCGGTTTATCAAGCAGGTACATTGTCTGCTAATCCCATCAGCCTATCGGCTGGAATAGCAGCCCTCAATCAATTATTACAGGATGGCTTTTATAGTGATTTGGAAAAAAAGACACAGTTTTTTGTCAATCTTTTGTTGGAAAATATCAGAGCAAAAGATTATAATATGAATGTACAATCTATTGGGTCAATTTTTTGGCTATCATTTTCTAGAAAACGAATACAAAGAGCAGATGAATTAGATTCTAGTGCGTCTGATCTTTTCAGATCGTTACATGCATTACTATTAGAAGCTGGCATCTATCTAGGTCCATCTGCTTATGAAGTAGGTTTCATCTCTGCCGCCCACGATTATAAAGATTTGGAAATAGCAGCTGAAAAAATCAACAGATGCATGGATATTCTGTTTAGTTGAAAAGATGAAACAAAAGTTTAGTTTACGGATTCTATCTTTTTTTGTAATAGCATATATGCTTATTGCCTTGATGTGGTGGTCCGTTTTATTACACAAAAAAAATACTGAGGTCTATCAATATCAAAAAGAACTAATTAGTTTGCAGGGAGAATCCAAAACTGATTTAGCAAGGCTTGAAAATAGATATCGACGTCAGAATACGATGATATTAGGAGAGTCCATGGTATTTGGTTTAATGCTTATCATTGGTATTTTCTTTATTTATCGAGCTTATAAGAAAGGAATGGAAACCAATCAACAACAAAACAATTTCTTATTATCTATTACGCATGAATTAAAGTCTCCATTGGCAGCGACTAAACTCGCTTTAGAAACTTTAAAAAGAGAGAATATTACCTCTACGCAAAAAAGTGACTTGATCGATACCGGTATCCATGAAAATAATAGACTTTCAAATTTGGTTGACAATCTTCTCTTAGCGGCCAAACTAGATCAAAACTATGTGTATCATTTTAAGCCATTACTGCTTTCCGATATTATTAAGCTCGCGGTAGGACATGCACGAAATAAATATCCTAATACAGTAATAAATGTCAAATTGGAGTCAGATGAGCACAGAATTAATGGAGATGAGATTGCACTCGAAACAATTTTAAATAATTTGATAGACAATGGTATCAAATATGCAGGTGATGATCCAGTTTTAAGTATTTCAACTATATATAGTAATAACCACGTTCAGTTTTCCATTATTGATAATGGTATCGGAATTCCCGAAAAGGAAAGAACGAATGTCTTTGATAAATTTTATCGAATTGGAAATGAAGAAACAAGAACTACCAAGGGAACTGGACTAGGACTTTATATCTGTAAATCAATTGTTGAAGCACACAATGGCAGTATAAAAATAAATTCTCATTCGCCGAAAGGCTCCAAAATAACCGTAAATCTACCACTGGCAAAAAACAACGCTCATGTATAGAATTTTAATTGTAGAAGATGAGGAAAGTATCCGAAAACTGATCAAACTCAATCTAGAAATTGAAGGCTATGAAGTAGTAGAAGCTTCTAAAGGAAAAGAGGCGCTTAAGATTTTTAACGAGCAGCGATTTGATTTGGCAATATTGGATATTATGCTTCCAGAGATTAATGGTTTTCAAATTTGCGAACAAATAAGGCTGAATAATTCTTCTATTCCGATTTTGATGCTCTCCGCAAAGGATAGTACTCAAGATAAAATTCATGGATTAAAAAAGGGTGCCGATGATTACCTTGCAAAACCTTTCAATTTAGAAGAACTTCTCTTAAGAATTCAAAAACTACTTCAACGTTCTCTTCCGCAAGAAAAAGAAAACATTGACATCTTTACATTCGGTGAAAACCGCATCAATCTTAAAACTTATGAAGCAACTGGAACTCAAGGAAATTTTGTTTTGACGAATAAAGAGGCTATGTTATTAAAAATGCTTTTTGAACGTAAAAACGAAGTTGTTTCGAGACAACAAATCCTTCAGACTGTTTGGGGTTATGATGTTTATCCATCCACTAGAACGATCGATAATTTCATCCTATCCTTTCGTAAATATTTTGAAAAAGACCCAAAAAAGCCAGAATATTTTCATTCCATACGGGGTGTAGGATATAAGTTAGTCTTAGACTAATCCATCGGATTCTGACTCTCGAATTTCGTCACAACAGAGTGTTGCCGCAACGCAACCAAGAGAAGGTGCTAAAAATAATCCCACAACGGGGATCATCAAGAGTAAGAGAAAGAAGGTACCGTTACCAATGGCAACAAATTGGTTTTTTCTGACCTCTCGAACTGTTTCTTTAATGTTATAGAATCTCTCGTAATAGAAATCCATATTCCCGAATCCTGCATAATACGCCTGAATTAAAAATATCATTGGGACCGAAATCACTCCTACAACCGGAAAAAAACCAATGATTATTAAGCCCAAAGTAAATAGTAATTCTCGAACAATATTTCTTATGGCAATAGAGAGTCCGCGAACCAGTTCTTTAATGGCTCGTGCAAGGTTGAAACTTTTTTCTTCGTGCAAGGGATTTAAAATGAATTCTACTTTCTCGGAAAGTAAGGACATAAATGGTGAAGCGATGACAACAATGAGGTACTTATACAAAAATAAAGAGCCAGCTGCTCCAAGTACAGAAGCTACAAAAGCAGCAAACTTAGTTAAGATTGCCTTGCCAAATTCGAAAGGATAAACATCTGACAACCAAAAGGAGATATTATCAAAAGAAAAATAAAAGACTGAAATAATGCCTGCTCCAATAAGTATACTTATCAATCCAGGAATGATAGCGTAAGACCATAGTCGGTGAAGGGCGATAAATCGAAACGCCCTGAAATATGCCTGGAAACCAAATAGGAAGTCACTTATCATCTAAAGTATTAAGCTACCTTTTTCTTACGTTTAGTTTTGAATAATTCAATCAATTCTTTTTCTTTCATAAACCCTAACTCAAGGAAGGTTGTCTTCACAAATTTCTTAATCTCTTGATAATCTCGCCCTCTTTTATCGGTGTATTTCTTTATCAATCGCTTAATATATTTCAAGCTTAGATCCTTGACATTTTGGTTAAATTTCTGATTCGAAAAGACGTTCATATAACTTACAAACACCTTATTGATTTCAAAATAATCAGAATAACTTTCCAAAGGTAAATTATTCATCAATTCGGCGCAATGACCAAAGATGATTTGTCTTGTACATTCATTTTCAATAGATCGTCCTTCGTGTTGTTCGTAAAAACTTGCGACTGCTTCTATCGCATCATTATGCACATAACCTTTGGAATTTACAACATCCATCATGTTGTAATATTGACTCAATTGATCATCCTTTTTACGATCAATCATATCTGAAAAGCCTTTAAAGTTACTGCCCTTGAAATCAATTCGGCTGTCTAGTAAATCTTTAAGAGTTTGAAAATATTGCTCATCAAATTCGGGGTAATTATCCCTAAGGTCAGCAAGCGCATTCATGTAAGAAATTCTTAAATCATCCTTTGTTGGATAACACATTCCGATAATGATCATCAATTCGATATACTCTGGTGATTTTCGGAAGTCTTTATTATCGATAAACTCCTTTATGGGTCCATTTAGGCTAGAATTATCTAAGCCTGAAGATGCTCTAAACAACAGGAATCCAGACAAAGCGGGTGCTAACTGTTTCAATTCGCTTGGACTCGTTGGAAAATCCGCAGATTGATACGATAAACTTTCGAATTGTTTTCTGAACTTGACCAAACCAGTCCATCGAATTCTAGAATCTCTGTATTTTTCCAATTTTTGACTATCCAAAAACTGCTTTACTTTTTTATTATCAATTGATTTGATAATATTGGTAATCCAAATGTCACTACTTAGCGCGAATCCCATTTGAAGTGCTTGCCCAATTCTTAGTTTTAAAACATCAAAATTTATGGAGTTACAAACAGTCAGAAGTACGTCTCTGAAGTGACTTTGTGGTCGAAGATATTTTATTCTATCTTTTGATACTTCTCCACGTAAAACACTATACCCTAGAATTCTAGGCAGATATAATCCTTCATACTCATCATCAAAAAGTAGTTTTTCGAAGGCTATAATTTGTAACGGATTTTCATGGACTATCTTTTCATGCAGGGCCTGAATTTCAGGTTCAAAGGCATTACGCAATTCATTATAAACCTCATCTTCCTCATCTTCTAAATATCGCTGAAGAATATCTGAGTTCTGTATACTCGTTTTGATACTTTCAAGCTGAATAATATATTTTTGATTTAAAGTTTGCATGACAATTTTTTAAACTCGTTTTAATAAAGCTAGACCTGGTAAGACACATTTGAGCCTTACCAGGTCTAAAATAAAATTAAATCATTATTGGGTTGTATAAATATACAAATAATTCGATGAATTTGGGTCGCAGCACACGTAATTAAGCATCTTCAGCTGGAGCATCTTCAGCTGGAGTTTCTTCGGCAGCGGCCTCAGGAGCTTCAACTACTGGAGCCTCGGCTTCGGTTGCTTCTGCTTCTGCTTCTGGAGCCTCATTGACTACTTCAGCTACTTCTTCTGCATTTTCTCTAAAAGCCTCGCCAGCGTCTGTATCCGTTTCAACAATTTTAGCCTTTGGCTTTGCTGAACCAGAAACCATCGTCAAGAAATCCAATCTTTCTTGCTTGGTTTGTTCAACTCTTGCTGCTACTTTTTGGTCTTTGGCATCAATAAACTCCTTTAATTTAGCATCTGCTGCTTCTTGAGTCAAAGCACCTTTTGCAACTCCTCTCTGTAAATGCTTTTTGTATAGTACTCCTTTGAATCTCAACAGGGCTCTTGCAGTATCGGTAGGTTGTGCACCTTTTGTTAACCAATCATAAGCCTTATCAACGTCCAATTGAACGGTGGCAGGCTTGGTCATTGGGTTATAAGAACCAATTTTTTCAATAAATTTACCGTCTCTAGGAGATCTTGCATCTGCTGCAACGATGTGATAAAATGGTGCTTTTTTTCGGCCTCTTCGGGCCAATCTTATTTTAACTGGCATTTCTAAAAATTATTTGGTTTAACCATTCCTGAACAACTCGAACATCGAGCATCAGAATTTTAGCGCTGCAAAGATACTAATAAATCATCAAGAATAACTAAATGTACTCTATAATTTTAATCGAGAAAGAGATCAATTGGAAATGCTTAAAAATTTAATTTTAATCCAATACTAGGTATAATCGGTAATTGATCTACTCGCTCATAGCGTACTCGATCGAAATAAAATATATTTTCCCTATTGTAGGCGTTGGATACACTAAAAACTGTCTCCAGATTGGTATATTTTGAGAATTCAAATTTGCTTGTGAATGACAAATCCAATCTATGATAATAAGGCAAACGACCATCATTTCTCTCATCCGAATAGAGAATTCCTACTTGATCCGGATTGGAAGTGATATAATCCGTTGATACTCCAGCTATGAATGAGTTATTATTATAAAATCCTTGTGTTTTGGTAAAAGGAAACCCCGATCCCATATTCCATCTTAAACTTACTTGATACTTGCCCGCTTCATCTAAATTATATGTAGATAAGAGGTTTACATTATGTCTTCTGTCAAATACTGTAGGATACTCTTGAATCCCATCATTACGATTTACATAGCCATGTGAATAAGTAGCCCAAAGATATGTACGATTTTGCTGATATCGAAGTGAAAAATCGACACCGTAAGCTTCTCCTTTTTCCGTAGCATAATCAGGATCAGAAGGTGATAGTTTATTTCTATTTACAATAATTAATTGCGAGAAATCTTTAAGGTATCCCTCAACATTGATTTCTAAATTATTGGTGAGATCATATTCGAATCCTCCGATCACATGAGAAGCTCTTTGGAGTTTGTTTGATAACAAATTACCTTCTGTATCTCTGACTTGAGATTCAGGACCCGATAAGAAACCAGAAAATAAATTCACCACATCTCTTTCATTTGATGTGCTTAGAACATTTTGGGAATAAAGACCTGCTGCTGCTTTTAATCTTAATCGATCAGACACATTATATTTTAAACCCAATCTCGGTTCTGGGGAAAAGGTACTTTGAGATGCGTAGAATTGTCCTCGAAACCCCGCTTCCATTACTAAATCTCCAATGACTTGACGATAATTCAAGAAACCGGATAGCTCTGTAGTATTCTGCAATTGTGAAAGCGTTAAACCAAATGGGTTGGTGAAGACAAAATCGGTTTTGATACTTTTGATATCAAATCCATATTTCACCTCATTATTATCCCCAAAAAAAGTAAAATCCAAAGCAGCACTCAACTCCCTAATTTGGCTAGTTCTCTCATCTTCTCCCACTTCTTGAATTCCTATTTCATAATCGGATATTCCAAAAAGACCACCAACAATGAATCCGCTATTTCCTGGGATCAACTTAAAATTAGCTCCTGCACCCCGATTCTTCCAATTAATATTGGCAATGTTAGGATTATTATACTCATCACTAAAGTTAAAACCAAACATATTTAAATAGGTCCCATTGGCTGTTCTAAAAGAAACTTTACCATAGTTATCGTTGAAATTGAAGGGCAAACCGACTTCTTCATCTATATTACCATAAGCATAAAGCGATTTTGAAGTTTGATCAATTATTGACCTCTTAGAAGTAAGAACAAATGAGGCACTTGATTTTCCTTCTTGAAATTTGATAATAGGCCCTTCTATTAAGCCTTTATACATAAACGGACTTAAAGAAAACTGGCCACCATATCTACTTTTATTACCATCTCTAGTTGATATATCTACGACAGCAGAAATTCTACCTCCATGTTCTGCGTTAAATCCACCAGTAAGAACATCAACATTTTTAATTAGCTCAGTTTCAAAAATAGAATAGAATCCGATTGAGTGAAAAGGATTATAAATGATCATGCCATCCAGAAGAATCTTATTCTGTACCGGCGATCCACCACGAATAAACAACTGACCACCTTGATCCCCCGTAGAAATAATCCCAGGTAAAACCTGTAAATATTGAACAATATCGGCATCTCCTCCAGTGGAAGGTAAAGCTTTTATCTGTTTTGGTGAAACGGTTACTTTTGAAATTCTTACTTCTGTTCTGGCTTGTTCTCTTCTAGCCGAAATATCAACTACTCCGAGCTTAACAGAATTTTCTTCCATAAAGAGGTTTTTGGTTGTTAAGCCTTTTGGTGGAATTTTAACTTCTGTTCTTACGGTATCATAACCAATGTAGGTCGCCATTAAAATGTATTCACCTTCTGGGACATTCGCCAAGGTGTAGAATCCATTGATGTCGGTATTTGTGCCAAAAGTGGTGCCTTTCAAGTAGACATTTCCATAAATAATGGGCTCCCCGTTAGCTCGATCTAAGACTGTTCCACGAACAGTTGCCTGAGCAAAGACGACTTGTGCACACAACAAAAAAGGCAAAACGATACACCATTGAAAAAACCGAAACATAGGAGCTAAATTAATTCTCACAAAAGTATCAAAAATAACGATACTTGACGACTTTAAAACTGTCAAGAAGGATACTGAACTGAATTAAAATTCTTCGAAATATCTTCTCGCATTTCGATTGATACCAGGTTGTACTGTGGTGGCATTTATATTATTCCGATTATCCTCGGAATAAGCACTTTTATATAATTCAACCTCCCAAGCAGGATTTTGCTTTTCGAGTCTACAAGTTGAATGTAATAAATCAAAATCATTCGTAGCTATGGAAGGGTTATAAAATAAAAACTTAACATTACTTTGGCCATTCTGTTCTATTTTATCATATCTCCATATTTCATAAGGAGGAGCAGAGGGTTCATCTTCAACTGTCAAAACATCATCTGGTCGTCCGTATTTCAAATAAGTATACCCTCTATCTGATTCAAATCCAAATCCAAATCCGGTAAAAAATTCTTCATGAACTGCATCCGCAACTTTCATATATTGCTCGAATGCAACTTCCGAATTTTTTCCATAAAGGTCTGTCCAATATTTGAATATAAAATATTGTTTTGGTTCAATTTCTGGGTTGGAAATGGCATTTGCCAATATTCCTGTCAAATGATAAGGAGCAACTGGCTTAAGAGCTTTTAGGTAATAATCTAGTTTGTTTTTGGGTAATCCATGAACAAATGAATTTGAGAATTCGGCGTTATAACTTCCTACTATTTGATAATCACCGACTGGATTGCTTCTTTGAAAATTAATGTATTGAGAGGACAGGACTTCTTTGTTTCTATTCATTACTTCGATGACCAAGGAATAGTTTCCTGAAATTATATCCGTAACATCCATTGAGATCAAAACTGGAACCGTTGGACCCACTTGATATTTTTTATACCCTTGTTTAATCTTTTGTCCTAATTCTTCAAAATAGCCAAGGTTGATTTTATAGCCAACTACAAAACTATTATCCATAAATTGATCCGTTTTATAGATCTCATTAAAAAAAATGAGTGTACTGTCTTTATTGCTAAAATTATATGGTAAGGGTTCGAAGGCAAAACCATGTTTGGTTAAATCATTTACTTCATTAGAAGGTGATGCACTAGCCAATAATTGAATTTCGGATTGGTCAATTCCCTTGTTACGAGGTTGGAAGTCAATGTTTTTTTTGTATTCGAATATATTTGTGTTGTCGTAAGAGTCTACTATTTGAATCACCAATTGAACAGAATTCTCAGGAAGTACGAAGCGATGAGAACCAATAAAATCGACTGGATCATTCGAAACTGGGCTAGTTAACTGATATTTTTGGACATTAGAAAATTTTCCATTGGCTTCCAAATAAATCGTGATGTCAGCTTTTGCCATTAGTTCTAATGTGTCATAATCAAGCCTTTTAAAACTGATCGTTTTTCCAATAATTTGAAAATGTAGTTCTAGAAATGTACTCTTATCATTATGAAATTTGGTATGAGAGACACTAACATCTAATCCATTCGCCGAAAGGCAGAAAAATAATAATCC
>JAHDCZ010000019.1:32747-39322 GCA_020629615.1 Saprospiraceae bacterium
TATGAGAGACACTAACATCTAATCCATTCGCCGAAAGGCAGAAAAATAATAATCCAATAATAAGAGAAAAATACTTTTTCAATCGAAGCACCTAGAATCAATATTTACTGTTTAGCTAATAGCGAAAATTTAAAATCATTATTTTGTATTTCAGCACTAAGAACGAGGGTATCTTTTTGAATAGTTTCTATTTTAAACTCAATGGCTTTATCACCTTTGGTCAAAATTCTATTTCTTTTCAATTGGTACTTATAAGATTCTTCGCTTCCAAAAACATTGGTCACCAAGCTGGTATCAGACTGGAAATTAAAAAAAGTCCCTTTTAAAGTTCCCGTTTCTTTGCCGTTTCTTTCCGCCAAAAAAAGATCCCAATTTCCATTCAGATCAGATTGGCTACATTTGGCATCCTCTTCGCAAGAGAAGAGAACACATGATAAAACAAAGCTAAAACAGATTATTCTTTTCATTCTTATAATTGAAAAAATTTGATAACGATAAGCGAAGAAGTTACTAATAAGTCACCTGAAACACTAAAAATCTGGCTTAAAAACCATGCTTTAAAATTTTAATGCATAAAAAAAGGGGCAATCAAGCCCCTAAAATTATTTCTTTACGAATGTTCTCTCTTTAATTTTGGCTTTCTTACCTACTAAATCCCGCAAGTAAAATAGTTTAGCCCTTCTCACTTTACCTCTTTTAAGGACTTGTACATTTACGATATTTGGAGAAGCAAATGGAAAAATACGTTCCACGCCTACTCCGTTTGAAATTTTTCTAACTGTAAACGTTTTGGTTTTGCCTTGTCCCTTAGTTTGAATTACATCTCCTTTAAAGGTCTGAATTCTTTCCTTAGAACCCTCAACAATCTTATACTGAACAGCCACATTATCTCCTGGTCTAAATTCAGGAAGCTCATTGGCTTGAGTCATCTTTTCCTGTACATATTTTATCAAATCCATGATACTTATTTTTCCATCTTAAAAATGACTGCAAAGATATGTATTTTATATTAATACCAACCTAAAACTCAATAAAAAGTAAAAATCTTAGCGAATTAAGGTTGTATGACCACGTAGTTCTTGTTTTTGACCTCTAGGACCACGATAACTCACGACATAAACATAAACCCCAGTCGGCGAATCTTGACCTACATTATTTTTGGTACCATTCCATCCAATGTAAGGATCATCTGATTCAAATACTTGTTCGCCCCATCGATTCCAAACTGTCATTGAATAGTCCCCTAAACCGTCATAATACCCTGTGCCAATAAAGGTATCATTTGTACCATCCTGATTTGGAGAAAAGGCATTGGGGAGAAAAAAGGTTACCCTTGGTTCTATATCAATCAATTGAACAATTGTATCTGGACAACCAGACGGATGTAAAACGATCAGTTGAATTTCGTATGTGCCAGTATCTTTAAAGGTATAACTCGGATCAGGTTGGAAAAAAGTAGCCTCACCTCCCATGTTCCATTGCCATGTGTCCGCACCAATTGATTCATCGTAAAACTGAATCAAAGGATTAAAATTCGAAGGATTTTCGGGAGTAAAACTAAAATTTGCTTCCGGAGAGGGTTCTATTCTTATCCAATTATGGAATGTCTGTTCAATTCGACAACCTATAGGTGTGGTAATTTCAATATTGACGCTGTAGGATCCTACTTCGTCATACACATGAAAAGGGCTGATTTCGTCACCGAATTGCCCATCTCCAAAATCCCAATTTATATCATAGGTAGAATCAATCGGTGAAGACAAATTATTAAAGAAAATATTTGCTGGAGCACAGCCGATAAAACTACTGGGTTCGATTATAATTAAAGGGGGTGCTGGATACCATTCAACTTGTTGATCTAGGGTATCTTGACAACCATTATTATCTTCAACAATTAGTCGAACATCTTTATCTCCTGGCTGGGTAAATAGGAATTCAGGGCTTTGTTCAGATTTGACACCTTCGCCACTAAAATCCCAAGTCCAGTTGGTTATATTATCCGCCCCTGTAAAACTCTTGTCAATGAAAGAAACAGGTCCTGCCACACAGGTATCATAAGAAAAATCATAATCCGCAGTGATTGCCGGATAGATATTTAAATAAATCGTTGCTGTATCCGAACAGACTCCTTGTCCCGGGTTTAATATGAGCGTACCAAAATATTCACCGACTCCAGGAAAGGTAAAGGTAGCATCCCAATCCGTTGAAGTTTCGTCAACACCATCTCCATCCACATCAAAACTCCAAATGTTACCATCTATATTTTCCTCTTCATAGCTGAGATTTTCGAAAAAGATTTCTGTTTCTCCACATGAATTAATCAGATATTCTTGTCCACCTAAAACAACATCATTACTGATATCAGCGACCACGAGTGGAGTACAAGTGGTTACATTAAATTGAAAATCCCTTCTTATTTCTCCAATCTTGACCCCGTTTCTAAATTCTGTGGCGCATACACCAACTACGTATTGTCCGATTACTGTTGGGACTCCTGTAATAATACCAGTTGCGGGATCAATTGAAATAACTGGATCACCACCCATAGGATTAGTAGGACTGTAAGCAGGTTGAACAAAAGAAACTAAATCATATGGAGGCAAACAGTTTTGAGGCGCAGGAGTGACTCCCGTACAACTATTTGGATCACCAGGAGTTGTTGCACCATCGGTACCACCAGAAGTCAGTGGTGCACAAAAACTATACACTAAGACATCATTTTCCGTATCTGTTGCGGAGTGATCAAATTCAAGATCTAAGCCTGCACAGATAAATACTGGAGGGAACTCATTAAAGACAGGACTACTATTGCATGATTGCTGTGATTCTGGTGTGATTTCTACGGTATAAGCCACTCCTGTAGAACCAGGATCTTGAATATTAAAGATTGATCCATTCCTACAACATCGCTGATAAGCTATCTGATAGCTTTCAGAAATGACATCTAGCCAAACGGTTGCAACGTAAGGTGCTTTTTCGACGGCAATATTATTTGGAGTATCCACACAAGGATCATCGATAATTTCTATATCACTTTCAGTTCCTTTCGGCGGTGTTTCTACACCGACATATGTCCAATTGGAGCCCCCACCCCTGTAAATTCCTAGAATAGCATTTGGATCAAAATCTGCTCCCGTAGTAAATTTATCTCGATAAAGGGTAAATGTTATCTCTACTTGAAATTGCGATTGATCTGCGTTCATTCCCAAACAGCGGTAAACAATTTCTCCACCAACAATATGTGCAGTTCTAGCATTGTTCACACTAAAAAAAGAAATGAAAGTCAATAAAATACAAACTCTAAATAATCGTAAAGTCAAAGATTTAATTTTTTCTATTAAATAAATACTGAGAACAAAACAATAAACGTTCAATACGGTCTTCTTGGTATTAAACTAAAAACACTCACTTATAAAGATATAATTCTACATGATATTCAATGATAATCTAGACGACATTAGTCAAGTAATTTCTAATGATGGCGTGATCCTCTATCCCACTGATACTATTTGGGGTTTGGGCTGTAATCCCTTTTCAGAAAATGCAGTAAAAAAATTATATCAAATAAAAAAGCGGGATACTTCTAAACCACTTATCCTGTTAGTTAATAGTATTGAAATGCTTAAAAGCTATATTAATGAGATACATCCCAGAATTGAAACGCTGCTTATCCACCATAACAAACCATTAACCATCATTTATCCATCTCCAAAGAATATTCCAAAATGGATTCAAGGAGAACATACCAGTATAGCGATCAGAATTCCAAATGATCCCTTTTGTCAAAGCCTAATTACTCATATTAATCAACCTATTTGTTCAACATCTGCCAATTTTTCTGGGCAAGAAAATGATGGGATTTTTCAAGATATTGATCCTAATTTAATTGCTCAATGTGATTATGTAGTTAAACATAGACAGAACGACACCAAACAAAACTCCCCATCGGTAATTGCAAGTTATGACGACAAAGGGAATCTGGAATTTATAAGAACCTAGTTCTTATTACTTCTTAACATCAGAGAATTTAATTTTCATTCTTCTCAAGTAATGTACTAAAAACATCTTTGGTGCTTATTGCTTTTAATGCCTCCAAGACAACGGGGTCTTCCTGATGTACGACCTGTGCTTTGGCTAGTTCTCCGAATTTAAGCTTGGCCAAAACGGATTTAATCTCATTTTTAACAAGTTCTTTATTTTCATCGAAAAAACTTCCATCAACTTGTCCTCCTTTATTAAAAACAAAGTTCTTGAATCTTTGAAAGACCTCATCATCAACCACTTCGGCTTCAAGAAATCGACTTAGAGAATCTGGCGAGATAATCTCATTAAATTTGGCATATGCAAATCCATCAATAAATGGAATCAAGTTTTGAAAATCTTTAGAAATTTTCATGGTATCAATAGGTACAAAAATATCTGGATAAATTCCACCTTCACTTGGTAAAGGACGATTTAGTAATTTAGTTTGATAAACCTGCGTACTATCATCAAATTCTTCATTTATGCCTTTGCCATTTGTCAATTCCCCACTCGATAATCTATTATCAATATCTGTATAGTAATTTTCTTTTTTAGAATACGATCGTTGTATTGATCTTCCTGACGGAGTAAAATATTTGGCTATCGTCAGTCTCAAAGCACCTCCGTTGCTTAATGGATATTGCTCTTGCACTAATCCTTTTCCGAAGGTTCTACGACCTACAACCACCCCTCTGTCCCAATCCTGAATGGCTCCTGCCAAAATCTCGGAGCCAGAAGCTGATCCTTCATCAATGAGCACTGCCACATTTTCGATATTAAAAAATGGTTTCCCTGTTGTTTTATACTCGGCTTTTTTATTTTTCTTGCCTTCGGTATAAACCAACATTCGATCTTTTTCTCGAAATAGCTGACATAAAATATCCGTGGCTTCAGGCAAATATCCACCAGGGTTGTTTCTGACGTCAATCACAAGGTGTTTAAATTCATGCTCCCTTTTTAGGCTTTCAATTGCTGTGGCAAATTGCCCGTAAGTTTTTGAGGTGAATTTATCAATCTTTACATAGGCTGTTTCTTGGTTTAACATATAGGATATATCAGCAGCATTAACCGCAATCATATCCGAAGCCACTTTGATCTCTTTAATTTGATTATCCCGCAAAACCTCAAGAATTAATTCTTCACCTTTTTCTTTTTTCATCAAAGAACGAATTTCAGTGTAGCTCATTTTTTCATCTACCACAATGGAGTCATCGATAGAGATAAGGGCATCGCGAATTTGCAATCCGGCTAATTGTGCTGGGCTATTATCAAAAACATCAATAAATCGAACGGTATCATCGATAAACATGGTTTCAACACCAATGCCTATGTATCCACCATTCATTTCAGTATTTATATCCTTTAACTTATCCTCTGGAATATAAATTGAGTGCGGATCTAGCTCGTTAATGACGGCATTAATCGCCAAATCTACTAATTCTTCACTATTAGTTTCATCGACATATTTTGCCTCTATAAACCGAATCACTTCCTCAATCCGACCAATTTCTACTACGCCTTCTTCGTCTGCTATTTTTTCGATTAGCGAAAATTGATTATGATTTTCATGAAGCTTGTATCCTAGAATCATACCAATAACAACCATTAGGGAAAGCAGAAAAGGCTGCCATGTTTTGTAGCTGGAATTAGAAGAGGAACTAGATTTAAATACTGACATATTATTACTTAATCATATATCTTGCCAAGATTCACAATTTATAGTTAAAAATAAACAGGACGACGTACACTAGCAATGTGCTTGGCTAAACGAACTACTTGACATGAATATCCATATTCGTTGTCATACCATGCATAAACCATCACTGTTTTCCCATCTTCAGATACATTGGTTGAAGGAGAATCAATCACACATGTACTTGTCGTTCCTACTGCATGGTTAGAAACAAGCTCAGTGTTTTCTGAGTACATTATTTGTTCAACCCAATTCCCTTTTCTAGATGTTTCTTTAAGGTATGCATTCACCTCTTCCTTGCCGGTACCTTTTTTTACATCAAGTTGAATGATGGCCAAAGAAACATTTGGTGTTGGTACTCTAACCGCATTACCTGTAAGTTTTCCTGCAAGGTGAGGAATTACTTTAGAGACTGCCTTTGCCGCTCCAGTTGTTGTCAGTACCATATTCATTGCAGCTGCCCTACCTCTTCTTGGTTTTTTGTGAAAATTATCTAACAAATTTTGATCACTGGTATAAGCATGTATTGTTTCAATGTGACCTTTATTCACTCCAAAGGCTTCATCCAAGGACTTTATGATAGGCACGATTGCATTGGTGGTACAGGAAGCGGCAGAAAACACATGTAAATTTTCTAAATCTAAATCTTGATGATTTGCGCCATATACTATATTCGGTATATCATTTCCTGGCGCAGTTAACATCACATCTGTGGCGCCTGGTCTTAAATGTTCTGACAATCCAGCTTTATCTCTCCATACACCTGTATTATCAATTACAAGTGCATTTGTAATACCATATTGAGCATAATTTACTTCACTCGGATGTCCTGCGAATATAAAATAAATCTTACTTCCGT
>JAHDCZ010000020.1 GCA_020629615.1 Saprospiraceae bacterium
CACAAGATATTCAAAAAGATGCTGAAGGCTTTTTGAGCTTTGAAATGACCGAAGGGGATACGACCTATCACATGAAACAATATGTCATATGCCTTCTCAAAAAAGGACCGAACAGAGATCAGGCGCCAGAAGAAGCTGCAAAAATCCAAACAGGGCATTTGACACACATGGAAAATCTTGCCAATGAAAATCGAATTCATATTGCGGGTCCTCTGGGTGATGATGGGGAAATACAAGGTATCATCATCTACAATTACCCCACGGTTGAAGAAGCTGAAAAAGCGGTGATGCAGGATCCTGCCGTTATTGCCGGCCGATTGATTGCTGAACTTCATCCATTTTGGGCTGCTAAAGGGAGTACCTTAGATTAAACTCGGATTATCCAATAGAAAATATATTTGGAGTTAGAAGAATTGGTTGTTGAGACCATCCACATTGCCTCGCCCATAATTATATTTCAAGAAATCAAGTGTTGTTGATTTAACGGCAATGTTAAAGGTGTACACCCCTCTTTGTGGAAACCACCCAAAATCCATCTGCCAACAATGCAAATCCCTCGAAAATGAAAAAGATGGATAGACAAAAGATCTATTTTTCAAATCGTAAGTAATGTTCTGGACATTGATATTCCAATTGTCCGTTAGATTGATTCGTCCAGAAATGGTCAGTGCATTGGTTTGAATATAAAAGGTATCTCGAGTATCAGTATGATCAGCAACCATCCTTAAGGAATGACCAATGTTGAAATTATCAAAGAGTTCAAGGAAGCTAGAATTCTCGGGAGTCTTCTTTTTGGAATCGTCCTTCTCTTCTCCTTTACCAAAGATTAATTCTCGAATTTGTTTAAACTTAAAACGGGTACCAATGTTGGCATTGAATCTTCTAAAATCAGCAATACGCTTCTTTTTGTCCCAAACGCTGACATTGGTTCTCCGATCATTTTCATCCAAAATATTAGGGTCGAAAACAGCGCTCAAAGAAACTGTCGTGATCCCTTTAAAGTATCTAGCATTTCCACTTACATTAATTAAACTCCACTTTAAACTATCCGCTGCAAAATTGTAGTTACCATTGACATTTATGTTGTCAAAGATTTTGAATTTCTTTTCTGTCGAATCCTTTCTTGAAAAATACTTCCCTTCAAAAATATTATTAATACCATAGGTGATGGCCATCCGCTTACGATGAAGAGAAGTTCCTCCTAACGAAGAATTAACAAAGGGATTGTAAATAATCGAGTCTCTTAAAAGTACATCGGGACTATCATAGACAAGCTGTTCGTAGCGATCCTTTGTATCTGGCGAATAATTGAAACCGATGGTGGGTTTCATGATGTGACGCAATCCTCGTATCGGTCCGCGACGAAATCGTTGTGTCCCAAAAATCTGAGTGGAGATATTCACTCCCATATTTAAATCATTGTAACGTTCGAACCCAGTATTCAATTGATCTTCAATATTGTAGATAGTATTGTACTCCCATATAGTATCCCCTTCAGAGGTAATATCCACATTGGTTGAATCCAAGGTTCCATTCAGGTCCAAAATTTTCTCTTCCGTTTGAAAAAACCATTTTTCATCATAACTGATATTAGGAGAAACATTGAAGTATTTCGCCATTCGGAAGGATGCATTGGAGCTTACCTTATGATTAAATCCATATTGAAAATCATCAATCACTTGTTGCGTGAACAAGGTTGTATCCGAAGTACGGACGTAGTTTTTAAACCCTCCATCATACTTCAGTGTAAACTTTTCATACCACTTTTCACCTGATCCCGTCTGTGCTTTTCTTTTGAATGGCTGGATGGTATTCATATTCAATACGATATCAGGAAAAGTAACATTGACCACTCCTGTCCTCGTATTTTGATCGTGTTTGAATCCAACTCCGATTTTAAAGGGCGAACCAGGTAAACTGTGGTTGTAATAAAAATTGGATCGATATGTATTTTCTAAAACATTTTGAGCCGTGTTAAAATTATCTTGTCTATAATCATTGGTTTGAATCGAAATAGACCCCTGAATCTTACGATATGGATGGGCTTTAGCCGCTTGATTATGACGTAATTGTATCGAATAGGCTTTTTTAGACGTGATTTCTCCTAAAGCATTTTCAGTTCTTCGGTCAGAAAAAGCCAACTGAACATCACCAGAATACGAATAACGTTTATTGTATTTAGTACCTAGTTGAAGACCCCAAGTACCCCGCGTATATAAATCTGCGGTCACGGTTGCGTCTATATAATCATTGATCGGGAAATAATAGCCAAATCGACGCAATCCAAAACCATTTTGCTGCGAATATTCATAGTCATCAGGAAAAATAATCCCCGATGATTCTCCTTTAATAATCGGAAAAAATCCAAAAGGCAACCATAAGGGCGTTGGCACACCTGCCAATTCCAATCGTGCGGGACCAATTATGGCCAATCGATCGGGAATCAGTTTCAATTTACTTGTCCGAATCCCAAAATGAGGATGATCGGCATCGCAAGTCGTGATGAGTGCATCCTTGTTGTAAATATGATCCTCAGTTTGTAGTGTATCCGATTCTTTACTTATGAATTTAGTCTTTACTCCATGTAAAAACATCTCACCTTGTTGAGTAACTGCTTGATATATAATACCTTTTTTAGTCTTAAAGTTATATTTCAACTTATCGTAGGTAAACTCTTGATTACCATCGTTAAATGTAGGCTTTTCTACTTCTTCACCATCTATTTCAATACTTTCTGCTATGGCAATGTCACTATCTAAATCAAAAATGATATAACCCGCCGTCAACTTTAGGTTGGTATAATTCACATAAGCGCCCCCAAAGAGATGGACCTTATTTTCTTTTAAATCAACCCATTGTGTATCGACCGCTCCGTACTCAATGGTCGCTTCTAAGGAGTCCGAAGATATTTTTATAGATTCTCTAAAGATCTTGGTGGAATCTTGTGGAATGGAATCCATAAAATCAGGAAACGTATCCCTTCTTTCTCGCCATTGAGTAGAATCCAAGTGAAGACTATCCATAAACAAGCCAGATCGACTCAATTCAAGAGTATCCAAATCAGAATTTATTGCCAATGAATCCTGCGCTTGCAATCGTGCAACTGAAAACAATATTGTAATCCAAATGATATGTCGAGATAATTTAAAAATAGCCTTAAGAATAATCTAATAGTTCAAAAACATATTATAAATTTGTAAATATATCCAATTGGATCGCAAAATAATGAGAAAACTACAAGTCCTTTATTTAGCACTACTATTTCTTTGCGCAATTTCTTTTCAGACCTTGGCGTGCAGCTCGCATTATCAACGATATAATATAGAAGGATGTTACGAAAATATAACTCAAGTTTTCAATCATTTTGAGCATACTGGAGTTTTAAAATCCATTGTGTTGGATCCAGGTCATGGTGGAAGAGATCATGGTTGCTCGGGTTCATCGAGTAAAGAAAAACATCTGGCCCTTGAGATGGCGTTAAAATTGGGCAAACTAATCAATCAAGATTTCCCAGAAATTGAAGTTATCTATACCCGAAAATCCGACATATTTGTACCCTTACAAGAGAGAATCGATATTGCAAACTCAAACAAAGCAGATTTATTTATTTCCATACATTGCAATTCTCTATCAGTGAGTAGTGTCAGAGGATCGGAGACCTACGTTCTAGGCTTAGATAGATCAGAAGAAAATTTAGATTTTATAAGAAGAGAAAATAGGGATTTTGGACAGGGTCCATCAAATAATTCTCCGCTTTCCTATATTCTTGGATCTAATCATCAAAATGCGTATTTGTCTCATAGTATCGCTTTCGCGGAAAAAGTAGAATCACAGTTAAACACCAATGGTCATAGTCGAAGTTTAGGGGTTAAACAGGCAGGATTTGTTGTTTTAAGACAAGCAAGTATGCCTAGTGTTTTGATAGAAACTGGATTCTTAAGTAATCCTGAAGATGAAAAACTACTTAAAAGCGAAAGAGGTCAATATTCGATCGTCCAATGCATCCTTTCGGCTATAGCCGAATATAAAAATGAGTATCGCTACACCTTCGCGAATTATAGTACTTCGTCAAATAAAGTCAATCCAAAGAAAACTTTTTACCAAAAACCTGAAATAGAATATTATGTCCAAATCGCTGCCTCGTCTTCGTTAAATACTATAGATGAAATAAATGAGTTGCAAGAATTAGGTCCCTTGATTACAAGAAAAGAAAATGGTTGGTTTAAGTATATGATTGGTCATTTTGATTCAAAAGAATCTGCAGAAAAAATCAAAGAAAAGCTCGCAAAAAGCAAATACGCTTCAGCTTTTATCGTTGCATATCACAATGGAGAAAGAGTTAATCTTTAAAAAGAAAATGAATATCTCTCGCTTAGCCAATAGATTTCATAATTTCGTATATAGATAACAATCAACACATGCCAAAAGAAGCCAGACTTGGAATATTAGCGATCATAATCATTGCGGCAAGCATATACGGATATAAATTTGTTGTAGGTCAAAATCTTTTTCAAAAATCGCTTACCTTCAAAACGATATATGATGATGTGACCGCCTTAACACCCTCATCCCCTGTTTATGTTAATGGGTTAAAAGTTGGTGCAATAAGTGCTATTGACATCAATCCCGAAAACGTTCGACAAATGATTGTGACCATGAGATTAGAGCGAACATTTCCTTTACCTAAAAACACGGTAGCCGTCCAACGAAGTGAGGGGCTTGTCGGAGGAAAAGGAATTGCCTTAAAATTTGACAAAGTCTGCGGTGGTTCTGATTGTTTACAAAATGGTGATTTTATAAATGGTGAATCACAGGGATTAATAGGTGCAATGCTTGGTGAAGATGATCTTGGCGATATGGCTTCAACAGCGGGAAACATGATCAGTGACGCACTCAATAGTTTAGGCAAAGAGGGATCAGAAGCCGCGCTTGATGTTGTAATCAGAGAATTAAGTGTGACCATGGAAAACATGTCTAAGCTCACAGAAACTACCAATAAAATGATGCAACGTTCTGCTGCTGATTTCAACAAGTCCTTTTCCAATTTAGAAAGCATTACAAACAATCTTTCTCAAAGTAACGGCCAGATCACCAAAATGCTCAGTAATTTGGAAGCGATAACCACTGACATCAAAGATGCCAATTTAGGCAATACCGTCAAGGGTGCGAATGAAACCATAACAGAGGCTCAACAAGCGATGCAAAAATTAGATGCCACTTTAGAAGAAAGTAATAAGACCTTCAAACAGTTGAACGAAGTCATCGCGGAAGTTCAGAATGGTGAAGGCTCCCTAGCCAAATTACTTAATGACAAACATTTATATGACAATTTAGAAAGTACTTCTAAAAACATGTCATTACTCTTGCAGGATCTGAGATTAAATCCAAAACGTTATGTTAGCATCTCTGTATTTGGTAAAGGAAATAAAGAATACGTAAAGCCAGAGGACGATCCAGCGTATAAAGAATAATTATTTAGCTTAATCCAAGAAGGTTGACTTCTGGTGTAATTTCTACCCCAAACGAATCATAGACATCCTGTTGGACTGTCAAGGCATGTCGATATATTTCTGACCCCGTCGCTCCTCCATAATTCACAAGAACAAGTGCTTGTTGGGCATAGCAGCCAGTATTACCCACTCGCTTTCCTTTCCAACCCAATTGATCGATCAACCAGCCAGCAGGAATTTTATACTGAGAATTGGGCATTTCGTAAAACACAACATCTGGTCTCTTATTTTTTAGTTCTAGAAATGATTTCTCGTCAATGATTGGATTCTTAAAAAAAGAACCGGCATTCCCAATTTCTGAAGGGCTGGGAAGTTTGGAATTTCTAATATCAATAACAACCTTACTAACATCTTGAATAGTTGGTTTGAGAATATTTCGAGCAGCCAATAAAGATTCTATTGCTCCATAACTCAAATTCACCTTCCGATTTTTAGACAGCCGAAATTGAACTTTAGTAATAAAATATTTTCCCTTTTCTCGATGCTTAAAAACAGAATTTCGATAGCCCAATTCACATTCTTCGGCGCTAAATACTCTCTTTTTAAGGGTTTTTAATTCAACAGTAGAAACATTGATCAGGTATTTTGATATCTCCTCTCCATAAGCACCAATATTTTGCATAGGTGCTGCACCAACGGTTCCAGGAATGAGGGATAAGTTTTCAAAATTCCCAAAGTTATTATTCATACACCAGCAGACAAACTGATGCCAATTTTCTCCACCTCCGACTTCAACGATTAATTCTTCTTCGGATTCATCCACAACTTCTATCCCGTTGATCCGATTTAGATATACTGGAAGTTCAAGATCATTGATCAGTAAAACATTACTGCCACCACCGAGAATGATGATTTCATCCGATGTCTTGTTTGCCAACAATTCAATAAGATGATACTCCGAATTTACTTCATGTAAACTTGGACATGTTACATCAATTCCAAATGTATTATAATCTTTTAGGGAGTACAAGATGGTTACAGGTCACTTTCTGGATCAGTAATTTGATTTAATTTGGGGTAATTGAAATCAAACTGTAATCCTAAATTGAAATTATTGGCTTTGGTTTCACTGTTCCGTCCATATCGTATGTAGAGAGAGCCAGTAAATCCGCTCATTCCAAATCCATATCCAATATGCCCAATATAGGTTGGGAAAAATCCTCTATCCACGCCACGTTCTTCATATGAATTTGATAAATAATATAATTCTGTCTTGGTATATTGAATTCCACCACCGATATTAAAACCAAACTTTCCTTCTTTATCCAATGCAGATAAGCCGCCAAAATTCAATTTAGCAATCATTGGAAATGAAGCAGACCCCAATCCCTTATAATCACTCAATGCTAATCCAAACAAACCAATCGTCGCCTGTGCCTCTACAGAAACTGAAAAATTATTGCCACCAATCCATATTTTAGGACCAATTCCCGGATTCAATAAGAAACTCCCATTCGAACGATAGATATCCAAAGAATCCTCTGGATTAGTATATCGATTATACAAATCCAAGCTAAAGGTCATTCCATAACCAAATTGAGCTTGAGCCTGAGTGTAAAGCCCTAAGAATACAAGGCAAACAATAAGTTTTTTCATATGAGATTTTTTAGAAGCTTACACAAATTTAAACAAATTAGAATAAAGCATAATATTTAATCAACTTGTATCAATTCAAATCCAAGGAGTCCTTTTTTAAAACCCAGTTCTACATATTGAGGATAATCCTTAAAATTGAACCCAAGGTCTTTTGAAGATACTTTACTGTGTAAACGTCCTTTTCTTCTAAATGTTACAACAAATTGATTTGGTTTCATTTCTTCTGACTCAATTAAACCATATGCTGAAGAGAATCTAGGTTCATAAGATATCAGCTCTACCCTTTCGTTTTGAATTTCTGAACCCGATCTATTGATCCACGAACCCAATCCAAAGACAGGTATAAACGTAAAAAATCCAAAAATGAAATAAAGTCGAATTCTATCAATGCTTGACATATTTCTGCCAATGAAGTAGGCTAAAACAAAGCCAATTAGGATAGAAAAAAATGCAAGTCTCATGACAAAAGTTCGACTATCCATTAGATAGTGAAAGTGCGGGACTTCCAAGGCAAGGATTACAATCATTAGCACCGTAAACACAGCACCAATGGCTCCCCACACATATGCTTTTGATCCTTCCATCTATGTAATTTCAAATTGAAGTTTCGCCAAACTACTGTAAGCCCCATTTTCAAGTGCTGAAAGTTCAATATGTGTACCCTTTTCGATAATTTTTCCGTTTTCCAAAACATAAATTTGGTCAACATCTCGAATTGTCGCTAGCCGGTGAGCAATGATAATAGATGTTCTTCCTTGCATCAATTTATTTAATGCATCTTGCACCAATTTTTCTGATTCGGCATCCAGGGATGAAGTTGCCTCGTCTAAAATTAATATTTTAGGATCTTTTAATATTGCGCGAGCAATCGCAACTCTTTGACGTTGACCTCCCGATAGTTTTATTCCTCTCTCTCCAACAATCGTCTCAAAACCTTCTGGAAACTCTTGAATAAATTCCCAACAATTGGACTGTTCAGCTGCCAGTTTTAATTCTTCCTCACTTGCATTGGGTTTACCGTATAATATATTCTCTCGGATAGTACCACCAAAAAGCAAAACCTCTTGAGGCACAATACCGATATTTTGTCTCAAGGCCGTGATATTATAATCGATAATATTTTTAGAGTCTATACTGATGCTCCCCTGATCTAATAAGTAGAACTTCATCAATAATTGTACGATGGTTGATTTTCCACTACCGCTTTGACCGACTAGAGCCACTTTCGAACCAGCTTTGACTTTTAAATTAATTCCTTTTAGGACTTCCACATCTTTTCGAGTGGGATACGAAAAATGCACATTATCAAATTCTATATCTCCCCGAAGATTTAGTTCACTTTTATCTTTACTATCTATTATATTGACTTCGGTATCTTCTGTCAATATCTTTTGAATCCGTTCTGTAGCTCCAACCGCTCCCGCCAAAGAAACGTATAAATTTCCCATACTCGCAATGGCACCACCTAAAATCCCAGTATACATTATAAAGGAAAACAAATGCCCCACTTCCATTTCTCCTGCTTGCACCAAAATTGCTCCACGCCAAAGGATAAAGAAAATGCCTCCAAAGAGAAAGGTGATAATAAAAATGAAGAAGATTCCTCTTATTCGTGCAAAGCTGATAGAGATCTTAACAATATCATCAATTGAATTGGCGTATCGAATCGATTCATACCACTCATTTGCAAAGGATTTTACAACACTAAATGATTGTAAAGTCTCTTCGACAATGATATTGGAATCTGCCAATTTATCCTGCCGCTTTCGTGATAACTTCCGAATGTATCGCCCAAAGATCATGGCCAATATTACGATGAACGGAAAGGTCCCCAACATAATTAAAGACAACTTTGGCGTCAAGTACGCAAGAATTGCAATTCCTGAGATCAACATAATGATCTGTCTAAAAAACTCTGCCAGTGTAATCGAAAACGCACTTTGCAATTGTTCTACATCAGCCGTGACACGACTCGTTAATTCTCCGACTCGGCGCTCCTCGAAAAAGGTATTGCTCTGACTTATAATTTTGTTATATAAATCTTTTCTAAGATCTGCCATTCCTTTTTCACTGACAATAGCAAAGAATATTGTGCGGATGTATGAAAGCAATCCCTGAGCAATAAGAATGATCAAGAAGACATATCCATATTGTTGTAAACTTAGATCAATAAACTTACTTTTTACACCAGCCGCGGTATTGGCCATTTCTCCAGCGGCACCAGGAAAAATCATGAACACCAAACTTCCCAAAGCGAGACTGAGCATACCTAGGATAAAGTATACCAGATACGGACGCATGTATTTAAAAATACTGACGGCAGATTTCAGTCCTTCTTTGCTAATTTTAGCCTTAGCCTTAGCTTTATTATCTTTAGCCATAGTTCAAATTCAATGCAAAATTAACCATTTGTCAAGGACTGTTGTTCTGAATTGTTTCATTTATTCGTCATAATCCATTTTGTGAAAGATCATCAACTAAAATTTATAGATAAGCATTTCCTAATTCTCTTTGTTATCATTTTTCTGTCTGCCTGTAAAAATGTGTCTATTGAAAGTCCTGCAGAACCATACATCAAAGTTCTGGGTATTGCTCAAGACGCTGGTTTTCCACAGGCCCAATGCAACAAGAAATGTTGTAAAGACTTGTGGGACAATCTTTCATTACGAGAAAAAGTTAGTTCGATTGCTTTGGTTGATCCAACATCTAACGCTTCTTGGATATTTGATGCTACTCCGGATTTTAAAGATCAATTACACCTTTTGGAGAAGTTTTCAAAAACCCAGCTAAAAGGCATTTTCCTTACCCATGCGCATATAGGTCATTATACCGGTTTGATGCAGCTCGGAAGAGAAGCTATGGGTGCTAAACAAATGCCTGTGTATTGTAAAGAAAGAATGAAAAACTATTTAACAAACAATGGTCCATGGAGTCAATTGGTAACTTTAAAAAACATTCATCTTAGAAGTTTGGATAGCACCGTGCAACTTTCTAAGGACTTAAAAGTAAAAGCGTTCGAGGTCCCTCATCGAGATGAATATTCGGAAACTGTGGGCTTCGAAATTTATATTCGCGACAAGCGCATCATCTTTATTCCTGACATTGACAAATGGAATCTCTGGGAATCATCAATTATTGATCTCATTAAAGATTCTGATAGATTATATTTGGATGGGACATTTTTTGCAAATGGAGAAATTCCAAATCGTGACATGAGCCAAATTCCTCATCCATTTATTGAGGAAAGCATCAGTCATTTCTCTAAATTATCATCCGAAGACAAAGACAAAATCCACTTTATCCATTTTAATCATACAAATCCTGTATTGAATACACATTCGACGGAAAGTCAAAAAGTGCTAAACCATGGGTTTCATTTGGCACGCGAGGGAGATATTTACCTGCCCTTTAAACCTTGATTCTTTTCTTTAGTCTTACTATTTTAAAATTCCCTAACAAATGAAATTAAATCTTTCGATTCTTGTTTTTCTTTTTTCGCTTTCGCTGAATGCGCAAATATCACAAGGAAAAATCACTTACACCCAAACCATAAAATTGGATTTTGAAACCCCTCCAGAAATGAAGACCATGGGAAAAGAAATGCCCAAGAAAAAAAAGCGATTCAAGGAGCTTTATTTCAATCAAAGCGGATCACTATTTAAAGATAGTCCAAAAAAAGAGCGGTCTAGCCAAGAACCTAGAAAACGCAGAAGAAATAAAAGATCAAAAGATAATCAATACTACAAAGACCTAAAAAGCGAAACTATCGTAAATAAAAAAGACCTGATGGGAAAGTCTTTTTTAATAACAGACGAACCAAAGATGGTATGGAAATTATCTGGTGAGCAAAAAGCGATGATGGATTACCTGTGCATGAAGGCAACTACAATTCAAGACAGTGTTGAAATAATCGCATGGTTCACTCCCCAAATCCCACTTCCTATTGGTCCCGCTCAATTTCATGGCTTACCAGGCGCTATATTATCCTTGGAATCAATCGATGGAAAAATGACTATGATTGCCAGTGAAATAACTTTGAATGATTCTTTTGAAATAGAAATCAAAGCACCAATCAAAGGAGAAGCGATCGGTTACATCGAGTATAAAAAACTAGAGCAAGAAAAAATGGAGGAAAGACAAAAAATGAGGAAAAGAGGAAGAAGACAAGGTCAGCACAGAAGAGGGTTTTAATGAATCACGGCAAAAAATATCTTTTAGCGTATTTGCTAATTCTATTATCACTATGTGTTACTGCTCAGAATAAATATTCAATTAATGGCAGTATCACTGACACGCTTGGCAATCCACTCATTGGAGCAACGAGCATTTTATTGAATGCTCAAGATTCTATCTTGGCTGGATTCAGTATCACTAATGGAAATGGAAAATTTGAGATTAAAAATGTGTCTGAAGGGAAATACATTCTTCAAGTTACCTTCATTGGATATAAAAATTTCAGTAAAAATATTGTTGTCCAAACAACGGACAGCAATCTGATTCAAATAGATGACATTTTATTGAAAGTTGCCAACCAGTTGATGGATGTGGTGGAAATTAAAGCGGAGCACATTCCAATCCAAATCAACAAAGATACCATTGAATACAATTCTGCTGCATTCAAAACAAAACCCAATGCTGCTGTCGAAGAACTATTAAAAAGGCTACCAGGAGTCGAGGTTGACAAAGATGGAACCGTCACAGCGCAAGGAGAAGAAGTGAAAAATGTATTGGTAGATGGCAAAGAGTTTTTTGGCGACGATCCTAAAATGGCTACCAAAAATTTGCCGGCAGACATCGTTGATCAGGTTCAAATATTTGATCAAAAATCTGACTTGGCAGAATTCTCAGGAATTGACGATGGTAATGAAGAAAAAACAATTAATCTCAAGATCAAAGAAGGAAAAAACAAAGGGTATTTTGGCAATATTTTAGGTGGAATTGGTACGGATGAAAGAGTACAAAGCAAGGCTAACATAAATCGTTTTTCTAAAAACACTCAACTATCGTTTTTAGGTATGTACAATAACATAAACGATAGAGGGTTCTCTTTTTCTGAATATTCTGATTTCTTGGGAGGAATAAAAAATGGAGGCAGTCGATCAAATCGCAATTCTGATGTCCCGCTCAATTATCAAGATGGAGATGGCTTAACAAAAACAGGTGCCGGTGGTGTAAATTTTAATAAGGAATTTACAAAGAAGATTGATTTTCAAGGGAGTTACTTTCTGACTGACATTAGAGCTGATATTCAAGAAGAAAGTTTTAGTCAAAATCTTTTTGGAAATTCTAGTTTCAATTCGAGCTCTCAAGCCTCAACAAACACAAATAGCCTCGCGCACAAATTAAATTCTAGACTTCAGATTGAACTTGATTCTTCTCAACGCTTGCTTTGGACACTGCGAGCAAGTTTAGCCAATTCTTTCGGAGCAACATCTCTCAACTTACAAAATCGTGACGCGCTCAACATTTTAGAAAATCAAGGCATTGGAACGTACGATAGTGATCAAGAAAATTACAAGCTAAATTCGGGCCTGACCTACCGAAAAAAATTGAATAGATCAGGAAGAAATTTTGTGAGTCAAATAAATTATACAAAGAGTAATACCGATATTTTATCAAATCTTTTGAATGATAATACGTTTTTCTTTGAGATGCTTCCTGACTCTACGGATGTCATAAATCAAAGACAAGAAACGGATAATTCTACTGATCAATATCGCTTAAGACTCTCCTATACTGAGCCCTTATCAAATAATTATTTTCTGGAAATTAACGCAAACCATAGTAATGGGAATACAGACAATATTAAAGATTTTTATGATATAGACTTGCCTGGAATTGAAATTCTGAATGATGAATTGAGTTCGTTTTATAATCGAGATTATACTGAACAATCCGGAGGAATGAATCTGAAATACTCTGGAGACTATCTGAACGCAAGCCTAGGAATAAGTCTTCAAAATTCAAGATTGAAAGGGAATATTGTAGATGAAATGATTCAGATCAAAAACCATTGGAATTATCTCCTACCGAGCCTTAATCTGAACTATGATATTGATGGTAAAAGTAGCATTCGACTTAATTATCGTAGCAGAATTAACGAACCCTCATTGTCCCAACTACAACCGATACAAGACAATAGTGATCCCCTTAACATTCAAATCGGAAATCCAGATTTAGTCCCAGAATATGTGCAAACCGCTACCATTCGATACAAAATGTTTGATCAATTTTCATTTACAAGTTTGTTCAACACATTTCGGGCGACATTACGAAATAACAATATTATAGATTCAACATTCATCGATCGCTTTTTGGTGAGGACAAGAACTCCAATTAATGCTGATTATTCCTTGAACTTGTCCAATGGCACCTATTATAGTCGCCCGATCAATCCGCTAAAAACCAAAATCAGATTATCTTCTCGAATTAATTACAATAGAAGTCAAGTTTATGTTTCTGGTAAAAACCAAGTACTTGTAAATGACCAAGATCGATGGACTTATAGTCTTGGGTTGCGAATTGAAAACAAAGACAAGGATCATTTTGATCTTTCTATTGGTACATTGCTATCATACAATGATACGAGGTATTCTATTTCGTTTAATCAAAATCAGTCGTTTAATCAACAAACACATTATGCAGATCTGATCATTTATTTTCCCAAAAATTTTCTATTTGAAACCAATTACTCTATCAATCTTTATTCTCAAGAAACATTCGGTGACAACCAACAGATCGCAACATGGAACGCCGCTATTTCTAAAAGCTTTTTTGCGGATCAACGACTCACTGTGGATTTAAAAGTTTTTGATATTCTAAATCAAAACCAGGGATTTACTCGAATATCAAATTCAGAGTTAATTCAAGAAACTAGTACAAATGCCTTGGAACAATATTTTATGCTGAGTGCAATCTACAAGATTAGTTCATTTGGCAATTATCAAAGAAAACAAAAAGGCTTTGGACCAGGTGGGCAAAGAGGAAGAAGATAAATAGGATGGTAACCGTCTAATTATTCCAGAGATTCGTCGATGAATCCGGGAGTCTATCTCATTTAAGAATTTATTAACTCTTAGTCTTTGTTATATTTGTGTGTTCTTAAATCGGAGCTATGACTATATTAATATTTCTTCTTGTATCGTATGTACTTTTAAGCATTTCGCTATACCTCTTATTTCCTAAAGCGGGCGTCGATGCTTGGAAAGGTTTAGTCCCTGGGTTAAACTTTATTGAGTGGTGTCAAATCGTTGGAAGACCCAAATGGTGGGCGGCACTTCTATTAATTCCGATTGTGAATTTTTTCATCTTTGCTGGACTTTGTGTCGACATGGTACGATCATTCAAAAAGTATGCTCTGAAGCACAGTGCCGCTGCAGTGGCTTATGCTCCCGCTATTTTCACAAAAATTGCAACGAACAAAGAAGATCAATATGTAGGACCAACTCTTGTGGCTGAAGCCGAATATATGTCTAAACTTCAAGATGCCAAAGCACGTGATGACAAGCGTGAATTGGCAAAACTTCATAGAGAAAACCCATATAAAAAATCTGGAGGACGTGAGTGGATAGAATCAATTTTCTTTGCTGTTTTTGCTGCCGCTTTTATCAGAATGTTTTTAATTGAAGCCTACGTGATTCCTACGCCATCGATGGAAGGATCACTCTTGGTGGGTGATTTTCTCTTTGTGTCCAAAGCACATTACGGGATTCGTACTCCGATGACTGCTGTTATGGTTCCATTACTGCATAACAGATTACCATTTTTGGGTACAGAGTCTTACTTAAAAAGTCCTAGTCTTCCTTACTATCGAATGAAAGCATTAGAAACTATTGACAATGATGATCCTATAGTTTTTAACTGGCCAGTAGGTGATAGTGTATACATAACATCTAGTCGATCCTACACTGTAAATCAGGTAATGCGAAACCCCAATATTATCAGAGCCGATGGAGAATTGAGAAAGATGGTCCAAAACAAAGACTTTGTCGTTAGACCTTTAGATAAAAAAGATCATTATATCAAACGATGCATTGCCAAGGCAGGTGATTCGCTGCATATCAGAAATAGACAAGTGTATATCAATGGTGAAAAAGTCAAGAATCCTGAACATATGCAATTTCTATATCAATTCATGAATCCCAATGTAAACATCAATAAGAAAAGAATGGATGAATGGGGAATTGACGCAATGGACGCAGAATATGCTGGTCAAAGACTTTTTGGTTATCACTTAGATGAGCAACAAGTTAGAAAAATGACTGAGGCGGGTGCAGAATTAAAAATTTTCCAGCATAAAAATGATCCTAAAAAGCTTTTCCCTCATGATCCAAAGAATTTCCCGAGTTGGTCAGTCGATAACTATGGCCCTATTTGGATACCTAAGGCAGGAGAAACCGTCCAATTAAGTCCAAAAAACATTGCTCTATACAGAAGAATTATCGGGGTCTATGAAGGACATGATTTTGAAGAAAAGAACGGCAAAATCTTTATTGATGGAAATGAATCTACTGAATATACTTTCTCTCAAGATTATTATTGGGCTATGGGTGATAATCGACATAATTCGGAAGACTCACGTGCCTGGGGATTTGTACCCCATGATCACATCGTAGGTAAACCCTTATTCATCTGGTTTTCAACAAAGAATGGAAGTATTTTCAATGGGATCAATTTCAGCAGGATATTTAAATCAGCTAATGTAAAATAGTCATAGCTTCACTATATTCGCAGTATGAAGAGCTTCCAGATTATTCTATTTTTCCTCTTGGCTTACGGCAGTTTGGCTTACGCCCAATTACCAAACTCCCAGATATATGCGGTCAGTTTTACGCAAACTGGTGATAATTTCAGTTTTCGTGATGTAAAATACCTCACAAATTTCAATAATCCTGGATACAACAATCAGCCAAATTTTGTTTCTAATCGCAAAATTCAATTGGTAAGCAATTATTATAACAAGGACAATAATGATATTATTGAATTAGATCTTCAAAGTCAAAAAATGTATCGCTTCACGGACACCAAAGAAGCAGAATACTCACCTTTACCGATGCCTAATTCAAAATACATCAGCTGTGTTCGTGTTTTTGATGATGAGCAACAATTGTTATGGGCATTTCCTAAGAGTAGACAAAATACCGGAGCGAGTATTATAGACAATTTATCAAATGTTGGATATTATGCATGGTTAAGCGAAGAAGAGATTGCCATGTTTCTAGTCGGCACACCACATAAATTGGTGATCCATAACATCGAATCAGAAGAGCGAAAAGAGGTCATAGATAATATAGGAAGATGTTTAAAAGTGAATTCCGATGGCAAACTGATATTCATACACAAAATGAACGATGAATTCTGGTTTCTAAAATCTTATGACCCCTCCACAGAGCAGATAGAAACCATAGTACAAACATTCAGTAAAAATGAAGATTTTGAAATACTAAGAGATGGTTCCATTTTAATGGGTGAAAAAAGTTTTTTATATCGGTACAATCCTGCGGATAACAAGGCTTGGGTTGAGATCGGAAATTTTAAAAAATATGGTATCAACTCAATTAAAAGAATTACCTCTAGAGGAAACAAAATTGTCATGGTCAATGAATAAATTTTTCGCTTTCTTTATTTTGATTCTTCTTTCTTGCCAAGAAAAATCCATAACTGTCGATCCTGATCTTAAAGCCCATCGAGACAATTACAAAGAAGGGTTTCTACATCAAGATCGATCTCCTCTTACAAAAGAAGATTTAGAATACCTTGATTTTTTTGGGAGTAATCCAGATTTTAAAGTAGAGGCAACATTTGAAGAAGATTTAAGTCCGGTACCTTTCAAAATGCCTACCTATAGTGGAAAGCAAAAGGAATTTGTGCGATATGGGACCTTTTATTTTAAAGTGCAAAATAAAAGACATTCATTGGAGGTTTATCGAAATCTAAGAGTTGTAAGCATGCCTCAGTACCGCAATGTTTTGTTTTTGCCCTTCAAGGATGAAACAAATGATGTAACTACTTACGGCGGTGGTCGTTATCTTGACTTAAAAACTGATGATATCGTTGACAATAAAATGGTCCTTGATTTTAATCATGCTTACAATCCTTGGTGTGCTTACAGTGATGGATTTAACTGTCCTATCCCACCGCGAGCCAACCACTTAGAGCTAGAAGTTTTAGCAGGAGAAAAGAAATTTAAGGGGAATTATAAGAAGCAGTAATGTCTTTCTCGATAATAAAAGATCATCTAGGTCGAAATGTTCAAATCGAGCAAAATCTCAATAGGATCATTAGCCTTGTCCCATCCCAAACCGAAACCATTTTAGAACTTTCAAATCCTTCCATACTCATTGGTCGTACCAAATTTTGCATTCACCCTCGAGGTGTCGTAGAAGATATTCAGAAAATTGGTGGGACCAAGAATCTAAATTTGGACTTGATTCGATCCATCAAGCCACAATTAATAATTGCTAACAAAGAAGAAAACAACAAGGATCAAGTTTTGGCTTGCGCCGAATTTTGTCCTGTATGGGTCAGTGATATTAAAAGCCCAGAAGATGGCATAAAATTGATTAACGATTTTGGAGTCATTCTTCAGGCAAAGGATAAAGCCAATGCACTGATTAAAGCGATTGCAACAGGACGGAAAGTTTTTGATCAAAGAACCATTCAAACCAAGAGAGCTGCATATTTAATTTGGAAAGATCCATTCATGTCCGTAGGGAAAGATACCTACATCCATCATACGATGAAAAGTGCAGGTTTTATCAACATCTTTGCAGATCAATATAGATATCCAAGCTGCACATTGGACGAGATAATTGAACGTCACCCTGAAATAATCCTACTTTCCTCTGAACCATTTCCCTTTAAAGAAAAACATATTTCTGAATTGAGTCGTTATATCCCAGAAACGAAAATTATTTTAGTTGACGGTGAGATGTTTTCTTGGTATGGAAGTAAAATGCGAAAAGCCTACCCATATTTTTCTGAGATTCATAGCAAACTGTCGTCAAAAGAGAATTAAATATTACAATTTTTCGTCATTCGTTTACTATTATGATGTAACTTTGTCCAGATTCAAAAAACAGTAACATGCGAATATTTGCTTTAGTCTTTTCTTTTTGTATTGCTTTATTATTTCAAGTATCAGCCCAAGATGTCGCTACAAATCGAATAATCATTCAATTGAAAGAAAATACCAATCTGAACAATTTTAAAAACCAAACCAATGCTTTAAGAAATGGCTTCCCGCAGATTAAAAAAATTAAGTACATTTCTAAAATTGAGAATTTAGCTGTTGTCATTCTCGAAGAACCAAGTTTAAATATTGACGAACTAGTTGAACAATTTGGGCATTTCGAAGATGTGCTCTTCTCTTCAACTGACCATAAAGTAGAATTACGAAATACTCCTAATGATCCATTAGCAGGCGAACAATGGAACATGGAACTGATCAAAGCAACGGAAGCATGGGATGTAACGACCGGCGGAAAAAACTACTTTGGAGATGATATCGTTGTGGCAGTCATAGACAGTGGATTTGAATATTTACATGAAGATCTGATTGACAATGTTTGGACAAATCAAGCTGAAATACCAGATGATGGAATCGATAACGATAATAATGGGTATGTAGACGATTATTATGGTCTAAATGTTCAAACAGGTACGGATGATCTGATACTTGATGACCACGGCACTCAGGTACTTGGAATTCTTGGCGGAAGAGGAAATAATTCAAAAGGAATATCAGGGGTCAACTGGAATATTAAAATCATGTTGATTACTGGAGCAAGTTTTGAATCAGAAATAGTTGAAGCTTATGCTTACGCAAAGGCACAGAGAATAAAATACAACGAAACAAATGGGATAGAAGGTGATTTTGTGGTAGCAACTAACTCTTCGTTTGGGATAAACAAAGCAGATGCTGACAATTTCGTTTTTTGGTGTTCTGAATATGACAAAATGGGTGAAGCCGGAATTCTAAGTGCCGTTTCTACTGCAAATATTAATCATGACGTGGATGTTGTGGGCGATATGCCAAGTACCTGTCCCAGCCCATTCGTGATTGCTGTAACAAATGTAACTTCTCAAGATGTGATATCAACAGGTGCGGCGTACGGTTTCAATAATATTGACCTCGGCGCTCCGGGCTCTGGAACTACTAGTACCAATCTTAATAATAGCTATGATGTTTTCGGAGGAACCTCCGCTGCATGCCCACATGTTGCAGGTGCAATTGCATTAATGTACTCTATAGATTGTGAAGAATTTGCCACTTCTTATCGATCTGATCCATCAGGTACTGCAGCTATTGTCAGAAATTCAATTTTAGATAATGTTGATTCTAATGCTTCTCTCGATGGAAAAACTTCCACAGGAGGTCGTTTAAATATTTATAATTCAATACTTGGTTTGGAAACAATATGTGGAAGCACCAATTCGGGCCCTTTAGCGATCAACCTTATAGCACCTAATCCGGGAGAAGATATTATGAGATTTCATTATACTACCAACACAACTACCCCTCATCAAATTTTGGTATTTGATGCCTCAGGGCGTCTCGTAATAGAAAATCAAATTAATGTGGCCTTGTTCGATGATAAATCTTTCTACATTAACGTTAAGGACCTTTCTCAAGGTGTATACTTTGTCCATTTCAGTAATGAAGGCGAAGAGATAGTTGAAAAAATACTGGTACGTTAAACATTAGTCTTTTTCTAATATATTCATAAAAAATGACGAGATCATCAGAAAATTCATTGGTAATTAGTAGAAAATACTGTACATTTGCAGACTGAAAAAGGGAGATCAATAGTGATCAACCTCATATGTGTAATTTATACCATATATAAGGCTTCGTAGCTCAACTGGATAGAGTACCTGACTACGGATCAGGAGGTTGAAGGTTCGAACCCTTCCGAGGTCACAAAATGAATAAAAATAGCTCTTATAGAGCTTTAAAAACAGATAAAGATGTCTAGAGTTTGTCAACTTAGTGGAAAAAGACCAATTACTGGGAACAATGTTTCGCATTCTAACCAGAAAACTAAAAGAAGATTTTTACCAAATCTTCAAAAGAAAAGATTTTATATTCCAGAGAAGAATGAATGGGTTACTTTGAAAGTATCTACTTCATGTATTCGTACAATCAACAAATTAGGTTTATATGCTTACTTGAAAAAGCTAGAAGCCAAAGGAGTTGATACTGGTGTTAAATTATAATATTAAGAAGAATAAGAATCATGGCAAAGAAGTCAAAAGGAAATAGAATTCAGGTTATTTTGGAATGTACAGAGCACAAAGCTTCTGGACAGGCAGGTACATCTAGATACGTTACGCAGAAAAATAGAAAAAATACTCCTGATCGATTGGAATTGAAAAAATTTAATCCAATCCTTAAGAAATATACTATTCACAAAGAAATTAAGTAATCATGGCTAAAGTATCCAAAAACGCAAGGGTTGGACAAAGAGCTGCTAATGCAGGTTCTGGTAGAGACTTTGTAAAAGTTGTCCAAAGCGTAAAAAACCCAGAAACAGGTAAATACAGTTACAAAGAACTTATGATTCACAAAGAAAAGGTGAAAGAGTTCTTTGCAAACAATAAATAATATATGAAGGGCTTTTATAGCCCTTTTTTTTATCCAAAAAATTTAGATTATGAGTTTTTTTAAGAATTTTTTTACCAAAGAAAAAGAAAAGGATCTTGATAAAGGCTTAGAGAAAACTAAAGAAAATTTCTTTGGACAATTGTCCAAGGCTATCGCAGGAAAATCCACCGTCGATGTTGATTTTTTGGATGAATTAGAACAAATTTTAATTTCTTCCGATGTTGGTCTAGATACAACCATTAAAATAATTGAGCGACTTGAAAAAAGGGTTGCCAAAGACAAATACATCAATACCAATGAACTAAATGACATTCTCAAAGATGAGATTGTCCGTATTTTGTCCGAAAACAATACCGTTGATTTAGAAGATTACGATTTCCCTCGAGATCAAAAACCCTACATCATGATGGTCGTAGGTGTTAATGGTGTCGGTAAAACAACAACCATTGGTAAACTCGCCCACCAGTTTAGAAAAAAGAAAATCAACTTAGTTCTCGGAGCAGCAGATACTTTCCGAGCAGCAGCAGTGGATCAACTAAAAATATGGGCAGATAGAACGTATTCGTATTTCTACAATAAAGGAATGAATTCGGATCCAGCTTCAGTAGCATATGAAACAGTACAATATGCACAAAATATGGATCTCGATCTCGCCATAATTGACACTGCCGGAAGATTACATACTAAGAAACATTTGATGATTGAATTGACTAAAATCAAAAATTCAATCAACAAAAAATTCCCAGGGGCTCCACACGAAGTATTATTAGTACTAGACGCCACTAATGGTCAAAATGCGATTGAACAAGCCAAAAAATTTACTGAAGCAACCAATGTTACAGGTATCGCCTTAACTAAGTTAGATGGTACTGCCAAAGGCGGTGTTGTACTGGCCATTTCGGATTTGTTTAAAATCCCAATCCGTTATATTGGAGTCGGTGAAGGCTTAGAACATCTCCAAATATTCAACAAGAAAGCATTTGTTGATTCACTTTTCAAATAATTGAGATTATTTAGTGGCTTGTATAAATTTTGACGTCTAAATTACAACCGACAAATAATTTATTTTCGGTGTTTCCCATGAGTTCGATTTAGTTTATTTGCACTATTTTTCTAAAAAATTCTTTCGCTATGAAAATGAATAAAAAGTTCTTTTCTCCCCTACTCATCATTGGTGCTATATTACTACTCGCAAATTCTTCACAGCATCCCACTAGTGGATCTGGAGGATTTACGGGCGCTCCAGGAGATGGTACTTGTGCTGGTTCATGTCATGGCGGGACAGGAGGTGGTATTGATGGTACCATTAACATATCAGGATTCCCAGCGATGATCGTAGCAAATACAACGTATACTTTATCCATCGATGTCACGGCAACTGCCGGTACTCCAGCAGAGGTAGGTTTTCAAATGGTCGCATTAAACTCTCTTAATTTAAATAGCGGCACATTTTCTAATCCGAGTACAGGCAGTAGCATTAAAATGGTTGCTGGCCGTTCGTATCACGGGCATAATCCGGCAGCTAGTATTTCCATAGGATCCACGGTTACTTGGACAGTAGATTGGACCGCACCTTCTAATCCTAATGGTGAAACAATTACTTTTTACGCGGGCTCAATTCTTGCCAACGGAAACAATAATAATGGTGGTGATAAATTTATCGCCACTAATGCCTCTGGAACCCTGACAGGTGCAACAGTGCCTGTTACTCTTTCCATAACTGGACAAACAGATGTGATTTGTCAGGGAGAAATGAATGGAACTGCCACAGTATCTGTAACTGGCGGAACTAGCCCTTATACTCTTTTATGGGACAATGGCGAGACGAGTAACACTGCAATGTTCCTTGATGCAGGGCTACATACAGTAGTCGCTACAGATGCCGTTATGAATACAGGATCCACAACAGTGATGATCAATGAACCATCAGCAGTTGTTGGAAGTATCGTTAATCAATTTGATGCAACATGTTTTGGCTTTGCCGACGGTAGCGCAAATTTAGTAGCCACCGGCGGAACCCCACCTTATTCTTTTACCTGGCCGGACGCAATAGTGAGTCCAGCAAGATCTGACCTCGAAGCCAATTCTTATACGGTCGTTGTCAGTGATATAAACGATTGTTCAAGCAGTTTCGAAATCACCATTGGTCAACCTGCCCAACTAACTACAAGTTCGACGAAATTGACAGAACCTACATGTGGAAACTCCGATGGGCTTATTTCGGTAGGATCGGTAGGTGGCACACCAGGATATACTTATAGTTGGTCTACGGGAGAAAGTGGAAATTCAATTTCAGGATTGACTGCAGACACCTATACTGTGAGCACGACAGATGCAAATCTCTGTACCTCCATAGATTCGTTTACTCTATTTGATTCTAGTACAATCAATATTAGTGTCATAAATCAAACCGATGCCACTTGTAGTGAATTCGCTGACGGAACTGCTGAAGTTGAGGCAACTGGAGGAATGGGACCATACACTTTTTCTTGGAGCGATACTGGAATGGGAAACCTGAGGACTGATCTCCTTGCCGGAAATTATGTAGTTACTGTAGAAGATTCTAACAACTGTCTAGATAGTCTTACTATTATCATTGGTCAGTTGCCGACCCTTATCGGGAGCATAGACCAAATTACCGAACCTACTTGTTTCGGTGATTCAAATGGAGGAGCTATCGTATCTGCTACGGGTGGGACTCCACCTTATTCCTTTATTTGGCCAGATGGAACCGTCAATGACACGATCAATAACCTTACTGCTGGTGTTTATATTGTTGAGATAGTCGATTCACTAATGTGTTCAAGTTCGATAAATATTCAGATTACTGAACCTCAACAAATTGTTATCACTCTGGATTCGCTCAATAGTCCACTATGTAATGGTGACCAGAATGGCATGGTTGCATTAAGTGCTAATGGTGGATTGGGTAATTTATCATACCAATGGCCAGATATGTCCAATGATTCCATTCGCACTGATTTAGGCGCAGGTATTTATTGGATTACGGTAACGGATTCTTTGGCTTGTTTAGATAGTCTTCAAGTCATTCTATCTCAACCTACACAACTCGTTGCCAATGCGACCACAACGGCAGAAACTACTTCTGGCGAAAATGATGGAACAGCAACAGCATCACCAACTGGTGGCACAATGCCGTATGAATACGATTGGTCAACGGGTGACTCCATAGCAATGATTATGGATTTAGCGCCTGGAAATTATGTCGTAACAGTTACAGATTCGAATGGCTGTGCCATAGAAGAAATTGTGGCAGTGGCGCCAGGTGACTGCTCAATGATGATCAATGTAAATACAACACCCGTCTCTTGCTTTGGAACCACGAATGGAACCGCGATCGTCAATGTAGTTGATGGAACAGCACCATACGAGTATGCTTGGTCTACCGATGACTCAACAAGCATTGTTACTGGATTAGCCACAGGAGTTTATAGTGTAACTGTGACAGATTCGTTGCTATGCCAATCAATTATTTCTAACGTTTTCGTAGATACACCTGAGGAAATCTCGGTGACGCCTGTTATTATAGAAGCCCCCGTTTGTGCCAACGAGTCCACAGGGGTGATCTCCGTAAGCTTAAACGGCGGCACAGGACCATTTTCATATGACTGGGAGTTGGGATCAACCTCGGATACACTGATCGGAGTTTTACCAGGATCATATCCAGTCACGGTAACAGATATAAATTTATGTACAGGATCTGGTATTGTGAACTTGGGAAATGCAGATTTTGAGTCGCCAATAAGCCTATTAAATGACATTACTTTAAACATCGACAATGCGGGTAACATCGATACTTTTGGTGATGCCGACATCGATGGAGGTAGTACTGATAATTGTGGTATTGCTGGATTTATTTATGATCAAAACCCATTTGATTGCATGGACATCGGTGTCCAAACACTTCTAATCGATATAGTTGATGACAATGGGAATGTAAAGAAAGATAGCATCACCGTAACCATCATTGATGCTGTTCCGCCAAATGTTCTTTGTCCTACAGATATCGTAACAAACAATTGCAACCCACTAACTTTCCCCGAACCCACAGCATTTGACAACTGTGGAATTGCAGAAATTAGACAATTAGCAGGACCTGCTAGTGGCGAATCGTTCAATTTTGGAAAAACGGATGTTATTTTTGAAATAGAAGATTTTGGAGGAAATGTTGTCGAATGTTCGTTTGAAGTCTTTGTTGACATCAACTTTGAATACGATTATCAAAGTAATAATGTAGTTTGTTACGGTGAAAACAATGGAACAGTAGAGTTTAGCTTCTCAGGGACTAACCTCCCTTTTGAGGTCGAATTTGATGACAATGACATTGATCCAAATGCACTTTTTGCTGGAGAATATCCATATCAGGTTGTCGATGCTACGGGTTGCTATATATTAGACACTCTCGTCATTGAAGAACCCGATTCATTCTATATCAGCAATGTTGTGATTACAGATGCGACAAATTCCAACTCTTTTGATGGCATGATTGATATTACTGTCGTCGGAGGTACTCCAAATTATAGTTTTCAATGGTTTAAAGACGGTGGTATTGTGGGCGTAGATGAAGACCTTGCAAATCTTGAAGAAGGCACCTACAGTGTGGTAATTATTGACGCCAATGATTGTACTTATGTTTCTGATGAATTTGTTGTCCAAAATACAGTATCATCTTATGATCTAGATTTGAAAAATGAAATCGATTATTATCCAAATCCAGCAAACAATGTAATCAACATCAAACTTTTGAATGATACGAAAAGATTACGTAACATTCAGATTTATAATTTACAAGGAGCACTAGTTTTAAATCAAGATGTTTCTTCAAATGAAATTCGGCAGTCTGTAAAAAATCTAGATAACGGACTTTATTTTATTCGATTGCAAATTGATGAAACTCTGCTTAGTCTGAAGTTGATCATTAATCATGAACCTTAGAAAGGACGCTTTAACAAATCATTAAAAGAAACTTTGAAGATTATAGTGGAAATTTGCATGAGTTAAAGAATAAACTATGAATTATTGGATAAGCTTTTGTATCGTTTTTCTTTTTTGCCTTTCGGCGAATAAAAAAGTAAGTGCGCAAACTTCTGAATATTTAACATTCGACGAAAGTCACATAGAACTTGGTGAAGTACGTTTTGGAGATCAAAGGGAAGGTGTATTTACTTTTACAAATGAAATGACTGAAGCCATCAAAATTGATATTATTGATGCTTGTGAATGTACCAGTTTGGATTGGACCCGAAAAGAAATTCTTCCAGGGGAACAAGGAGAAATTAGCTTTGTTTTTGACAGTAGTAAAAAGGAAGAATCCGAAACAATAAGTATTGATATCACTCTCATGAATGAAGATCCGAAAACTGGAGGTCCAGTCATGCATTCTGTGAGCTACTCCTACAAATTAGTGAAATAATCAATAAGACCTAATGAAAATTTAAGTAATTTTCATTACTCATCCAACTTGAGAACTTGTAAAAATGCCTTCTGAGGAACTTGGACACTTCCAATGCTTCGCATCTTTTTCTTTCCTTTCTTTTGTTTCTCCAAGAGCTTTCTTTTCCGAGTAATATCTCCACCATAACATTTGGCAGTCACATCCTTTCGAAGTGCAGAAATGGTTTCTCTTGCAATAATTTTCATACCGATTGCAGCCTGTATTGCGATAACAAATTGTTGTTTTGGCAAGAGTTCTTTCAATCGCTTACACATTTTACGACCAATATATTCCGCTTTTGTACGATGGACCAATGAAGTCAAGGCATCGACATTCTCACCATTTAACTTGATATCTAGCTTGATCAAATCAGAAGCTCGATAATCAATCATGACATAATCAAACGAAGCATAACCTCGTGAAACTGATTTCAAACGATCATAAAAATCAAAAACAATTTCCGCTAAGGGTAATTCAAAAGTCAATTCAACTCGTTCGGTGGTGAGATAAGTCTGTTTCAACAAATTGCCTCGCTTATCCATACAAAGACTCATAATAGCTCCTATAAATTCCGGCTTTGTAATCATCTGCGCTTTGATATAAGGCTCCTCTACTCGATCAATTAAGGTTGGATCGGGAAGATCGTTGGGTGTACGTATAGGCAAACGAACATTTTTCTTTGTATAAGCAACATAAGAAACGTTTGGCACAGTAGTAATAACTTCTTGATCATATTCTCTGGACAATCTTTCTTGAATGATTTCCAAATGCAACATCCCAAGAAATCCACATCGAAAACCAAAACCCAAAGCAATAGATGATTCTGGTTCAAAAACCAAAGAAGCATCATTCAACTGAAGTTTCTCTAAGCTATCTCTCAGGTCTTCAAAATCTTCATTTTCAATGGGATAGATCCCAGCAAATACCATAGGCTTGACATCTTCAAATCCATGAATTCCTTCTTCACAGGGACTCTCCGCATTAGTGATGGTATCCCCTACTTTGATCTCCTTGGAATCTTTGATTCCCGTAATGATATAACCAACATTTCCCGCTTCAAGTTTATTCTTTGGAATTTGATCCATTTGCAAGACTCCAATTTCATCGGCATGATATTCCGCACCAGTGTTTACAAAGCGAACTTTATCTCCTTTTCGCAATACACCGTTCATAATACGAAAATAGGCAATCACCCCTCTAAAAGAATTGAATACCGAATCAAAAATCAAAGCCTGTAATGGAGCATCTCTATCCCCTTCAGGGGAAGGTACGTTATCCACAATGGACTTCATGACATTCTCAATTCCAAATCCTGTTTTCCCACTTGCGTGAATGATATCTTCCAATTTACAACCAATCAAGTCAATGATTTGATCAGAAACTTCATCGATCATTGCACTTTCCATATCCACTTTATTGAGGACTGGAATTATTTCCAAATCATGCTCAATGGCCAAATAAAGGTTAGAAATGGTTTGTGCCTGAATACCCTGTGAGGCATCAACCAACAAAAGTGCTCCTTCACAAGCGGCAATACTTCGAGAAACTTCATAAGAAAAATCAACATGACCTGGAGTATCGATCATATTGAAGGTATATTCTTCCCCATCCGAATGCTTATAATACATTTGAATCGCATGACTCTTTATTGTAATTCCACGTTCTCTTTCTATATCCATATCATCAAGCGTCTGACTCTTCATATTTCTCTCCGAAACCGCTTGAGTGAATTCTAATAATCGATCTGACAAGGTGCTTTTACCATGATCGATATGGGCAATAACACAAAAATTTCTAATATTCTTCATCGAGTGCAAATATACTTTATTTGATGCTTGGCGAATTAAATGATTCTAAAAAATTGAGCTAAAAGCTTATTTTTATTGACTCATAATAAAATGTTCAATCATGGAAGCTCAAAATAGATACATAATTCTTCTAATTTGTTGTATGATCGGTTTCACCCTTGAAGCTCAGTTTAATTTCACCGATGTAAAATCAATTGAATGTACCGAAGTTAAAAGTCAAGATAGAACAGGGACTTGCTGGAGTTTTGCGACCTCTTCTTTTATTGAAAGTGAATTAATTAGATTAGGTAACAAAAATGTGGACCTGTCCGAGATGTTTGTGGTACGCAATATCTACAAAGACAAAGCTTTTAATTACATCATGCGACAAGGCAAGGCCAATTTTAGTGAAGGAAGTTTAAGTCACGATCTATTGCGCATCGCTGGCTCCAAAGGTATGGTCCCAGAATCCGCCTATTCTGGAAAATTAGATGGTAATTTAAAACACGACCACAGTGAAATGGAAGCTGCTTTAAAAGGATTTTTAGATGGCGTGTTGAAGAGCAAGAGATTATCTAATAAATGGATGGCTGCCTTTGAAGCTATCTTGGATACCTATATCGGCGAAGCTCCCAGTAATTTCACTGTTGATGGAATGAAATACACACCGAAATCTTACGGTGAATCGATGGGTTTAAATATGGATGATTATATTAACATCACTTCATTTACTCATCATCCATTTTATTCTCAGTTCATATTGGAAATTCCCGACAACTATAGTAATGGTAGTTTTTATAATGTTCCTTTAGAAGATTTAATGTCTATTACCAATAATGCCATTGAAAATGGCTTTAGTATCGCATGGGATGGAGATGTGAGTGAAAAAGGATTTTCAGCTAGAGAAGGGATTGCCGTTTTACCATTCGACGAAAGTCGAAAAGATATTTTTAAAATGCCTGGCGGAGAAGTGACCGTAACACAAGAAAAAAGACAAGAATTGTTTGAAAATTATTCCACAACAGATGATCATTTAATGCACCTGGTTGGAACCGCAAAAGATCAAAAAGGCATCAAATACTTTAAAATCAAAAACTCCTGGGGTAAAATAAGTGACTTTGAAGGATTTTTGTACATGTCAGAAGCATATTTGAAGATGAAAACCATCTCTATCTTAGTTCATAAAGATGCGATCCCTTCTAAGTTGAGAACCAAAATGGGTATTTAATTAAATCAAAAAAGGCAGCAAAACTTAGCTTGTAGCGTTTATATCTTGAGTTGTAATGCATTTAACATGATCAGATTATTATTATTCTGTTTTATTTTTTCGGTAGTGTCAAGTTGCTCTAAGGAATCCGAAACCATTGAGTTTATAAATCTTAATCAGGATTTTACGATATCTTTAAATCAACATTTGTCTGATCAGGGTTCTTTTCCTTCCATTCTTCTGCGTACAACCAACTATCTAAATTGTGCCAATTCTCAAATTTATAGTGAGAATAAGATTTCCCATAATGGTATCAATATGACCATTCTAGATATCATCACCGATGGCGATTGTATATCTGGAATTAATCATGCTAGTACAGAGAAAGAAATAATATTACCAAATGGTGAATATCCTTTTTCTGTTGGAATATCCGAAATCACCGAATATCAGGGATCATTGATCATCGAAAAAGATTATTATGATTTGGTTCTAGACAATCAGGAAGGGATCAATGTAAATCGAAACTCACTTCTAAGAATACCCAATGATATTATGTGGGGAACACTCCATAGCCCTGACTTACCAATTTCTGAATTGTTCGAGTTAATGAAAGCTGGTTTAGAAGATTTGGCTATTGAAAAAAATGATTTGGTTGTTGGAGATTACGATTATTTTGAAATAAATAATGATAGATCAATTAAAGTCCATAACTCAACTCAAGGGGAGCAGTATTATCATTTTGTAATGCAACATAACCGTGATTATTTAGCTCTTAGTGAATATTTTAAAAACTTACGCTTAAATCATCCAAATCTTTTGATTGAAGTTAGAGAATCAAGCGGAATTCAATTCTAAATCTCGAATAAAAACCCTTTAGATTGCATTTGTTGATATTTCTCCTTGTCAAACTGATATAGTCTTGCAGGTCGATGTGCAACGCCTTTTTGATATTCCGTAATATTCTGAAGTACATCCATACTTAAAAACTTTTTACGAAAATTTCTTTTATCTAATTTTTTGGAAAGCACTGTTTCGTATAAACTTTGAATTTCGGAAAGGGTAAACTTTTTGGGTAGCAATTCAAATCCTATGGGTTTAACTCTTAGATTTCGTTTCAAATGCTGCAAGCATTCTTCAACAATCTCTTCGTGATCGTAAGCAAGTTTATCAATATCTGTCAAATAATGCCACTGTACCTGTCCTTTAAAATCAGGATCATTAATTTGCGCATTCGCTACATTGATTAAAGAATAATATGCAACTGTTATTACTCGTCCCAAAGGGTGTCGAGAAACTTTACCAAATGTCTTTACTTGTTCTAAAAAGACATTGGTTAAACCGGTTAATTCTTCTAAAACTCTTCGAGGACTTAATTCTAGATCTTCATCTGGGCGCACCAAATCTCCAGGGAGACCCCACATGTCCTTAAAAGGACCTTCCTTTTTTCTAATAAGTAAGATTTTTAATCCTTCCTTATCAAAACCGAAGATCACATTGTCTACGGAAAAAGCGGAACTAAAATACTGTGGTTCTAAAGCCATGGCCCATTAATCTATTGTAAAAATAAAATTAATACGGTTATCTTCGAAAGTCCTTTAAAATTAATGAATAGAATGATCAATCTTATTAGTGATACCGTTACCTTACCCACTCCTAAAATGAAGGAATTCATGATGTCCGCCCCCTTAGGAGATGATGTATTTGCTGATGACCCAACGGTGAATAAACTCCAAGACATGATGGCAAATATGTTTCAAAAAGAAGCGGCGCTGTTTTGTCCTTCGGGAACAATGACCAATCAATTAGCCATTAAGTGCCACACGAATCCATTGGATGAGTTGATCTGTGATCATTATTCTCATGTTTACCAGTATGAAACTGGGGGTTATGCATTTAATTCAGCCATAGCGGTAAATCCATTAATAGGTCGTAACGGTAAAATCACAGCGGCGCAGGTAAAGGAGGCTGTAAAGCCCGTTTACGATTGGTTGCCAATCAGTAAATTGGTTGTTTTAGAAAATTCTTGTAATAAAGGTGGAGGTAGTTATTATCAATTAGAAGAGATTAAACCTATTCAATCCATATGTGAAGAGCATTCAATGAAACTTCATTTGGATGGTGCACGTTTATTTAATGTCTTGGTTGAAACCAAAGAAAAATGTGCTGATTATGGTAAAAGCTTTGATTCAATATCTATATGTCTTTCCAAGGGATTAGGGGCTCCCGTGGGCTCAGTCTTAATCGGGGACAAAGAATTTATCAGACAAGCGCGACGGTTCCGTAAAGTAATGGGAGGCGGCATGAGGCAGGCAGGATTATTGGCAGCGGCATGTATTTATGCCATGGAAAACAATATAGAGCGATTAAAAGATGATAACAATCGAGCCGCCCAATTAGGAGAAGTTTTAAGTCGACTAGATTATATAACAACTGTCAGACCTGTTAAAACAAACATAGTTATCTTCGATCTAATCGATGGCCTTACGGCGAATGAGTTTATTGATTATCTAAAAACGAGAAACATCCTTTGTTCAGCCTTCGGTCCACAAACCGTAAGATTTGTAACACATATGGGGATTGATGATCAATCTTTAGAACAAACCATCCAAGTGCTGAAAGAATATAAATATTAAGACTTTGATCGATTATTGATTTCGTCTCGGATCTTCGCGGCAGCTTCATAGTCTTCTTTGGAAAGTGCTTCATCTAAAAGACCTTTTAGTGCTTTCAATGAATGTCTCTGCAGTCCTTTTTCTTCTTTTTTCTCTTTTTTAACTAATCCTCTTTTACCTTCTAATTCATCATCAAGAATTACTCCCGCAGCATCCATAATAAATTCATAGGTATAAATCGGACAATTAAAGCGAACTGCCATGGCGATTGCATCAGAAGTACGACTGTCCACTTCAATAACTTCAGTACCATTATCACATACTAGATGAGCATAGAAAATACCATCTAAAAGATTAGAAATAATAATTTCTTTAAGGTCAATGTTATAGTTTGACATCGTGTTTTTAAAAAGATCGTGCGTAAGGGGACGATTGGGTGTCATACTTTCCATTGCTACAGCAATGGCCTGCGCTTCAAACCCACCTATGACGATTGGTAAACGACGCTTACCTTCTAATTCTCCCAAAACAACCGCATAATTATGTGATTGAGTTACGCTATGAGATAAGGCTACGATTTCAAGCTCTATTTTTCGCATGTTCAAGCTGCTTCTTTGAGCGTAAATGTAAGGGTTTTAGAACAATCTCAATAAATCCTAGTTGTTTTGTTTGAATTTCTTCAATGCTTCATTTAATCGAGGAACAACATCAAACAAGTCTGCACAAATACCATAATCCGCCGCCTTAAAAAATGGCGCTTCTGGATCTTTATTGATAACTACAATCACTTTAGACTTATTGACTCCTGCTAAGTGTTGAATTGCTCCTGAAATTCCTGCCGCAATATATAGATTAGGACGAATTGCTACTCCTGTCTGTCCTACATGCTCATGATGAGGTCTCCAACCCGTATCTGCAACAGGACGCGAACAAGCCGTGGTTGCTCCCAAAGTTCTAGCTAACTCTTCTATGATTCCCCAGTTTTCGGGACCTTTCATCCCCCTTCCAGCAGATACAACAAGTTCAGCCTCAGGCAATGGCACTGTTCCTTCGACGGTTTTTAATTCTTTAACCACTGTTTTTGCCGTTGGTAAATCCAATGTCATGGTTTCTACCTCAGCACTTGACCCCAGTTCTTCAATCTGAAATGAATTACCCATCAAACTAATGACTTTATTTTCTTTTTTGAGGTTATAGTGAGCGTTCGCCTTTCCAGAAAAAACAGATTTCCTAAGCACAAAGCCATTCTCTAAATTTGGAACCGAACTAACCCCACTCAGGATAGATGCATTCATTTTAACACCAACCCTACCGGTCAAGGCCTTACCATTGGCTGTAAATCCAAAAACCACCAAATTGGCGCCTACATTCTCAGCCACTTTTGTAATGGCAGTAGAATGGGTTTGCGCGTCAAAATTATCCAAACTATCATCCGTAACGTGTATCACTTTTGAAGCGCCATATTTACCAAGAACAGCAGCATCTGAGGTAGAACCCAAGACCAAAGCGATACAATCCGTATTCATTGCTTTTGCAGCCAAATGACCATAATAAACAACTTCTAAACTCGTTTTTTTAAATTTCCCTTTTGGGCTTTCTGCATATACTAAAACAGACATAACACTTTTTTTCTTCGTTTAAATAACTTTTGATTCTTCATGTAATAATCTCACTAACTCATCCATATTTTCTGGATCAATCATTTTTACACCAGATTTACCTTCAGGCAAATCATACGAAATGATTTCTAAACTATCATCTTCGCCCACCGCGGGAATAACATTTAAAGGTTTTCTCTTTGCCATCATAATCCCTTTCATATTAGGAATTCGTTGTTCTGCTAATCCCTTGGCAGCAGATAATACAAATCGGCCTTCAACTTCTGAAATCTCGACTCCACCTTCAACATCTCGGGTAATCCTTGACTTTAATCCATCAGTTTCTATATTACTAGCAAATGAAAAATAAGGCAAATCCAAATACTCAGAAACCATCGCTCCTACTTCGGCACCATTGTAATCAATCGTCTCTTTTCCAAGAAAAACGGCATCGAAAGAATTTGATTTCACATATTCTGCAATTTGCTTCGCTGTATAAATGGCACTTTGAGGGTTTACATCCACTCTTACCGCTTCATCAGCACCAATTGCCAAAGCCTTTCTAATGACTATATCACTCGCAGCATCACCTACGTTAATCACCGTAACTTTGCCACCAAGCTGTTCTTTTAATTCAATTGCACGAACAAGTGCATACCATTCATCGTAAGGATTCATTATAAACTGAACGCCCTGAGTATCAAAGTTTTTGCCTCCATCTGTAAAGGCAATTTTTGCTGTTGTTTCTGGTGTTTTGCTGATGCAAACTAATATTTCCATCTTTTCTTGATTAAATTTGACGCAAATATAGGTCAATTATTTTTATTTAACCTTGAGTTAAAAAAATAATTATCGAAATTTATAAACTATTGATTAACAAGAAGTAAAAGCACTATAATCGCAACAATATGGATTCAACTCCTCGTTTAAAACAGTTATTATCCCTGCTAGAAAAAAGCCCAAAAGACAGTTTTATCACTTTTGCCATTGCTAAAGAATACGAATATTTGAATGAGTTGGATGAGGCACTGAAATTTTATGAGCAGCTGAGGCTCCAAGATCCTTCATACGTCGGGACTTATTATCATCTAGGGAAATTATTCGAAACTCTAGGAAAACCTGAAGCAGCTCTTGGAATATATAATGAAGGAGTAGAAATATGTAAACAAGCAAAAGATTGGCATGCATTAAGTGAATTGAACAACGCCAAAACTAACTTAGAACTGGGAGTGTAATTTTACCTTCATACACTAAAGTTGCAGGGCCAGTCAACCAGATGTTTTTATAAGCCCCGTCGATTAGATCGAAAGACACTTGTAATGTTCCGCCTTTCGCCTTCACAATTCTATTCATGCCTTCAAAGTTTCCTTGGATATGATCTGCTAAAACAGCAGCCACAACACCAGTACCACAACTGTAAGTTTCATCCTCCACACCGCGTTCGTATGTCAATATTTTTAGAACTTCCTCATTTGATTCCACTAGATTAACATTGATCCCTTGATCTTGATACTTCTCAGAATAACGAATTGATTTCCCAAAAGAAACTATATTCTCATTCAATAAATTATGAACAAAACGAACGTAATGAGGAGATCCTGAATTCAATACAACTGCATCTCGCTCTTGAGACCATTTAAAGACATCTGTCATTTTTAAACTTATCTCACCATTAGACAAGAGCATTCCTTGATGCAATCCATCGACTGCCAAAAATTGACAACTATGCTTTATATGTCCTATAAATTCGGCGAAAGCCACAATACAACGTCCACCATTACCACACATACTGGACAAATGGCCATCAGAGTTAAAATAAATCATTTCAAAATCATAATTTTCATGCTTCTGAAGTATGATTAAACCATCTGCCCCAATCCCAAAATGACGATCACAAATAAACTTAACTTGAGTCGAATTCAAATTGATTGATGACCTTAATCCATCTAAGATGACAAAATCATTTCCTGTACCTTGGTATTTACAAAAAGACAGTTCCATAATGTAAAAGTAGCTACTTTTGGGGATAAGTCGATTTGAAAATTTTAGAGAAACATATTGTAGGAGCAGATTACCAAGAGCGTCATGTTGAGGCTTTCGCTTTCGCGAATGTAAAAATCATACCGAGCAAAAAAGGGATTATCAAAGCCATCCGGCGAGGACAAATATTGATCAACGATCAAAAAGTCAATCCAAAAGATAAATTAGTGGAAGGTGATACACTGGTTGTAGCTAGTATTCTACCTTCTCAAAAGAAAGTATTGGCAAATCAAAAATTGGAAATCTTATTTGAAGACGATGACTTGATCATTATCAACAAACCCGCAGGAATCCCTGTTCGAGGAAATCGCGCTCTAACCATTGAAAATATTATTGCACAACAAATTGATCTTTCTCAAAACAATGCGTATGGGAGGATCAAGGCAGTACATCGTTTAGATATCCGAACCTCGGGTATTTTATTGATGGCAAAATCTCATCGTGCACATCAATCACTCGCAAAACAATTTGAAAACAGAACTATTCAAAAGGAATATCTTTGCATTGTCATTGGAAAGACTTCGGCAAAAGGTTTAGTCCAAACGACTATAGAAAATAAGCAAGCGATAACAGAATTCACTACAGTGGATTCTTACCAGAGTGTAAAATTTAAAACATTAAGTTTATTGAAGGTCGTTCCAAAAACTGGGCGCACCAATCAAATTCGAATTCATTTATCCCAGCTCGGATCTCCAATCTTGGGTGATGAAAAATTTGGAAATAAAAAAATGCAATTACAAGGTAAAGGACTATTTCTCCATGCCTCTGCCATTGGTTTTAGACATCCCGTTCATCAAAACTGGATACACATTCGGCTACAGCCGCCAAAAAAATTTAAATCTTATCCAGAAAACCAAAGACGTTTCTTTGAATCCATTCGAAGAAAAAAATAATCATTGTAACATTTCCTTAAGATTCTCGTCATTCATGTATACGACGTTCGTCCATTTTATTTAAGCATTCATCTTACAATCAACATCATTCATATAGTACTTTGCTATATTATAGTACTATGCTTTGCATAGTAGCAGCAATTACTATAGCTTTGAGTTATAAACAAACATCAACAAACATGAAAAACCTATTAGTATTTTTATTACTCCTGTTGGGAAGCAATGCTATTTTATGCCAACAATTAAATGTCACAGGGACGGTATACAACAATAATTCTCCTTTAGAATTTGCCAATGTGCTTTTATTACATGCAAAAGATTCTTCCTTATACAAAGGAGGATTAAGTGAAGAACAAGGAAAGTTTAAATTTACGAATGTTGCCCAAGGAGACTATTTTATTGAAGCTTCGATGATAGGATTTGGAAAAGCAAAATCTGAGATCTTTACAGTGGCAACAAAAAGTATTAATATTGAAGCTTTGAATTTAGTAGATGGTATTGAACTAGAAGAAATAGTAGTGACTTCCAAAAAACCATTTATCGAGCTCAAGGCTGACAAGATGGTTGTGAATGTTTCGAACAGCAGTGTCAATGCCGGAAATTCTGCATTAGAAGTTCTCGAAAAATCTCCGGGAGTTGTTGTTGATAATAATGACAACATTTCACTTCGTGGTAAACAGGGTGTTCAAATTACGATCAATGGCAAGAATCAACATATGTCGGGAGATGACATTGCGCGCATGCTCCAAAACATGCCAGCTTCGAACATACAGAGCATAGAGATCATAACAAATCCAAGTGCCAAATACGATGCAGAAGGAAATAGTGGCATTATAAATATTGTCTTAAAAAAGAACGAAAATTTGGGATATAATGGAAGGTATTCTAGTACTTTTCGATATAGTAATAAAGCAAGTCACTTTCATGATATGAGCTTAAATTATCGCTCGGACAAGGTAAATATTTATGGAGGAGGTGAGTATTATAATTGGGGTGGCAAAGCGAACATGGATTTGATTAGAATCATTCCTTTTAACGAAGGAGAAACTACCTTTGACCAAAAGAGTTTACAGGATGAAGATGGCGATGGTTATGACTTTAAAATAGGAATGGACTATAGTGCTTCTCGTCAAACCACGATTAGCCTTTTAGGGAAAGCTGGAGTTGATAGAGAGTTGGATGACATGGATGTATCCACCAAAATTTTTGGAGATAACATGCCGGGATTTGACAATTTAGAAGTTCTTACTAGAGGAGATGAACGTTCGAATTATCAAGGCATCAATGCAGGTATAAATCATAAGATCAATGATCAAGGATTTGAAATAAATTTTGATACGGATTACCGTAAATATCATAGGGATGAATTAATCAACTATGATAATTTCTTTCGAGACCTTGAAAATAATGATGTCGTTGATCCCTATTTATTAAGAAACGATCAGGATACGGATATCGAAATCCTAGCAAGCACTTTGGATTTGAGCATTCCAATCAAAGAGAATTTGAACATAGAAACAGGAATAAAATACAGCAGCGTCAATACCATAAATGAGACTATTTTTGAAGAACAGGATCTGGCATCATCATCCTGGAATACACTGCTAGATCGATCCAATGACTTTATATATGATGAAAATGTAACAGCGGTATATGTCAATGGATCAGGTAATTTGGGGAAATTAATGATTCAAGCAGGACTAAGAATGGAACAAACAGAATCGCTTGGAGACTCTCCTACTTTGAATCAAATCGTTTCTCGCTCATATACAGATTTTTTTCCTAGTGTGAGTGTATCCAGAATGCTAGGCGAGCAGAATAATATTAGTTTAACTTATAGTCGAAGAATTGAGCGACCAAACTATCAGTCTTTAAACCCATTCACTTTCTACTTAGATCAATACACCTTCTCAAAAGGAAATCCATTTTTAAACCCACAGTATTCCAATGCTTATGGATTGAACTTTGCTTTGGGTAGAAAGCTTTTTGTGGCGATCAATTACAGTCGAACACATGATGCAATTACTTCTGTGATAGAACAATTTAGTGAGGAGAATACTACCTTTCAAACCAACGAAAACTTGGAGTCTTTTAATAATGCAAGTTTGACTATTTCGATGCCAAAAGTATGGTCAGAATGGTGGACCTCCCGACTTAATTATACCGGTTTCTATAACGAATTCAACTCACCAATTCCTTCGGGGGTACTCAACACAAGTGCACTATCTCATGTTTTGAATCTCAATAATGAGATCCAACTACCAATGAACTGGGCCATGGAAATGAATGGTCGTTTTCAAAGTAAAATACAGTATGGTCTTTTTGAAATAGAACCACGCGGCAGTCTTGATTTAGGATTTTCAAAAAGGATTTTGAATAACAAAGGAAATATTAAAATTAGTTTAAACGATATTTTCTATACGAATATCAGTAAAATCAAAATCAATCAAGATGATATAAACTTGGATGTTATTGAAAGGGATGATACTCGCAGAATCAGTGTTACATTTGGCTACTCTTTTGGAAACCAAAAAGTTAAGAGGGCAAAAAGAAGAACGACTGCAGCTGAAGAAGCCAACCAAAGAATATAGGTGTTGATGTTAGATTATTTTTAAAAGACCAGAGCGCAATCTCTGGTCTTTTTTTTACACCGAAGTCATTTTTTTTCGAAAAATTAGATTTTTTTTTAAACCTTTTATATTAGTAA
>JAHDCZ010000132.1:0-4096 GCA_020629615.1 Saprospiraceae bacterium
GGTCCTAAGCGACCTTGGGCAATTTTAAATCCATCACCTTCGCCTTGAATTAAATTGCTTGCAGGCACTCGTACATTGTTTAATTCTATTTCGGCATGCCCTTCAGGGGAGTCATAAGAACCAAATACTCGTAAAGGCCTTATAATGTTCACACCTGGAGTTCCCGCTGGAATAATAATCATACTTTGTTGAACATGTCGCTGGGCAGAAGGGTCTGTTTTACCCATCACGATATACATTTTAGTGCTCGGGTTCATCGCTCCGGACGACCACCACTTTTTGCCATTAATGACATACTCATCCCCATCACGTACGATCGATGTTTGAATATTGGTGGCATCTGAAGACGCAACCTCTGGCTCGGTCATTAAAAATGCAGAGCGAATCTCTCCGTTCATTAATGGCTTAAGCCATTTTTCCTGTTGCTCAGTTGATCCATATTTGGCTAATACTTCCATGTTGCCCGTATCGGGAGCGGAGCAGTTGAATATTTCTGATGACCATAACAATTTACCCATTAATTCTGCGAGTGGGGCGTATTCTAGATTGCTCAATCCGGGACTTAGCGCTCCGTAGGATTGAGGAAGAAATAGATTCCATAAATTCTCATCTTTCGCTTTTTCTTTCAGAGATTCCATTTTGGGAAAATGTTTCCACAGGTTTTGATTGACAAACTCTCGGTGCTCTTTTTCCAAGGGATATAAGTAGCGATCCATAAAATCTGATAATTTCTTCTGAAGGGCTAGTGATTTTTCTGAATACTCAAAGTTCATGGATTTATTTTTTATTGGTTTGAATGTCTATGCCTTTGGTAAATAGTTTTGCCAGAAACTCTGCTACTTGTTCGTTTTTAAATTTATCACTGACGGATAGACTATTCATGAAAAGTTCAACCGGGGTGTCAATCAAAACATAACTCAAGAGTTTTAAATCTGTATCTGTTTTGAATTGACCCGCTTCGATAAAAACGTTTAATTCTTGTTGAAGATCATTGATGATATTTTTAATACTCTCACTTTTGTACGATGCCTCACGAATGTAGCCTTTGTTCAATTGATGAAATCGAAGCATTTCTTTGGATGAAGCATAATTAAAATAACTGAGGAAAGAATTGTAGAAAAATTCGTATGGTGTTTTTGCTGTTTTTCGTGCTTCAAAGGTGAGTTCTCTAACTCGAGCATTTAAGTTTTGAACAACATAATAAAAGATGTCTTTAACATCAGAAAAATAATTGTAATAGGTTCCTCGACCTATTTGACAGGCATTGACAATGTCAGATACCGTTGTGTTTTCAAAACCCTTAGTTCGGAACAATTTAGTAGCCTCCGAAATGAGTTGCGTTCGGACGGCCTCTTTATTTCTTTCTCTTTTTCCGAGAGTTTTGCTTGGCATTGTATTCATATTATCCGGCAATCATATAACCGCCATCTACTGTGAAAATTCCTCCCGTAGTATAGCTGCTGGCATCGGCTGCTAGGTACAATGCCATTCCTGCTATTTCGTCGGGTTGAGCAATTCTAGTTAAAGGGATGTTTTTGGTGAATTTATTTAAGGTAGTCTCATCCGTCCATAGGGCTTGACTAAACTTGGTTTGAATCAATCCCGGGCAAATAGCATTACTGCGTATTCCTTTACGACCCCATTCTTTCGCTTGAGATTTTGTCAACATGATCAAAGCCGCTTTACTAATGCTGTAAAGCCCCAAACCAAAAGTGGGTTTTTGACCTTCCACGGAAGCAATATTAATCACTGATCCTCCACCACTATTCATCATGTGTGGATAACAGAGATTGGCTAAGCTCATGCATGCTTTGACATTGACATTCATCACTTTGTCAAAGACAGCTTCATCAGATTCTGCGAGTTTGCCGTAGACAGGATTAGTGGCAGCATTATTGACTAGGATATCAATCCTTCCGTATGCTTTAATCGTTTCTTCAACCAAATGGACCAACTGATCTTTTTGCCCAACATGACAGGCAATGCCTTTCGCATTTTGTCCGCTTTCGCGAATGGAAGATGCCACTCGATCAACGGCTTCTTGGCTTCTACTGCTGACAATCACTTTGGCTCCATGGGCCGCATAATGCCGTGCAATGCTTTCTCCAATACCTTTGGATGCACCGGTGATAATGGCTACTTTTCCATCTAAACTAAACTGTTGATTTGTGTTATTCATAACTCCTTGCTGATACTGATTTCTCTAAAAGTATAAAAAATAAAAAAATAAATGACACATTGTCATCTTTTATTTCTACTTTAAGGTGCAAGTAATTATGAAACAAGAAGCTAAAAAAGATATTGAAATTTTACCAAAGAATTCGATTCTCAATTATTTATTGGAGGAAGGATTCATTAGTCATGTTGATCATGAATTAACTATTCATCAATATTCCAATGGATATTCAAATTTGACTTATTTGTTACAGGTCGAAGGAAAAGAATTTGTGCTACGTCATCCACCCAAGGGAGCTACCAAAAGAGGGCACGATATGAGCCGTGAATATAAGGTCCTGTCCAATTTGCAAAAGAGTTTTGATGCTTCCCCAAAAACTTATTCTTTTTGCGATGACGATTCAATTATTGGCGTTCCATTTTATTTGATGGAAAAAGTAGAGGGGATTATTATTACCAACAAAGAAGCCCACGTCAGAAAAATTGGTCCGAGTGATTTTAAAAAAATATCAGAAGAGTGGATGAGTATGTTTGTACGCCTACATAATTTGGATTATGAGCATATTGGTTTGTCTGATTTGGGTCGACCCAATGGGTATGTTGAAAGACAAGTAAGTAATTGGGGTAAGCAATATCTTAAAGCGGCCACCATGGATATTCCTGAAGCTGGAAAGTTAATGACTTGGATGCAAGATCATCAACCAAAAGAGTATAGTCATTCCTTGATTCATAATGATTACAAATATGACAATGTCGTTTTCAAGGATGATGGTTGGTCCGAAATCAATGCAATATTAGATTGGGAAATGTGTACACTTGGTGATCCTTTGATGGATCTCGGAACATCCATTGCCTATTGGATGATGCCCTCGGATGGACCGATTGCTCAGGTATTGTTATCTCCAACATTATTGGATGGAAATCCTAGTCGGACCGAACTCGTACATCAATATTCGCTGAAAAGCGGAAGAGACATCAATGATATAGTGTTTTACTACGTTTATGGATTATTCAAAATTGCGGTAATCGTCCAACAGATTTATTATCGTTATCATTCGGGCTTGACCCAAAATAAAAAGTTTGCCCACCTAGATAAGGCCTGCCAAGCATTTTGTCAAATGGGCTGGCAAGCGGTTCAAAAAAATCGTATCGAAAACTATATGTAGATCATGTTTATTCAAAAGACTTCCATCGACAATTTCATAATTCTACAAATCATTCGACCCAAGGTCAATGCCTTGAATTATGATTTGGTTATGGAGTTACGTAATGCATTTAAAGCAGCTTCCGATGATGATGAGGTAAGAGGTGTCATCTTAACCGGGGTGCCTGGAATCTTTTCAGCCGGATTAGATCTGATTGAGTTGTACGATTATGACAAGGCAAAAATGATTGAATTTTTAACTGCTTTTAGCTTGATGCATATCGAATTGGTAGAATTTCCAAAGCCTTTTATTTGCGCTTTGAATGGTCATTCACCGGCGGGAGGAACGGTTATAGCCCTGGCAGCCGATTATCGAATTATGGTAGATGAAGAACAATTTGGTATTGGGTTGAATGAGGTCGCTGTCGATGTACAAATTTCAGATAATTTAATAAAAGCCTATTCTTTTTGGTTGGGAAGACAATGCGCTTACGCGAATATTTTATCCGGAAAATTATTCAATCCACAAAGTGCTCACCTTGCTGGATTGGTCGATGAATTGGTGGAAGATGAAAAAGCATTACGCGAAAGCGCAGTCCGTAAAATGAAGGAATATTTGTCTTACAACAATGATATTTTATTACGAACCAAAGCGAAGTTAAGAACAGAATGGATTAAAGGATTACGTGATCATCGTCAGGAAGAATTGGATGAAACATTGAAAGTCTGGTGGAGTGAAGAGGTCAGGGAGAAAATGAGAATGTTTAAGGCGAGTTT
>JAHDCZ010000132.1:4196-7276 GCA_020629615.1 Saprospiraceae bacterium
ACCGGCGGGGGATCTGGTATAGGTGCGGCAATAGCAAATATGTTTTCAGAAAAAGGCGCGCATGTCGTTGTATCAGATATTGACGAGTCCAACGGACAAAAATTAGTCGAGACGATTCAATCGAATGGTGGTCTAGCTAATTTTGTAAAGACCGACGTTTCCAATTATGAGGACTTCGAACATTTAATTCTTCAAACGGTAAAAGACCATCATCGCATTGATGTATTGGTGAATAATGCGGGGATAGGAAATCAAACATTAGCGAAAACGCATCAACATAGTACAGAAGAATGGGATAGGGTAATTGCAGTGAATCAAACTGGTGTGTTTTATGGAATGCAGTTGGCCTTAAAACAAATGCTGAAGCAGGAACATGGAAATATTGTCAATATTGCTTCCTTGGCGGGACTCATTGCATCGAGAAATAATATCGCATATTCAGCCAGTAAATTTGCTGTTGTAGGAATGACAAAATCTGCGGCCTTAGAGTATGGATCAAAAAATATTCGGATTAATGCAGTATGTCCTGGTTATACAGAATCCAATTTATTGAATCAATTGTTTACCGCAAGACCAGACATGAAAGACAAATTTTTATATGCTACTCCAATGAAAAGATTTGGTCAACCCAAGGAAATAGCAGAAGCTGTTTTGTGGTTGGCTTCAGAAAATACAAGTTATATCACGGGACAGACCATCACATTGGACGGTGGAATTTCCCTTTAATTTTCCAAGAATGAACAAACAAGTTATACTTAAAAAAAGACCAGAGGGATTACCCACTAAGGATATCTGGAGTCATGAAACTTCAGCAATTCCAGAACCAAAAGAAGGGGAGGTATTGGTTGAGACCCATTACATTTCCTTGGACCCTGCAATGCGAGGATGGATGAATGATTCTAAATCCTATATACCACCTGTCGAACTAGATGATGTGATGAGAGCAGGAACCATAGGTAAGGTTATCAAAGCAAATAATCACCCGCGTTTCAAAGAAGGCGATGTATTGACGGGATGGGGAGGTGTTCAACAATATTTCACGACGGATGGTCAAGGGCATTTTAAAGTAGATACCAACTTAGCTCCGATGACCAAATATATCGGTGCTTTGGGTATGCCAGGGATGACTGCATATTTTGGAATTACTGAAGTAGGTAAAATAAAAGAAGGAGATCGAGTACTCGTATCTGGTGCGGCGGGAGCAGTAGGAAGTGTTGTTGGTCAAATTGCAAAGATCAAAGGTTGCGAGGTTGTTGGAATTGCCGGAGGCCCAGATAAGTGTAAGTACGTGGTGGACGAATTGGGATTTGATGCTTGCATCGATTATAAAAATGAAAACATTTATGATGGTTTAAAAGCGCATTGCCCCAAAGGGATTGATGTGTATTTTGATAATGTAGGCGGAGATATTCTTGATGCTGCTTTAGCTAAACTCCGTCGTGGAGCAAGAATTGTGATTTGTGGCGCCATCTCTCAATACAACAGTACCGAAATTAAGGGCCCTAAAAATTATTTGTCATTGTTAGTGAATCGTGCGACAATGCAAGGCATGGTGGTGTTTGATTATGCCGATCGATACAAAGAAGCAGGCATGCAAATGGGTATGTGGATGATGGAAGGAAAATTAAAAACAGAGGAGGATGTATATGAGGGTATTGAAAATTTTTACCCTACGTTTACTCGATTATTCAGTGGTGATAAACGTGGTAAACTCGTTTTAAAAATCAAAGAGGATTAAGTATGAATCGGATTTTAGCATTACAAAAGAAGATTATTAACAAGCCATTTGGTAGAACAATTTTTTCCAAAATTTTAGCGAGTTATGCCCCTTATTTCAAAACCATAAAACCCTATGTTTTGGAATTGAGACATAATTATATTAAAGTATCAATGCCCAAACGTAGGGCAGTTCACAATCACCTTAAAACAGTACATGCCATTGCCATGTGTAACCTTTGTGAGTTTGCTGCAGGGATATGTATGGAAACTTCGACACCGAAACACCGACGGTGGATACCGATGGGAATGGATGTTCAGTATCTAAAAAAGGCGAAAACTGACTTGGTAGCGGAATGCGATTTAAGTTCAGTCGATTGGGACAAATGTGATTTTGTGCTTTGTAATGTAGATGTAAAAGACAAAGAAGGAATAGTGGTTTGTAGTGCCGTGATTAAAATGAAAGTATCAGATAAGAAAAAGAAATAAAAGTGTAAGATGAAGGCAATTGTATGTACAAAACACGGTTTACCATCAGATTTGGAATATCAGGATATAAGGTCTCCCTTAGCGGGGAATAAAGAAGTTGTCGTCAAAGTGAAAGCTTGTGCGCTGAACTTTCCAGATACATTAATCATTCAAGGGAAGTATCAGTTCAAGCCCCCGATGCCTTTTACGCCGGGTAGTGATATTGCAGGCGTGATCAAAGAGGTAGGAGAGGGTGTTAAAGGCTTGAAGATTGGTGATGAAGTGTTTGGGTTCATTCCATTCGGTGGCTTTGCAGAAGAAGTAGCAGTCCATTATAAGCAAGTCTTTTTGAAACCGCCGTCGATGGATTTTCCTACGGCAGCTTCCTTTATGATGGCTTATGGAACTTCCTACCACGCCTTGAAGGATCGGGCGAAAATAAATGTCGGAGAAACTTTGGTCGTCTTAGGTGCTTCTGGAGGTGTAGGCTTGGCGGCGGTAGAACTTGGAAAACTTTTGGGTGCACGAGTGATCGCAGCCGCATCTACTCAAGCGAAACTCGATATATGTAAAGCCGCAGGAGCGGATGAAGTAATTAATTACTCGACCGAAGATTTAAAAGTTCGTATTAAAGAACTGACCGATGGGAAAGGAGCGGATGTTATTCTTGATCCTGTTGGCGGAAATTATTCCGAAGCAGCCTTACGAGCCACGGCATGGGATGGACGATTTTTAGTTGTTGGCTTTACGGCAGGACAAATTCCTAAAATCCCTTTGAACTTGCCCCTATTGAAGGCCTGTCAAATAGTCGGTGTTTTCTGGGGAGTATTTGCTCAAAAATTTCCTGAGGATAATATGATTAATAGTATGGAATTGATGCAGTGGTATAGTGAAGG
>JAHDCZ010000133.1 GCA_020629615.1 Saprospiraceae bacterium
CCATAATACCAAGCCGGAATTCTATGTCCCCACCACAATTGACGAGAGATACACCAATCACGGATATTTTCCATCCAATGCTTATATAAATTCTTTTGATTGAGTGGAAAGAATCTCACCTCGTCACTTTCTACTGCATCCAAAGCTGGTTTGGCTAAGGCTTTCATGTCCACGTACCATTGCAAGGACAATCTAGGTTCTACGACTGCATTTGTTCGCTCAGATCGTCCTACACTATGGCGATAGTTTTCGATTTCAACCATGTGACCAGCCGCATCCAAATCCTTTTTTATCATTTTTCGAACTGTAAAACGATCTTCACCAATATACAATTGCCCCGCTTCACTGATCGTCCCATTGGCATTAAAAACATCTATCGTTTCTAATTGATGGCGCTTGCCAATCTCGTAATCATTAACATCATGTGCCGGTGTTACCTTAAGTGCTCCCGTTCCAAATTCCATTTCAACATAGTCATCAAAAATAATGGGGACCACTCGATTGACCATCGGGACGATGACATTCTTTCCTTTGAGATGAGAATACCTCGGATCGTCTGGATGAACTGCCACAGCAGAATCACCCAAGATTGTTTCTGGTCGAGTCGTGGCAATGGTAATGTATTCTTCTGTTCCTTCGATTTGATAACGAACATGAAACAATTGCCCGTTTTCTTCATTATGAATGACTTCCTCATTAGAAAGTACCGTTTGAGCTTCTGGATCCCAATTGACCATTCTTAGACCACGATAAAGTTTCTTTTCATTGTAGAGATCAACAAACGCCTTAAGAACTGCCTCTGATCGAACTTCATCCATCGTAAAAGATGTCCGCTCCCAATCACAAGAGGCACCTAATTTTCTTAATTGCTGAAGAATAATTCCTCCATATTTTTCTTTCCATTCCCAAGCATGCTCCAAGAATTTCTCTCGAGTCAAATCAGATTTTTTAATTCCTTGTTCTCTAAGTAATCGTACGACCTTTGCCTCCGTTGCAATCGAAGCATGATCCGTTCCCGGCACCCAACATGCATTCTTTCCATCCATTCGCGCTTGACGCACCAAAACGTCTTGAATCGTATTATTGAGCATGTGTCCCATATGTAGCACTCCTGTCACATTGGGTGGTGGAATCACTATTGAGAAAGATTCTCTTTCATCTGGCTCTGAATGAAAATATCCTTTTTCTTCCCAGTGCTTATACCATTTCTCTTCTAATTCAGAAGGATTATATCTCGTCGAAATCTCCATATCTAGTTTACTTTAAACGTCAGTTTTTTCAATTTTTTATTACTCCCATCGATTTCTACGATGAACATATTATTGTAGTCGGATTCATCAATGTAACCGACCAACGATTCTCCCATCAAATGATTGACCAAATCCGGTGTCGTGTTGCTATGACCAACAATCACGTGGTTGACACCTGCTGAGGACATCTCCAATTTTGTGGCAAATTCCTTGAGTTTTTCCGGATCATAAGACTTCATTTTTTTCCCCTTGGTACGGGCCAATTTATCGATGGTAAACATGGTACGATTATACATTGTAGAGTACAAACTGTCCACCTTGGTACCCGCAAACATCTTGACCAAATATTCAGCCCTTTGAATTCCCTCCTCTGTTAAACTGGGATTATCGATTACAATGGTATCCTTTTCTGCATGTCTAAAGAAAAAATATACTTTAGAATCATCGTTTGTTCTAAATCGAGCTCTTTCGCCATCTTTCATAATCATTTCATAGCCTTCAAAAGACACGACCTGTTGACCCTCATAGTTTTTTGAAACGTTTTTTTGGGGTTTACACCCAATATTTACCACTAATAGTAGTAAGTAAATAAAAGAATTTCTGCAACTCATCAAAAGAATATTTAATTTGAGAGGCAAAGATATTGAATTTACCCACCAAAAAGTGATCTTACTACATCTATAATACCAAACGCGCTAATTTGAAAAACCTTGATCACATATTAGACTTATGTAAAAGAGAAAATTCCAAAGCGCAAAAGGAATTATATGACTTTTATTCTCCGATTTTATTTGGTATCTGCCGCCGATATATCAAAAATTATCAGGATGCGGAAGATGTATTGATTGAAGGATTTTATAAGATCTTTAGTAAGTTAAAACAATACAATGGCAAAGGATCGTTTGAGGGTTGGATGAAACGTATTGTTGTCAATGAGTCGTTGATGTTTTTGCGAAAACGAAATGTCTTCAAATTCAGCATCGAAGTAGATAATTTAAATTTAGCGGAAAGAGCGGTCGCGGAACATCGATTGATGTACAAAGATTTGATGGATGTATTGGCAACTTTACCCACAGGTTATCGGACCATTTTTAATTTGTATGAGATTGAGGGTTATAAACATCGAGAAATCGCTGAGCTTTTGGGGATAAGTATCAACACTTCAAAATCACAGTTAATATTGGCTAAAAATAAATTACGAGGATTACTCAAAAAAAAAACGAACAGTAAGGTAGGATAATGAATGAATTAAAAAACAGATTAAAAGACTATCAAGAAACGCCCAAGTCCATTACTTGGGATCGATTGAATGGACGATTGTCTGCTCGCAGAACGCAGAGAAAAATCAATCAGTTTCGCAACCTTTCTATCGCTGCGGTCTTCATAGCGCTATTGGCTTTTGGCTTTATGATCAGCCATTATGTTAAAACACATAACCCTGCAAAATTTACTTCAAATGAAGCTCCCAAAATGATTCAAATGGAGCAATTAGAAGAGGTTGATGAGGAGATTTACAGCTTAGAATATATTGCAAAAATCAAAGAAGACTACTCTAATTATAAAACTGATGGTCGTCAATTTTAAATAGAATTTATTTAAATGGATTCCTGCTTTTCCAAGAACTTTCTGGAACAAAAAAATCGAGCATTTTAGGGAGTAACTTATTTTGAAATCTGTTCGTCCGTTTCAAATAGACAGCCATATCTACGCCATGCGCTCCCACAGAACTTTTGATTTCCATTGCAGTTCGACTCAAATTCAGTGAATTCATTTGATGATCAATGGCATGCTTTAGCAAATCATACAACATATTGAGGTAGATTTGATATTGATGATTCAATTGATGATCGTAGCCCAGAAAATGCGCTTCTAATTCTTTACGATTCAAAAACATGGTATAAAACGCAATCATTTTCTCCCCTTCAAAATAGGCGAACACTTTAAATTCATCATCAAACTGACGCTTCAATTCTAAGAAGTACTTTTCGTGTAAGAAAAATAAATTGAAACCTGCTTCAGTGGCTGTACTCATGTACAACTCGTGAATCCTTTGTTCAAATAGCAACATGTCTTCCAAATTCAATTCTCGGCGAATTATATTTGTAGATAACTTGATTGATTTCTTATATCGGACACGATACTTGGATTTGATAGCAACCAAATAATCTTCAAAATTTTGCCATTTGATTTCTAGCAACATGTTGGGCTGAACTTTAAGTCCTGTATATGAGACTTTTTTAGCCGTCCCCAGCCGAGGTCGTTGATCTTCAAAAAAGTCCTTGATCATTATAGTGCCTATGGGCTGCTTGGATTTTTTCATCAAATCACTAAGGATTTGGGTAACCAGAGAAACAATTTCAAATTGATCATCCAAATCGGTCTCTTTAAATTGATAACCAAAATCTCCCGTCACGAGCATATTCCCACAAGTGATACCGTTAAACTTGACCAATTTAGAGGCACTTACTTTTAACTTGGTTACTATTTTTGATTTACCTTGAACTGGAGTAATTTTCAAACTTTTGGCCAATTCAAATTGCTTTAGCTGAAAATAAATTAAGCCAAAATTTTCTTGATTTTTACGAACAATCGCATAAGCAAAATTAGTATCCGAGGGAGGCGCTTTCTCAATGGCTCGAAAAAACTTTGTACTGAACATCAAATTTCCATCTGACAAGGCATCCCATTCCTTTTCAATTGAACTAATTGATTGATAGAACTGTACTTCTGCGCCAAATGACGAGAGAGGAAACTTTTCAGCTGATATAAATGACGTGTTTATGCCCATGAGGAATCGCAATATTAACCAATTGAAGATAAAATTGTTGTATTCGATTAGACTATTTGGTCAAATTGATTTTTCGATAAGCCGCCAATTCGTTTTGCCACTTAAATGATTTAACCTTACCGATTCCTTGATGGTTTGTGAAATAAATTTCAATCAGTTGCTTGATACTATAAAACTCGGTGGAGAATTCTAGAAAATGTTGGATGTCCAAAACTCGTTGATTGTCTATGACTTCAACGGAAAGGATGATTTCTTTTGTGGTTTCTCCCGAAGTGAAACTAAACATCCCGATGGGTGATACTTCCACTTCTTTCGATAATGTCCTATTACTTAGGACCAAGGTTTTAAGCGATTCATCTTTTTTGAAGGATGCAATTTTAAATAGAGGAGAAATATATTTTGGATTATGAGCTTCCTTGTCATTTTTCTCTATCTCCACTGAGAATGTTTTGATCCGATCTTTATCTGAAGTTTGCTTCTTGTCATTGTTCTGACAAGAAGTGCATAACAAGGATAGTATCGAAAAAACTATAATAAAAGATCTGATCATAGAAGCTGTCCTGTGGAATACAAATGTAAGCACATATTACATGAAATTTGCAAATGAATTCAACAACTAATGTAAATTGTGGTTTATTTACCAATTCATTAATCATGAGTGATAGTTATTTTAAGCCGGAGGATTTAAAGAAATTTGGAAACATCACTGAATTCCAAAAAGAAATGGGTGATAAATTTTTTGAGTGGTATGGGACCGTTTTTAAGGAAGGTGCTTTAAGCCTTAGAGAAAAATGCCTAATCGCCTTAGCGGTGGCGCATTCAGAACAATGCCCTTATTGCATAGATGCTTACTCCTCTTCTTGTTTACAAAATGGTGCCGATGAAGAACAGATGATGGAAGCAGTTCATGTTGCCGCGGCAATAAAAAGTGGCGCAACGCTGGTCAATAGTACACAAATGATGAATCACGTGAAGAAAAGAATGATGTAAATGGGTGTAAAACAAAAATCAAAATCTTTAAAAGCCAGATCAAGCGGTTTATCCAACGGCTTTGTTCAATTAAATGTTTTAAACGGCAAAGAATTAACCAATCGAAAATTTGATTCCTTTACTCAAAAGATTAAAGAATATGGACATTCGGGCTTGACCCCGACGGCTATAGAAACTTTTCAAATAAATATTGGAAAGTTATGCAACCAGACTTGTGCGCATTGTCATGTAGACGCTGGCCCCGATCGGAAAGAAGAAAACATGGGACGTGAAATATTAGAACGCTGTCTTGACATTATTCAAACATACGATATCCCCAAAGTAGATATTACAGGAGGAGCGCCTGAGATGAATCCGCACTTTCGATGGTTTGTCGAGTCCTGTTTTACAATGGGAAAACAAGTCATGAATCGTTGTAATCTAACCATCCTTCGCGCCAATCCAAAATACTATGACCTCCCTGAGTTCTTCAAAAAAAATAAGGTTCATGTCATTTCTTCTCTACCCTATTTCACAGCCGCCCGTACAGACAGCCAACGTGGAGATGGTGTCTTCGAAGATTCTATTGCAGCCTTAAAAATGTTGAATGGCGTGGGCTATGGGATTGAAGGATCAGGACTACAATTAGATTTGGTTTATAATCCTGCTGGCGCATTTTTGCCTGGCAGCCAACAATCTTTGGAGCAACAATTTAAAGATCAATTGAAGAGACGCTACGATATAGTATTCAACAATTTGTTTGCCATAACCAATCTGCCTGTCTCTCGATTTTTAGATTACCTAATTGAAAGTGGAAATTATGAAAGCTATATGACCGAATTGGTGGAAGCCTTTAATCCGGCAACTATTGAGGGTCTGATGTGTCGAAACACGATCTCAGTAAGCTGGGACGGATTCATCTATGATTGTGATTTCAATCAAATGTTGGATTTAAAATCTGCGGTCAAAAATCCACACATCAATGATTTTGATTTAGATGAACTAATGTCGCGCAAAATAGTGTTGAATCAGCACTGCTATGGTTGTACTGCAGGTGCAGGAAGTAGCTGTGGAGGAGAAATCGTTTAATTCTTTCTTGATTTCTAGGATATGCTGTAAAAACCAAGCATTTTTACATATAAATTAATTGACATATAACCTTATCAAAATAAAAGAGCAATGTTTATGAAATATATGATTGGATTATTGTGCGCAGTACTTTTCTTTTCGTGTAAAACGAAAAAAGAAATTCAAGAGGCGACTCCCGTCATCAAAGAAAATAAAACCGAAACCTTAATTACAATGCGAAAAGGTGCTTGTTTTGGCCGTTGTCCTGTTTATATCATTACATTAAATCAAGATGGATATTCAACCTTCGACGGAAAGAAATTTGCAGATAGAAAAGGATTATTCGAAAAAACATTTAGCAAAGAAGAAACAAACCGAGTTCTGAGTGCATTCAAGGAAGCAAATTTATCGCAATATCAAGACTTCTATGAAAGTGATATACCTGACATGCCAACAGTAACCATTAACTATATGGTCGATAGTACCGAAAAAGAAATCAAAGGAAAGTCAGAACGTCCAGAGGCTGTATTTAAGTTACAAATGATGATGGAACAATTGGCAGAGACTGATGATTGGACGATCAAAGAAGTGGAAGAAGAAGAAACCGAAGAAGTTGACAAAACCATTATCTACAAAGAGATCATCATAGAGCCAAACAAAGGAATGGTCTTATCGCAATGGCTCAAAAAGAAAAAAGAAGAATATGGAGTGCGATTACTGAAAAAAGTTTCTCCATCCTTAAATTATTGGTTAATTACCTACGATTCCAAGATAATGGAACCAGAAGCCATGTTGGATGCCCTATTGAATGATCCAAAAATAAAGCATGCGGAGTTCAATAAGAAAGTACAGATGCGTGATGGATCAGGAGAAACTCCTAGGCGTTAATTAAAAAGAATGAACTATGAAAAGTAAAATTCTAGCTGTCGTTTTTTTGATGTGCCTTTCGGCGAATATATACGCACAAGATATTCAAAAAGATGCTGAAGGCTTTTTGAGCTTTGAAATGACCGAAGG
>JAHDCZ010000134.1 GCA_020629615.1 Saprospiraceae bacterium
TTATGAGAAATATTCGTAGCCAATTCTTGAAAACTGGTATAGATGAAATTCTTGTATGGATCTCGATCTGTTCCTATATCAAATCCTTCATTGATTAAATGTTGGGTAGTCCGTTCGATTTCTTTCATATTAACTCGACCCGAGAGATACAAATATTTATTTAAAGCATCGCCGTGTCTATTTTCTTCTCCCGTCCAATTTCGCACCCATTTCGACCAAGCATTTCCTCTGTGGGGATCGTGTTGATCAATTCCTTCTACGTCCATTAACCAGGATTCATAAGTAGGGAGTGCTTCTTCTGTTATCGTATCCGCTACCAAGATGACCCAAAAATCGTAGCTTAATTCGTTTGCTTCTTCACGAATTTGTTTGACCTCTTCAAAAAATTCTTCGTTTGTAGAATCTGGTAAGAGATCTGTGGGCTGCCAAATTTTCTCAACCGGAACCAAATACTTATCAATGAATTCATCGATTTTACTCTCAATGGTTTTCATCACTTCCAATCTGATATTAAATGCACTCATTTTCGATTATTTAGCTGATCTAAATTACGTTTTTATTCGGCATCAGCCTAAGTAATCAAAACGAATCATTGTAACGATTTAAGAATATTGTTAATTTGGACGGAGAACTCAACTATCATGGAACAAATAATAGAATATTTTAATAACATATCATCCGCTCATCGATCAATTATTTTGTTTGGAGGTTTGACCTTATTTATGTTGATCGAAACCGGTATTCCCTTATTTAAATTTGATTTTAATCGTTGGAAGCATTTAGGATTGAATTTATTTTTCACCTTTACGACCATTTTGGTCAATTTTCTAATGGCTTTTATATTGATCAATACAAGTATCTGGGTCACTGATAATGCTTTTGGAATCATCCACTGGATTTCTTCTTTTCGGTCGGAGCCGAATGTTTGGATAAGTTTGATAGTAGGTATGTTGATAATGGATTTCATTAGCGCTTGGTTTGCTCATTGGGCTTCACATAAGGTACGTTGGATGTGGCGTTTCCATATCATTCATCATTCTGACATGAATATCGACGCTTCTTCTGCCAATCGACATCATCCCGGCGAAAGTGTGATTCGCTTTAGCTTTACTGTCCTTGCAGTATTGTTAGTTGGAGCCCCAATATGGTTAGTAATGCTTTATCAAGCGTGTTCTGCTTTTTTAAGCCAATTCAATCATTCTAATATAAAAATGCCCAAGTGGCTTGATGATACTTTAATGTGGGTTATTTGTACGCCCAATATGCATCGTGTTCATCATCATTATCGTCAGCCATATTCTGATTCTAATTATGGAAATATATTCTCATTTTGGGATAGAATATTTAAGACTTTTAAACGAGTTAAAAATCAAAAATTGCGTTATGGCCTAGACACTCATCCTGAAGTTCATGAGGTAACGAATGTAATTTCTTTACTCAAAATTCCATTCCAGACGTATCGTCCTGAAATTCGATATGCCGATGATGAAAATTTAGAAGATTGAATATGACCAAACAATCAAAGTCGATTATATCCACAAAAAAATGGTTAAAAGAATTTGTAATTGACTTAGGACTATGTCCCTTTGCAAGTCAGCCTTACTTAAAAGATCGCATACGATACAAAGAATTGAAGTTTAAGAATCCTATGGATGGCTTTGCTTCATTTTATGAAGAATTGGTTTTAATGGATAAACATAAAGAGATTGATACAACACTCATAGTGATCCCTCAGCTATCTTCAAGTTTTGCAGATTATTTAGATTTTTACTACGGATGCGAGGATGTCATCCATCATTACAAGAAGGAAGAAGAATATCAACTAGCAAGTTTCCACCCAAAATATATATTTCAAGGAGAAGATCCAGAAGATCCCAGTGTTTACACTAATCGTTCTCCTTATCCGATTATCCATATTTTGCGATTCGAGATGGTTGCAAAGGCTATTGAATCACATCCAGACACTGAATCAATTCCATCAGTTAATATCGGGCGTATGCGTTCTATTGGATTAAGTACACTAAAAGAAAGGCTTAGTAAATTTTAAACCCTTTTACATATTTAGTGTTAGCTTTACATCATAAATTAGATAATGTGAAAAGACAAGTAGAAGCTCAATTGCCTACCAAGTTTGGACGGTTTAAAATAATCATCTTTGCTGATTCTCCAGAAGAAAAAACACCTCACTTTGCATTAGTTCATAATGAAATAAATTTTGACCAAACAGTAACTGTTAGGATTCATTCTGAATGTTTGACTGGAGATATTTTGGGTTCTGCGAAATGTGATTGTGGTGATCAGTTGGCACAATCTCTATCAATCATTAATAAGGAAAAAGGAGCATTAATTTATTTAAGACAAGAAGGACGTGGCATCGGATTAATTAATAAAATCAAAGCCTACAAGCTTCAGGATGAGGGTAGAAATACGATAGATGCTAATTTAGAATTGGGTTTTGAGGCTGATCAGCGGCACTATGATGAAGCGATTGAAATCATGAAAGATTTAGGCATCAAATCTCTAAGATTGTTGACCAATAATCCTGAGAAAATAAATGCCTTGGATTCATCAGACATCGAATTGGTGGATAGAGTTCCATTGCTATCAGAAGCGCAAGAATTTAATGAAGACTATTTGCAAGTCAAAAAAGAGCTCATGGGACATCTTTATTAAATATGGATATAGTTTACTTGAGAGAATATTGTCTAGCAAAAAGGGGAGTAGAAGAAAGCTTTCCTTTTGATGAAAAAACATTAGTATTCAAAGTAATGAATAAAATGTTTGCTTTAAATGGAATTGAATCAGACCCTCCAAGCGTAAATTTAAAATGTGATCCAGAACGATCAATAGAACTGCGAGAAAGATATAATGGCATCATTCCTGGATATCACATGAATAAAAAACACTGGAATACAGTGTGTTTAGAGGACGATGTGGAGGATTCATTAATTGTCCAACTGATCGATCACTCCTATGATCTTGTAGTGAAATCATTAACAAAAAAGAATAAGGCAATCTTAGATTCTCTTGAATGACCCATGTTGATTCTATAATCGTAGGTCAGGGAATCAGTGGAACCATCATGGCCTTTAAGTTAATCCAAGAGGGAAAGACGATAAAAATTATTGACAACAATCATCAAAACTCCTCTTCAACCGCAGCCGCTGGGATTATCAATCCAATTACTGGAAGATCATATGTAAAAAGCTGGTTAATTGATCGCTTACTGCCAGTTGCTATCGATACCTATCGCCAACTTGAAGAAATATTAGATATCAAGATTCTAAATCAACGATCTGTGATAAGAACTTTGGAGGATATAAAATCTGAAAACAATTGGTTGGGACGAACGGTAGAATTGGGATATCAAGATTACTTGAAAGAAGCTGAGTTGCCAGAAAACTACCATACACATTTTGTAGAATCCTTATCATACGGAGAAATCATTAATGCGTTTCAGGTCAGTTTACTAGCATTATTAAATCGGTTCAAAGAATATTATCAAAACCTGATAAGAACTGAAGAGTTTGATTTTTCCTCCCTTGCATTAAATGAAAATGGAATTCAATACAAGGATTTGAAGTCAAAATCAATCATATTTTGTGAAGGATACAGGGCGATTGATAATCCTTTTTTCAAGTATCTAGATTTTAGACCAGCTAAAGGAGAAGCCTTAATTATTAAAATTTCAGATTACAATATTTTAAAAAACATCAGACATAAATTATATGTTGTGCCTTTCGGCGAAGACACCTATTGGGTTGGAGCTGGATACCAAAAAGATTTTAAGGATGAAAATCCTAGTGATGATGAATTTTTACGTTTGGAGGAACAATTGAAATCTTTTTTAAAAACTGATTTCAAAATTGTTGATCATATAGCTGGAGTCCGTCCAGCTACGAAACATAGAAAACCTTTTGTCGGAAGACACAAAGATCATCCAGACATATATATATTGAATGGGATGGGCGCCAAAGGATCATCATTAGTACCTTATTTTTCTGAAGCATTGATAAAAATTATAAAAGGTGAATTAAATGTTTCAGAGAATGGATTAATGAATTTCAATTCTTAGAAATTTCCTCTATTAGCGGAATGATTTCAATTACTTTACGTTATTGTTAATGTGATTTATGTAATAGACTCAATTCGTGCATCATAGAATTGAACAAGGACTCATAATCCTATTACATATTAATTTGATATCTATGAAAAACTTCGCAAAATTATTCATCGGGACAGTACTTCTAGTTATTATTTGCCTGACCAATACTTCATCCAGTTCTATGCAAAACAATGATCCAAACGACTATTCAAAATTATGGAAAGAGGTACAAGAATTTGATCGAAAGAGAAAACCTAAATCAGCTTTAAAAACAGTTGAAAGTATTTTGGCTTTGGCAAAAGAAGAAAGCAATGGTGTTCAAATCATTAAGGCTACTATATATTATAACAAATATATCACTCAGCTTGAGGAAGACGGTTTTGTAAAAGCAATCAACAATCTCGAAGAAGAGATAAAAGTATCTCATGCTCCTGAAAAACAAATACTACAATCTTTACTGGGTCAAATGTATGCTTCCTACGCACAATCTAATATGTATCAAATTAGTCAAAGGACAACGATTGCTAATAATAGGCCCAAGGATATATTGACTTGGACTCTTGATGATTTTATTTCAACCAGTTCTGATCTATATATTCAATCGATCACTGACCCAAAGCTTGTCGATCAACCCATTCAACAATTTGAAACACTTCTTAACGATTTGACGCAATGGAACAAAGAAAAAACACCAAATCTATATATTCTTCTAGGTAACCGTGCATTAAACCATTTTGCGAATACCAACAACTATGTCACCGAACCAGCTTATAAATTTAAACTTGATCAAGAGGACTACTTCAGTAAGACAGAGGCATTCCAATCCTTAGAAATTACCACGAAGGATAGCAAATCTCTTTTGTTGAAAGCGCTGCTTCTCCATCAAGATGTCTTGAATTATATTGCTAGCTCTAAAAATGATCCAGAACTTCTTGCAATTTGTGATTTGAAAAGATTACAATTTGTTTACAATAATTCTAGCTTGTCCAATCGAAAGGATCTTTATATACAATCATTACAAGAATTCAGAGATACGTACCCATCATATTCCACATTCGCGGAAGCGGCTTATCACGAAGCCTCCATTTTGCATCAACAGAGCCTAGAGAAAAATGATTTATCAGACTATGCCAAATCTAAAATGAAAGAGGCATTATATTTGGCTATTGATGCCCATAAAAAATATCCTAAAACATTCGGCGGAAGCCTGTGTAGTCAATTGATTACTACGATTAAAAGCAAAAATATTTCAATTGGTATCAATCAAGTAGAAATTCCGAATAAAGATTTTTTGATCCACTTGTCACATACAAATGTCGATCGAATATTTTTTAAAATCGTAAAGTCAAGTCAAGAGATTATTCATACAAGAAACTACAAAGAATACAAGGAGAAATTTAATTATATCAATTCACAAGAAAAGGTTCGAGAATGGAAAATTGATGATCTCAACAAGAATGATTTTTTGGCTCACAACACAGAATTACCAGTCCAAGGCTTAGAAAAAGGAACGTATTGTTTACTCGCTTCAACGGAAGAACATTTTAAAGATCAACATGGCAATGCCGTCTATTATGGTGATTTTCATATCTCCAATCTGGCAACGATAAGTACGACTTATCCCAATAAAAACACCCTACTAGTTATGGATCGTATTTCGGGATCTGCTATCGAAGGGGCGACAGTAGACATTTATAGAACAGAATATCATAGCAAAACAAGAATCAATCAAGATAAATTAATCACAAGCTCAACCACCAATTCTATGGGAGAAGTTGAAATTCCTGATGGTGGCCACAGGCGAGTATTTACAGTCGTAAAATATAAAAATGACAAACTTGATCTTAGAAATTTCTTTAACCCCCAAAGTAGCTATAACAAAGTAGAATACAATCATAGCGTCATCTACACCGATAGAAGCATCTATCGACCTGGGCAGACAATTCACTTTAAAGGGATTTTGTTGAATTATGATATCAACCGTAAGCCATCTATTGTTCCTAATAAAAATTTAATCGTCCGTTTCTTAGATGTAAATCATCAAGAGATAGGACAGCAAGCTATAAAAACAAATGAGTACGGAAGTTTTAGTGGTCATTTTATCGCCCCTTCTTCTGGTCTGATGGGGAATATGAGAATTATGATTGATGGAAGTAATGGGGTCGCCGGAAATAGTAATATTCGAGTAGAAGAATACAAACGTCCCAAATTCAAAGCTGAAATATTACCCGTACAAGGAGCTTTTGTGCTCGGCGATCAAATTGAAGTAAAAGGAAATGCAACTTCATTTGCGGGAGTCGCATTAGACGATGTAAAGGTTAAATATGAAGTGGTGAGAGAAGCTAGATTTCCTTATTTATTCTATCGGTGGATGAGACCACCTAGTTTGAATACGAACAAAACTATCGTAGATTTCGGAGAGATTTCAACGAATGAAAAAGGAGAATTTGTCATCAGTTTTAAAGCAGATCCGGATAAATCCTATTCTCAAAAGCAACAACCAGTTTATCATTATAAAATTAAAGTTGATGTTGTTGACCTCAATGGAGAGGTTCAATCAACGCAAACAACAATAAGGGTGTCGCATACGCCATTCGAATTATTCATGGATCTTAAGGAGTATTATCAATCTGATTCCTTAAGTGAAATACCGATCCTTGTAAAAAATCTAAATGGACAAACGATTGGACAAGAAGTAGAATTACATATCGAACAACTAGAAGAACCACATCAATTTTTAAGATCGAAATATTGGAATATACCCAATGATCAAATATTGGATAGTATAGATTACAAAAACAAATTTCCTCTTGACACCTATGGTGATGAGAGAATGAAAAACAACTGGACTATTTTGCGATCTATTCAAAAATCAATCCTCAACACTCAAAACTCTACAGTCTTAAAACTAGACGACAAACTATCAGCAGGAACATATCGAATCAAAGCATCTTCCAAAGATAA
>JAHDCZ010000135.1 GCA_020629615.1 Saprospiraceae bacterium
GATAAATTATGAGGCAACATGTTGGTTGCCATACCCACAGCGATTCCAGAAGCACCATTGATAAGTAGATTAGGAAGTTTGGCTGGCAGTACTGTCGGCTCTTCTAATGTGTCATCAAAATTCAAGGCAAAATCAACCGTATCCTTACCGAGATCCGCTAAAAGTTGATCAGAAACCTTTTCTAAACGTGCCTCTGTATATCTCATAGCTGCAGGACTATCACCATCCATTGAGCCAAAGTTTCCTTGACCATCTACAAGTGGATAACGTAAAGACCACTCTTGCGCCATTCTTACCATAGCATCATAGACTGATGTATCTCCATGAGGATGATATTTACCTAAAACTTCTCCTACAATACGAGCAGATTTCTTGTGCGCTTTGCTTGACACCAGTCCTAATTCGCTCATACCGTACAACACTCTTCGGTGAACAGGTTTTAAACCATCCCTCACATCTGGGAGTGCTCTTGCTACAATTACAGACATCGAATAATCGATGTATGCAGCTTTCATTTCATCTTCAATGTTTACGGGGATAATCCGTTGATCGTTAGCCATTTATGAATTAATTTTTTTATTCTTAAATCAGCTGCAAAAATACGAAAATATCAACGTTTATTGGTGTCTTTTTTGCTTTTATTCTTAGCTAAAAAAATGCTTAAAAATGTACTGGTTTATCCCGTTAAATGAAGACTTTAAATTGCATATCACAATTCAAAAAAATGAATCCAATATTAGTCATATATTTGCAAAATTATTGATATGTATGTAGGAGTTAAAAATCGTACGTTTTTACCACATTTTCATATGAATCTTGGTGAATTGACATACTTAATTCTGATTAATTACGTTAGAAAACAGTTGTTTTAACCATATTTAAGACGCATTACTACGAAAAATCGAAAAAGATTAAGAATTCCATGATTAACAGCATTAACTCGGTACAAGGTAGTTCAAGATTCGTGGGCACTTTGATTTTTTTATTCATTGCGGTATGCGGTTTTTCTCAGTCTGCAAGGGATAACTACAACTATCGAGATTTTCAAAAGAAACCTTTTTATTTTGGAATCACATTAGGTGCGAATTCTACTGGTTTTAAACTGGATCATTCTAAAAACTTTATCGGAAATGACAGTATTCGGATTGTTGAGCCAAGTGCCGGACCTGGGATAAATCTCCACATGATTGCCAATTTAAAAATCGGTGAATATTTTGATTTTAGATTGTTACCTGGATTTTCATTTGCCGAAAGGAATATCGTTTTTACTCCTACGGAAGGTGATTTTGTCAACGATAGAAAAATAGAATCGGTGTTTTTTGAAATTCCATTCTTATTGAGATTTAAATCGGCACCATATAAGGACAAAAGAGCTTTTGTTATTGGAGGAATCAAATACGCTTATGATGTTGCATCAAATTCAAAAGCAAGGCAAAGTAAATCACTCATTAAAATCTCACCTCACGACTTTCATATAGAGGTTGGTGCAGGAATGCAATTCTTTTATCCATATTTCATTTTTTCACCAGAGATAAAATATTCGCGAGGAATCGTGAACAGTTTGATATATAACAGCGAATTAAATGAAGCTCGTGTTATTGAAGGCGTAGTTTCGCAGATTATTAGTATTTCTTTTCATTTTGAAGGTTAGCAACCGCATTCGTTTTCAACAAGTTTTATTACATCGGGGAAGAAAAGATTGAATTCATCATTAAATAAGTCCCAATCTTCTTTCAAATCATTTAATGCGCGACTAAAATTAGATGGAAACTTTGTTCTTCTATCCATATAGTTTAGTGATTTCATTAGGCCTTGATCTGAACTATATAACAAAAGAAAGTTATCCTCAATCATATGATCAATTCGTTCTTTCAATTTAGACGGCATCAAGGATTTGTTGTTTAGAAAGATGTCATATACTCCGTCGGCAAAATCTTGTAATTTTTCTCCAGAATACCTTGACCAATTTGCACTAAGAATATAATCGTATAGAATATCAATTACAACAGGAGCATATTTATGTTGGTTGGGACGTAGCCGCTTTGTTCCTTTACGAACGATAGGATGATTGTCAGTATAAAAATCAATTTTCCGATGGATCTCAATTCCTTTTCTAATACCATCAGAATACTCATGGTCATCCTTTACATTAATGTAATCAGCAATAAAATTACCCAATAAAATATCAGCATTGCTACAAGAAAGAAAGGCATGTGCTAGGTAATTCATCGGATGTCTTAATTTAACTGAGTTATCTAAAATAAATATATCTTTGACCGAATTTTAAAAACTCCTTTATATGGCTTTGAAATGTGGAATTGTAGGATTACCAAATGTAGGGAAATCTACGCTTTTTAATGCATTAACTTCTGCAAAGGCACTTGCTGCCAATTATCCGTTTGCAACAAAAGATCCTAATGTGGGCATCATCACTGTTCCAGATAAAAGATTGGATCAGCTTGCAACGTTTGTCAATCCACAAAAGATTTTACCTACTACGGTCGAGATAGTAGATATTGCTGGCTTGATCAAGGGAGCTAGTAAGGGAGAAGGTTTAGGGAATCAATTTTTGGCCAATATTCGAGAAGTTGATGCCATAATGCATGTTGTCCGTTGCTTTGAAGATGATAATGTGATTCACGTTGATGGAAATGTAAATCCTGTTCGTGACAAAGATATCATCGATACAGAGTTGATTTTAAAAGATTTGGAAACAATCGAAAAGCGATTGGAGCGATATCGCAAACAAGCCAAAACTGGAAATAAAGAGGATAAGAAAAAAGTAGAATTCGGCGAAAGCCTTTACAAGCATTTAGAAGATGGAAATCCTGCGAGGTCCTTTGAAGTCGAGGAGGATATGCTGAGTTCTTATCAAGACATGCATCTCTTAACAAGTAAACCGATTCTTTATGTCTGTAATGTTGATGAAAACGCAGTAAATGATGGTAATGAACACACTATTAAATTTAAGGATGCCGTCAAAGATGAACCAGCCGAAGTGATTTTAATTTGTGCTGGTATTGAAGCGGAAATTGCAGAACTTGATACGGCAGAAGAACGAATGGAATTTGTCGAAGCAATGGGATTGTCTGAACCAGGAGTGAATCGAGTCATTCATGCAGCGTATAGTTTATTAAAACTGATCACCTATTTTACAGCTGGAGAAAAAGAAGTAAGAGCCTGGACTGTTTTGGAAGGGTCAACAGCTCCTCAAGCGGCCGGTGTGATTCATACGGATTTTGAAAAAGGTTTTATTCGCGCTGAAGTAATCGCCTATCATGATTATGTCGAGCACAAATCCGAATCAGCAGTAAAAGAAGCAGGTAAGCTTAGGATTGAAGGAAAGGAATATATCGTCAAAGATGGGGATGTTATGCACTTTCGTTTTAATGTGTAAGTTTACTTTTTTCTGATATAAACCGTTTTGCTAACGAGAGCAACAATTTCATTATTGGCATCAAGAACTTCACTGGAGAAATCGAAATTTCTTGTTTCTTCTTGGTCAACCTCATGTTTAATTTCTTCCAATTTTTTTAATGGAATTTCAAATATAGCGTGTACAGTTCCCCTTCCAGGACGTTTGAAATTTATTGAAGCTTTTTTGTCCCAAATGATATAGTCTTCTCCAAAGTAGTGATAAATAATGAACACAAAGAATGGGTCACACATGGCATAAAGTGAGCCACCGAAATGAGTACCATAAACATTTCGGTTATACCATTTAAGTTTCATTTCAATATGAAATCGATTTTTGGATTCGTTTAAATCTTTTAAACGGATTCCAGCTCCAATGTAAGGAGGATAGAAATTCAACAGTTTGGGATATTTAAAAAATATCCTCTTATCCATTTGAGTTTTGAAATTGTTGTTTTAAATATGCTTGTATGAAACCATCTAGATCACCCGCTAAAACAGCATCGGTATTTCTGTTTTCAAACTTTGTCCGATGATCTTTAACTCTTCTATCGTCTAATACATAAGACCGTATTTGAGAGCCCCATTCGTTTTTCATCTTTTGGGCTTCAACGGCATTTTTCTCTTCCATCTGTCTTTCAAGTTCTTTTTGATAAAGTCTTGATTTTAACATGGTGATTGCTTTTTCCCGATTAAGATGTTGCGAGCGTTCTTCTTGACACTCCACAACGATGCCTGAGGGAAGGTGTCGAACTCTCACGGCTGATTCTGTTTTATTTACATGCTGACCCCCAGCACCACTGGCTCTAAAAGTATCCCAATCTAAATCCGAAGGATCTACCTCAATATTAATCCTTGAATCTATCAAAGGATGGACAAAAACTGAAGCAAAACTCGTCATACGTTTTCCTTGCGCATTAAAAGGACTAACTCGGACAAGACGATGAACACCGTTTTCACCTTTTAGAAGTCCATAGACAAACTCACCGTTAACTTCGAGTTCAGCGGATTTAATTCCAGCTACATCTCCATTGACTCGATTTAATTCCGAAACTTTGTAACCACTTTTCTCTCCCCACATTAGATACATTCGATAGAGCATTTCTGCCCAATCACAGGCTTCGGTACCACCTGCTCCAGCATTGATTTCTATGATACAAGAAAGCTCATCTTCTGGTTGGTTAAGTGTAGATTTGAACTCAACTTCTTCAAGAATATTAAAGGCAAGTTGATATTGTTCTTCGACTTCCTCAGGAGTTGATTCGCCCATTTTCTGAAAATCATATAAGATCTCAGTTTCATCCACAAAGGTTTTAATCTTTTCAAAATTAGAAACCCAATGTTTATGAGTTTTTAATTCTTTCATGATTCCTTCGGCTCGAGCCGAATCATTCCAAAATTCTGGATCTAGTGTTAACTGCTCTTTTTCTTCTATTTCTTGAACTCGTCTATCGACGTCAAAGATACCTCCGTACCGACGTCAATCTTTCCTTAAGCTCTTTTAACTGCTCCGTGGTCATTGCCCTGTTTTATATTAAAGAATCTGTAAAAAGTTGACATGAAAAACCAAATCCGCTTTTGGCGGAATACCTGATCGACCAGCTTCCCCATAGGCCATTTGGTAAGGAATGATAAAAGTAGCTTCAGTCCCTTCTGTAATCAATCCAAAGCCTACATCCCATCCTCTGATTACTCTTCCTTGATTCAAAGGAAAAGAAAAGGCTCGTCCTGCTCGATAAGAATTATCAAACATTTCTCCACTATCAAAATTGATTCCGTAATAATGTGCTTCAACATTTTCTCCATCTTTGGCCAACCTGCCGGTTCCCTCTTTATGAATGATATATTTTAAGCCTGAATCATGCGTTATCACTTCTTTATCTAGTTTGCCAGCTTTATAATCGTTTAACACTTCAGCCACAAATGGTGCTATCACAGTAGCTTGCTCTGCCATTTCCGCTCTTGCTTTTTCTGCTTCTTGCTTTTCTTGTTCCATTTTAGCATCATATCCAGCCTTATCCATCTTGTCCCGCACGCAAACGACATATTGAACATGCGAGAATCCTTGTAAATTTTGAGGAGGATTTGGGATAGAATCAATAGGAATGAATAATGTAACACTATCCCCGACTGAACTGATTGCCAGTAAATCTTGAATGGGATTTGCAATGGCATTTTTATTAATAGACTCCGGAATTTGCATCACCGGCATTCTTTGAAGATTTTTCATGTTTTGCAATTGGGAATTGTCTTCTCCTAATATTTCCATTTCAAAAAATACATAGTCCCCAGGTACAGGAGTTTGTCCATTTCCCTTTTCATGAATAGTATATTTATAACCACTTTTGGTTTTACCTTCACCTGTACTTCGTGCAGATTGACAAGAGTTTAAAAGACATGCTAGTGATATTAGCATGAGTGCAGAATAGAATAATTTTGTCATTGTATACTTTTTATGTTTGAGTTGTCTTTTCTAAATATTTAGGTAAGACTTGTTTAAATCTTGAAATAATATCTTCTAATTTGGCATAAGCTGCTCCTCCAGCTGCGTTTTTATGCCCTCCACCATTGAAATGATTGGCGGCAATTTCATTGACTGAGATATCTCCTTTAGATCGTAAAGATAGTTTAACAATAGTAGGTTGTTCTCTAATGAAAGCAGCAACTTTAATACCTTCCAATGTTAAGATTTGATTTACGATGCCTTCAGTGTCACCTCTTCCAATATCAAAATCTTCGTAATCTTGTTTGGTCAAATAAATAATACCTGTTCCATATTCAGGGATCAATTCCATTCTATTAGCCAAGCAATGTCCCATTAAGCGGAGTTGCTTCTCTGTCAGTGTATTAAAAATTTTGTCGTTGAGTCCATAATCGTCAACACCAACCTCTTTTAAAGCAGCAGCTACCCTATACGTATTTTGATTGGTGGCATATTTAAAACAGCCCGTATCTGTGATCATTCCGGTGAAGATGCATTCACCTATTTGTTTGTCCATCAATTTGACCTCATCATAGGACATTAGAAAATCATAGATCATCTCACAAGTCGAACTTGCCTCTGGTTTAGATATGACATAATCGGCTATCGGTTCGGGATAAAGGTGATGATCAATCATGATCGTCGTCGCTTCCGATTTTGCGATATAGTCTCCAAGTTTGTCAATTCTGTCAAAAGCATTAAAGTCAAGGAAGAAAATAATTTTTGAAGAATCAATCACATTATGGCATCGATCAGTGTCAATGTCATAGATTAAGGTTTCATTTGCCTTATGTAAAAAACCAAAAATCTTGGGGTATTCACTCGGTAGAATCACATTAATGAGATGTCCTTTTTTTTCAAGATACAAGCGAAGCGCCAAGGAACTACCTAAAGCATCACCATCAGGATTTCTATGAGAAACGATAGTAATGGTCTGCGGAATTTTAAGCAGTTCTTTTATATGTTGAATTTCTGTCATAAGTAGGCACAAATTTGACGAAAATAACCTGTAAAACAAAAAATAATAGGTGTAGTCATTTTGAGTTATAAAGGTTTATTATTTTTGCGACGATTTTAGCAAATAATTCAAATAAAGAATAAAAGAAATGGCAGGAAACAGAACATTTAC
>JAHDCZ010000021.1 GCA_020629615.1 Saprospiraceae bacterium
GACCGACTTCATAAAATAATTCTCCATATTCAAAATCTCCAAAATCAACGCCCTGGTTATGAACGACAGAAAATCCACTGTTGCCCACGTTAGCAGCTGAAAAATCAAAGGCGACCATGACTTCTTGACCAGAACATTCCGTTATTTCATAATTTAAATTAAAGAGTTCGCACTCTTGCCCAAAGCAGCTGAGGCTTACAAGAAAACAGAAAAGAAAAGATAATTGAATTTTCATAACGGCAAATTTTCTAATGCTAAGACCCATAAACTATGAAATCTGCTGTAAAGGACGACAGAATAACGTATTTAACAAATTAATATTCGACAAAAATTCATATATCGATTGATCTCATTAAATTTATGGAAGAAATATCATTAGATTATGAAGTCGTTTTGGACCCTCAGTTTTTTAATTTTTATTGTTTTTTCACCTTGTCAGGCGAATACTATTACTGGGATTCTATGCCCTCAAGACTTTTTGTTGTGGTGTAGTGATGATGAAGATGATATTGTAACAACAGGAAAAGCTGTCGGTACTGGAATTTATGCAACTTATACAACGTCTTATACCGATATTGATGATCTTACGGCATGCAATGAAGGGAATATTTTTAGAACGTGGTTTGTTGATGTAAATTCTAACAATCAATTGGATGGAGACGAGCCAAGCTGTGTTCAGTTGATTACAATGGAATTTGTGGATGTCGCTTTTAACCTAAGTTTTCCGCCCGACATTACACTTAGTTGTGGAGAAGATGAAAATTTTGGTGAGCCGAGTTGGACTGCTGGGCCATGTGATTTGGTTGCTGCTTCAGTTGAAACGCAGCAAACGAATGCTATCGGAAGCGGTTGTTATCACATTCTAAACGAATACACGGTTATCAATTGGTGTCTCTACCATCCCAATGATCCCAACTGGAACGGTGAAGGAATTTGGAAATATATACAGACAATTAAAGTGATTGATAATGATTCACCGATTATAAATAATTGTGATGATTTAATTTTTTCGGTCGATGAGAATTGTTCAGCTGATCTAGATTTGGCTATGTCGGCTGAAGATTTGGGAGCCTGTGCTTCTGATCAATTATTTTGGACTTTAAGTGTCGATCTTTGGGCAGATAATACGGAAGATTACTTTTATGGGCCGGATGAAATAGGGCAGTTTAAGACCAATTCTATTGCCAATAATGAGTTAGTAAATATTAGGATTCCTGAGTCCGTGGGTATATCGAAACATAAAATTTCCTGGAAGGTTTACGATTACTGTGGTAATGTTCGGGCTTGTCATCAAAGTATAGATGTCGTAGATGATAAAGCACCAACTCCGTATTGTTATCGGACGATTAGTTCGACTTATTGGGCTGAGGATGAAAATGTTGAAATCCATGTTGATCTCTTTGATCGAGGTGCTTTTGATAATTGTTCGGATCAGGTTCAACTTTCTTTTTCTTCTGACTTGAATGATACCTTAAGGACTATAGATTGTAATGATGTGGGTCCAAATCAATTGCAGGTCTACGTGACGGACGAATATGGCAATCAAGACTACTGTCCAGTCAATCTATTTATTGCTGATAATGGTTCATGTTATGTCGCGATAAATCTTGAAGGAAGAGTCTTAGGAGTAGATGATGAAGCTATAGAGGGAGCGAGCATTTCCTTAATGCAAGACAATGAAGAAATTGATCTTACTCAAAGTGATGAAACCGGCACATTTTTACTAGAAGAGGTGCAGGCCTTCTCTGATTATTACATTCAACCTTCTTTTGAGATAGATCCGATGGCTGGAGTGAGCACTTTAGATTTGGTGCTGATACAGAAACAAATTTTGGATTTGTATGAATTTGAGACGCCGTATCAATATTTGGCCGCGGATATTAATAACGATAAAAATATTTCTGCCTTAGATTTATTAGAACTTAGAAAAGTGATCTTGGGTATTTATACAGATTTTCCAAACAACGAAAAGTTCTTTTTTGTCGATCCAAATCATGAAATGACTAACAATGAAGTCCCTCTGGACATTAATCATTACACTGCGCTCACAGACTATGATGGTATGATGGAATTTGTGGGGGTTAAATTAGCCGATGTCAATCATTCATTTGATTATCAGTTGAACTCCAATGAAAACGAGACTAGATCAGAGCATCAAATTAAATTGAGATTAGAAAAAGAATTGATAGATGGTGTTTATTGGACTCATCTTTATACTGTAGAAAGTATGGGTATTCAGGGATTTCAAATGAGAATTGAAAGTGATCATGATATCCTAGACGTGCAATCAAAACAGATTAATTTGCAAGATGGATTCAATTTCAATTTATCAGCAAAGACGCTAACCCTATTGGGAGAAAAAGAAGCATATTGGGATTCTACAGCGCCTCTTATCTCTTTTCAGAGCGGAGATTTATCTGATTTTTGGCTTTCGCCGAATGGATTCTCTTCAGAAATATATGAATCAATTAATACTGCCCCGTTGAATCTAGTAATTGAATCCGAAGTTAATGAAGAGAATATTTTTGAAATATTTCCCAATCCATCAATGGGGAAATTGACGATTCATTCAAGCGAACATGAAATTGCTAGTATTTCCATTTTTAGTATACAAGGACGAAAGGTCTTTTCTAAAGAAAATCAAGAAATTTCAAGCTCTACAATCTTGAATCTTCATGAGCTCAGAGATGGAATATACTTCGTTCATATTCAAACAAAGGATTTTACCAAGCTTCAAAAACTATACATTAGATCTGATAAGCCTTAAATAATTGGTATAGATTTTGCATTAAAGAAATTTGTAATGTGTTTTCTAACAGAATTACACAGTAGGATGATACTGCACTTAAATTTCTTAATATGCAAAACGCAATTAAAATATTCGTTGTCCTGTTTTTTTTGATGAACCTGCAACTGAAGGCTTCATCGGATGTTAATTTAGAATTTCCATCAACAATGATGGTTGAGGTTTTTGCTGGTAATGACACTAGTGTTTGTTACGGTTCTAACTTAGAAATAAATGACTTAAATGCATTCATTAATGGGGTAGCGGATGGAAACTGGTTTACCTCTGGTACTGGAGTGTTTTTACCGGGATCAGGAAGTTCTGGACTTTTTTCAAATACGACCACATATATTCCCAGTAATGCAGATTATGCAGCTGGATCAGTTGTTCTAACTTTAGTTTCTGATGATCCGGATGGCCCAGGTGTCTTAACTCAAGTGAATGATGCCATGATATTAAGTTTTCAATCTGCTCCTGCTTTGGCTTGTACATCAAATTTAAATGTTTCTCTAGATTATTTTTGTGAGCAGCAGTTAGATATATTCATGCTGATTACAAATCCAATCACGCCCTATGGAAACTACTACATTGAAAGTTTTGATGAAAACGGTCAGTTGATTCCTGATAATTTATTAACGAGTGCTCATAGAAACCAGAATATCTCCTTTAGCGTTGGCCATATTTGCGGAGGGAGTACTTGCTGGGGAAATATTTATGTCGAAGATAAATTGCCTCCCAATTTGATTTGCCTTGATCATACCATTTCATGTGATGAAGGTTTTTTACCAGAAGACCTTGGACTTCCAATTCCACTAACAGCGAATGCAGTTCCATCTGGTATGAACTCCTACAATGTGGAGGACTTTGACGCCTGTACAGATGTGATCTTGGAATATTCAGATGAACTGGTAGATTTAGCTTGCGCGAATGGTTATGAATCTCGAATAGATCGTACCTGGATTGCAACAGATGAAGACGGTAATTCGTCTTCTTGTGTTGAACAAATCTATAGGACTAATCTTGGATTGTCGGATGTAGTTTTTCCCTTAAATTACGACGATCTTGATTTGCCTTCATTGTCTTGTAGTGGTAATTGGCCTAGCTTACCTTCGTCGGGCTATCCAGATCCAAGTTATACCGGCTATCCTTCCACGATGCTTTGTTCAAATCTAGAGGCTACATATGACGATATTGAATTTCCAATTTGTGGGGGAGGATATAAAATTTTGAGGGAATGGTTGGTGATTGATTGGTGTTCTTCCAGTAGTGCTAGTGAAAATCAAATTATAAAAATTGAAGATAAAGAAGCCCCAATAATTGCTTGTCAGGCCGATGTTACTTTAAATACCAATGCCTATACCTGTAGTTTAACTGATTATCAAATGGTAGTTCCATTGGTAACAGATAATTGTTCTGCTTTTGACTACAGTGCTTATCTGCTGGATGATCTAGGAGAAGAAATCCATTTAAATATAAATAATGGTCTTGTTCTAATCGAAGAAATGAATTTGGGTAACTATATCTATCGAATAATTGCCGAAGACGAGTGTGGCAATAAAGATACTTGTAATACCAATATTACTATTGTAGATCAAGCACCTCCATATGTGAGTTGCGATCAGCTAACTTCTGTTTCATTAGGCATTGATGGGATCGGTAGGATGTTTGCTACGACACTTGATGATGGATCATGGGATAACTGTGGTATCGATCGCTTCGAAGTGGCAAAAATGACGGATGAGTGTGGATTTGGATTAGAATTTGGTCCGTATGTTGATTTTTGTTGCTCTGAGGTGGCAACCGTGGTAATGGTTGCTTTAAGAGTTTATGATATTTATGGCAACTATAATGACTGTATGGTCGAGGTTGAAGTAGAGGAGAAATTGCCCCCAGTAATTAGCTGCCCTTCCAATATAACCTTAAGTTGTGATCATCATTATGATATGGATAATTTGGATGAATTTGGAACGATCGCATTGGACCCATCAGACCAAAATCCAATTTTAGTAAATGGTGTAACCGTTGGGTATGATGGTTTGGCTTTGGATAATTGTAACGTCACAATTGAACATCGGGCCATTAATAATATTTCTTGTCACGAAGGTGAAATTATTCGGATATTCACAGCTTGGGATGATTTTGGTCAATCGGATGAGTGTTATCAGGTCATAAGCTTTATAAATAATAACCCTTTCTCCGAAGATGATATAATATGGCCTCCAGATTACACGGATACAGGTTGTCAAGAGATAGAAGATAATGTCATCGTTACAGGTGAGCCCACATTTACAAATGAAATCTGTTCTAATGTGGATGCCACTTATGTTGATCAGGTGTTTAATATTGTCGAAGGATCGTGTATTAAAATAATCCGAGAGTGGACCGTAATTGATTGGTGTCAATTTGATGACCAAACCTTAGAAGGAACATGGAATTATACTCAGACAATCAAACAAAACAACACAGTAGGTCCTCAATTTACATCGACCTGTCAAGATACGACAATTTGTATCGTCGGTGATCCAATAAATTGCGAAGGAATAGTTCAATTAAGTAATTCAGCAATTGATGATTGTACTTCAGAAGAAGATTTGAGTTGGAATTGGTTTATTGATATTAATGATGATGGAAATTTCGAACATACTGGAACAGGAGATTCTTTAGAAATTCTTTTGCCTCAAGGCGAATATTTTATTCGGTGGCATGTTGAAGATCGTTGTGGTAATTTAGAATCGTGTGATTATTATTTTGTAGTTAAGGAATGTAAATTGCCTACACCATATTGTACATCATCCTTGACTACCGTCATCATGCCATCTGCAGGTGAGATTACGATTAATGCCATTGACTTTGAATTAAATAGCACTGACAATTGTACCCCATATGAGGATCTTAAATTTTCATTTTCTAGCAACACATCGGACGTCACCAGAACATATACTTGTGACAGTTTGATAAATGGAATCGCTCAAGCATTTGATTTGCAATTATGGGTTACAGATTTGGCTGGGAATCAAGATTATTGCAGCGTTATGGTCACGATTCAAGATAATAATGATTCTTGTTCTGAGAATGTATTGGATGGTAGTATTTCTGGGAATGCAAAAACCTATTCTGGGTATGAAGTCGAAAATGTTAGCATAACCTATGAAGCTGGAATACCTGCCTATTCTGGCGAAATAAGTACAAATCAAAATGGAAATTATAATATTTCTGAAGTGCCCGCGCAAATATCATACGATATAGATGCTGTTAAATCAGATGGTTTATTGACCGGAGTATCAACTTTGGATATTTTTCTAATCCAAAAGCACATATTACAATTAAAAGAATTTACTAATCCGTATGATGTAATTGCGGCTGATGTAAATAAATCAAATTCTGTTAGTGGTGTTGATCTGGTCTTTTTAAGAAAAGCATTATTGGGTATTAATTTGGAATTTCCTAATGATAATGATCCTTGGCGATTTGTTGATAAGAATCATGTATTTACCGATACTTTGTCACCTTGGGGATTCGATGAATCTATTTCCTTCGAGCCATTAACTTCAAATACCAATGAAGCAGATTTTGTTGCAATAAAAATCGGCGATGTCAACGGGACACTAAATGAAGATTTCTTGAAGAATGGGGAGGTAGAACAAAGAAGTACTAATGGTTTCAACTTAAGCTACAGTATTGAAGAAAATGATGATCATGTACTTGCTCATTTCTATTCATCTAATAGAATGGAAATTAATGGTTATCAATTTGCGTTGAATTATAATTCTGTGGACTATCAGTTTGTAGAGATTCTTTCTAATGGGCTCAATTTGAATGAGGAAAATATTAACTCATTTGATCAAGAAATACGTAGTTTATGGTATTCTATGGAGCCTAGAGTGTTTGAAAAGAATCAAACTATTTTCTCACTAAAATTTTCTAAATCAACGTCGAGAATTGTAGATATAGCTTTACAAATCGCTAATTCTATTGAATCTCAAATAATACAGGATGATCAAGCCTTTGATTTGAGTTTTTCAGCAGATCAATATCATAAAATCGAAGATGAATTACCAATTTCGACCAATTTAATTAGTCCAAATCCATTCAAAGACAATTTGGTAATTGATCTTACAAAACACCAAGATGTTGAAAGCATTGATATTTTAGATCAATATGGTAACGAGATTAAGAGTATTTCTTATCCTCAAACATACAACACAAGATTAAAAATTGACTCAAAAATATTCCCAACTACGGGTGTATATTACTTTGTTTTTCAAACAAATTCTCGACGCTTTTCTGAGCGTGTTGTTTTTATTAACGACTAAATCACTTCCATTTGGAATAGCAGCATTAAGGGGTTCTTGCTGCTATTCCGTTTTTTAGTTGAAAAAATTGATATTTTTTTTCAAAAGTAATTTTCTCTCTTCTTTCCACATTTATAAGCTTTTATGGATTAAAAAAAATATCCATATCTAATCACATTATATATTCTTCTAATTTGATTTTCCTTTTGGCTTAGAAATTGGTCTTAAACACGTGTTGGAGCAAATAAAATTTACTCTAACGATATTTCGTGGCTTTAAATAACCTAAAGAAACTTACACACTTTCCTAGGTCTTGAAAGCTACTAGTAAATATGATTTTTTGAGCATAAACGAATTTTACAAAAGTCAAAAATCGATGAGAAGACCGTTACTTAAAACAAGAAATGGGTTCAGAGGAGGACAAAGGACATGGTATCTATTAATTTCGATGCTATTATTGACCACTTTTACAACCAACGTTCAATCGCAAGCAAATCCAGGGATTTCTGCTTGTAATTGTTCCAACGCTATTGGCGTTCCAGATTCTACCAGATTTACAGATGAAGTTGTTATTGACAACGATATTTTGTGTACTGGACAAACTTGGATTATCACTGCCAACGATGGTTTATACCAAATAGGATCAGATCCTTTAGTGTTAATTCCAACTGGAACTGTGATACCTGAATCACCTGCAGGTTCTGGAAATTATGTGATTAATGGAGTTCGGTACAATGGACTTCCTTATAATTTTTCAGTAGCTGAAATTGGAGGTGCTGTATGCCAAGTTGCTCCGTTGAGTTGGAGTAATTTAGGAGATGCCTCTAATACCGAAACTTGTTTATATCCACCTGATACCATCATGGGGGATCGTTTTGTTTGTAAAGAGCAAATCGAAACCTATTCTTTGGGTGTTTCTAGTTTAAATATTGGGAATGTAACCTGGTCACTTGTTGGGGGAGGTACCGTTATCGCTGGAGGTGGAATTACTGATAATTCTATTACTGTCGATTGGGGATCAATCAATGGACCGTTTACTATAACGGCGGTAGGAACTATGAACAATGGTTGCGATTTCGATTTGACTTTAGAAGGTGCTATCGAAGAAATCATTTCATTGGCTTGTAATAACAGCATTAATGTTTCGATGGATTTGGGTTGTTCTGTTTCGATAAATGCAGACCATTTGTTGGAAGATATGATGTTTGATAATGATTCTTATTTCATTACTCTATATGATGAATTAGGAGGAGATACCATCGTTCCTAATGGAAATATTCATGCAGAATATATTGGTCAGCAATTGCGTGCTGAGATTTCTCAACACTGTGGAGGTAACTCATGTTGGGGATATATTTTTGTTGAAGATAAATCGGTTCCATTATTAGAATGCGGACCAGATGTAACTATTGACTGTGATGATTTAGATACACCAGCTGCTACTGGATTTCCTCTTCCTGCCAGTTATACTGGAGTTCCGGTTTTATTGCTTGACGGGTCTTACTTGTTGCCTGGATATGATAATTGTGGAGATGCCTTTTTAACTTGGGATGACAACGTTGAACAAACATTTTGTGTTGGTCCTTTTGGAGCAGAAATAACAAGAACATGGACTGTAACTGATGAATACAGCGGTTCTTCGAGTTGTTCAACTACAATATATGTGAATAGATCAGGTTTAGCCGACTTAAGCTATCCTGATAATTACGATACAGCCACTGGACCTAATAATTCCCTTGAAGCATGTGATCCGACTTGGCAAAACACTGCACTTCCGAATGGTCACCCACATCCTGATTTTACGGGATATCCAACGGGTAGGGTTTGTTTCAATGTCGAGATATATTATGAAGATTTAAGAATAGATATTTGCGGTGATGACGCTTTTAAAGTGTACCGTAGATGGATAGCAACAGATTGGTGTACAAGTGAAATTGATACAACAGTTCAATTGATAACGATAATGGATACTAATCTATTGTGTGTTGCACCTCCGGAATTTGGATTACCAACTTCGACGCACCAATGTGTAGGTGATATTCCTGTACCACATCCTATTGTAACTGATTTATGTGACGATTGGGATTACACGGTATCGTATAAATTGAGAGATGAAAGTGGAAATCCATACCTATTACCGATTACGGATGGTGTAGTAGGAAATTCAAATACGGGTTATACAATTACTGGATTAGAAGGTGTACAGGATAGTGTGTGGATAGTTTATACAGTATTCGACAGATGCGGAAATGTCTGTCAAGCATTCACTGAAGTAGGCTTTGAAGATAATGAACAACCCGTTCCAGTTTGTGACTTGACTTCCTTTATTTCTGTCAACGAGTCAGGGATGGCATTCGCAGGACCATTGACATTTGATGATGGTAGTGCGGACAACTGTGGTGTATATCATATGGAAGTTGAAAGAATGAACAATAATGGATGTTCACAACCACCAGGAAATGATCTAGTTAAATTTTGCTGTAATGATATTGGTACCGTGCAAATGGTGAGACTGACCGTATGGGATTATGCGGGTAACAGTAACTTCTGTATGGTTGAAGCTCATATTCAAGACAATATTGCGCCTGTAATCACTTGTCCAGCCAACGTAACGATTGATTGTACTGCGAATATTAATAATTTAAACGTTTACGGAACGGCAACAGCTAGTGATGTCTGTGGAGCTACAATTGTTGAAACATCAACTTCAAATTTTAGCGATTGTGGAAATGGAACAATAACAAGAACCTTTACGGCGACAGATGATTATGGAAATTCAGATGTATGTACTCAAGTGATAACGCTACAAAATCTGACACCATTTGGTCTTCAACATATTTCATGGCCTAATGATTACACTTCCCATAATTCTTGTTTGTCAAGTGGCTCTGCACCAGAAGATTTGCCAAATGGTTTTAATTTCCCTTCTTTGGCTGACTTGCCATGTGATAATATAGCCTATGACTACGACGATGTGGTTTTCCAATATGTGGATGAAGCTTGCTTCAAAATTTTAAGAAATTGGACTGTAATCGACTGGTGTCAATTCAATCCATTTAATCCATCTGTGGGGAAATGGCATCACACTCAAGTGATCAAGTTGATGAATTCTTCAGCTCCAGTAATGGGTGCCATTGATGTCAATGAATTTGGAAACGCAGGGAATTGTACTGTCACTGTGGCTATTGATAAGGTGGCAACTGATGATTGTTCCACTGAGGATGCCTTAGTGTGGAATTATACCGTTGATTATGACAACAACGGAACCATAGATCAAACCGGTACAGGAAATTGGATCAACGGAGTATTGCCTTATGGGACTCATGAGATTTGTTGGACAGTTGCTGATGATTGCGGAAATGAATCAACAGATTGCGATATTATTCAGTTAATCGATCAGAAACCACCTACGCCTTATTGTTTGGATGGTATTGTTACCGTAATTATGAACGAATCAGGTTCTGTTGCAATTTGGTCTAGTGATTTTGATGCAGGAGGTTTTGATAATTGTTCAAGTGTTGAGACAGCCTTTTCTAATAATATTAATGACAAATCAAGAATATTTGACTGTTCGGATTTACCGAATGGAATGGTCGATACGATAGAACTAGAAGTACACTTCTTTGATGCGGAAGGAAATTCAGATTTCTGTATTACAAAATTAATTCTACAAGATAATATGGATGTCTGTCCTGATATCAACCTAGAAGGTGATCCAGTGCCTGTAACGATGAGTGGTGCTGTTTATTCTGAAGGTGATGAAATGGTTGATGATGTCGAAGTTCGATTGTTAGATCAAGATCTTGAATATTTAGGATCTCAAATGACAGAGACTGAAGGAAGTTATGCCTTTGAAGAATTACCAATGTATGGAAATTATATTGTGGAGCCATCGAGAAATGATGACCACATGAATGGTGTGTCGACTTTGGATCTATTGTTGATTCAAAAGCATATTTTAAACATTCAAAAACTTGATTCACCGTACAAGCTGATTGCAGCAGATGTTAATAATTCTGAGAGTGTCACAGCACTTGATCTGATCAATCTAAGAAAATTAATCTTGGGCATCTATCAAGAACTGCCTGATAACAAATCATGGAGATTTGTAGATGAAGCGTTTGTTTTTGAAGATGTAGAAAATCCGTTTCCTTTTGAGGAGAAAGTTTCTGCAATGGGCTTAGATTATGATATGACGGAAACTGATTTTATCGCTGTTAAAGTAGGTGATGTAAATAACACTGCTAGTTATAATGCTTTTTCCGGAGATAATATTGAATCCAGAAATGAGTCTTTTTACTTCAATACTTCCAATGTGAATTTTGAAAAAGGACAAGATCTATCTCTTGGTTTAGCTTCTGAAGATTTTGCTTCTATTGATGGATTTCAGTTTACACTTAATTATGATGCTTCTAAATTGAACTTTATTGATGTAAGATCAGAATCCTTGCAATTCAATGATGCCAATGTTGCTTTGATTGATGAAGTGAACGGATTGGTAACCATTAGTTGGAATTCAAATCAATCAATTTCTACAGATGATGAGATATTAAGACTTTTCTTTTCGGCGAAAGCCAAAGGAAGTATCTCGAACTCATTAAATATTACTTCTGAAATAACAAAATCTGAAATTTATCAAACCGTAAATGGAACGATAAATACAGAGAAAATAGCATTACGATTTGATGGCGAGACGAACGCTGAAGAATTTAAATTAATGCAAAATACTCCAAACCCATTTGATAATACTACCGTAATTGGTTTTGTTCTTCCTGAGAATAGTGTCGCAACATTGAAAGTGTACGATACAACGGGAAGAATTGTAGAAATGATTCAATCGGAATATTCTAAAGGATATAACCAAATTGAATTGGGCAGAAATCAATTGACACAAACGGGCATTCTCTATTACCAACTGGAAACCAAAACTCATACAGCTAGTAAGAAAATGATTGTAATAAAGTAACGGTTTTTGGGAATGCAGCTTATGTCGGATTTTCCGATGTAAGCTTCATCCTAAGCCGATGAAAAATAAAATTGATAAAAACCGTACTAAAAATAATAAAATGAACAAAGCATTAATTTCACCAAAAAATCTAAGATGTACCTGGGAAGGGACTAAGAATCTTGGATACCGGCTGTTGGCTTTTTCACTATTCATAATGATTGGTCAGAATGCCTGGTCTCAATGTGACATCACAATGGCATGTAACGATGGAGTGAATATCTCTTTGGATGCCAACTGTGCTATGGATCTTACGCCAGACTTAATTCTAGAAGGAATGGATGGAAATCCATCAGAATATGAAGTTCTAGCATATGATGCTGCAGGTAATCTAGTGGATGCAGATTTAGGAACTCCTGGAACACAGTTGGATGGAACTTCAATTGATCAAACATTAATTGTTCACGTTAGACATATCGTTTGTGATTTGTCTTGTTGGGGGACTATTTTAGTTCAAGATAAATACGAACCAACATGGACCAATTGTGGAGCTGCTCCTGTCGATATTCAATGTAGTGATGATCCTAGACCAACTACTGAGGGGGGAGATGTTCCACCTTTGAGTGCAGTAGATTGTTCTGCTGGAGCTTTAACATATGCGTATTATGATGTAACAACGGATATGGATTGTACATCAAACTATATTCAACAAATTACAAGAACGTGGGTAGTAACTGATGAGTCAGGTAACTCTTCTTCTTGTGATCAATTGATCAGAATCATTAAAGGGACTCTTGGACCAGTTACTTTTCCTCTAAGTTATGATGGAACGCCAGGTAATAATCCTTCATTAGTTTGTAATGGGAATTATCCACTGATGGATAATGGAGCACCTAGTCCAGACTTAACTGGATATCCTTCAGGAATTACTTGTCAAAATATTCAGGTATACTATGATGACATTGTTTTTGAATTGTGCGGAAACGGATTTAAAGTGCTAAGAACATGGACTGTAATCGATTGGTGTACAGGGGGTGAGAAAAGTGATCATCAAATTATCAAGATGGTTGATGAAGCCAATCCTGTTGTAACATGTGTTCAAGATACAATTGTCGGTACTACTTATCCAGGATCATGTCTTGGAAGTGTTTTAGCGCCTCACCCAATTTCAATTTTTGATTGTTCAGAAACGGATTATATCGTTGGGTATAAGTTAAGAGATGAAAGTGGAAATCCTTTCCTTAATCCGATTTACACTGGTATTACAGGTAATTCAACGATTGGATTTACGATACATAATTTACCGCAAGATACTACTTGGTTAGTTTATACAGTAACAGATGCTTGTGGTAATACACAACAATGTTTTACAGAAGCATACATCGAAGATGTTGAAGCTCCAACTCCTGCATGTGAAGGGTATACAGTTGTGTCTCTAGAACAAGCTGGTTGGGCTGAAGTATTTGCTGAAACCTTTGATGATCACTCATGGGATAATTGTGGAGTGGATAGTTTCGCCGTGAGAAGGCTGACAAGTCCATGCGGGATTCCAAGTGATTTGAGTTTTGGAGAATCAGTGAATTTCTGTTGTGCTGATGTGGAAAGTGGTTATGTTCAAGTTGTATTAAGAGTTTGGGATGCTTCAGGGAATTATAATGATTGCACAGTAAATGTAGATGTTCAAGATAAAATGAATCCTACGATTTCATGTCCTTCAAATAGGACGATTTCTTGTACGCAAGATAAAGATAATTTGACACTCACTGGTGAAGCAACTACAACGGACAATTGTTTTTCTACCGTTTCATATACTGACTCTGAATCATATAATGATTGTGGTATCGGGACTATTTATAGAACGTGGACCGCAACCGATAATGAGGGTAGAAAAGCCACATGTACTCAAATTATTACTGTAAGTAATAATGATCCGTTATCAATTGGGGATATTAATTGGCCTAATGATTTAACTGTAAATGGTTGTACAGTAACTGAATTAACTCCGGAACTTTTGAATAGTTTACCAGTGGTGAATAACAACGGTTGCATTATGGATGCCATTTCATATGAGGATGAATACTTCTACGGATTAGAAGATAATTGTGCCAAAGTTCTACGTCACTGGAAAGTAGCAGATTGGTGTACATTTGACCCTGATAATCCGGATTATTTTACACATACTCAAGAAATTATTTTAATAAATAATTCAGTACCTACATTTACTACATCTTGTTCTAATATGACTATTGATGCAGATGAAGGAACATGTGAGGCATGGGTAGATTTATTGGCCGCTGCCGTTGACGATTGTACTCCTACAGCCAGCTTGATCTACAATTGGGAAATCGATGACTTTAGTGTGCCAGGTACTGTAAATTATAGCGGTTTCGGAAACAATGCTTCAGGTCATTTTAGTACGGGTACGTACAAGGTTACATTTTTTGCAACTGACGATTGTGGAAACGTAGGTGTATGTATGTATAACTTTACTATTAGAGATAATAAACCACCAACACCTATTTGCATTGCTTCTGTGACATGGGTTTTGGATCCAGACGGAACCACTGTTGTATGGGCAAGTGATTTTAACTTAAAGAGTGAGGACTCTTGTACACCAGATGATCAGTTGACCTACTCTTTTAATGCGGCAGGAACACAAACCAGTATGGCTTTTGATTGTTCTGATATTCCTAACGGTATTGCACAAGAAATTATGCTTGAAATGCACGTTATTGATACAGATGGCAACTCCGAATTCTGTTCTGTAGTTCTTGTTTTACAGGATAATAATAACGATGCTTGTACTGATGTGTCTGGTGCAATGGCTCAAATCAGTGGAAAGGTTATGGATCACCAATTTGACGGTTTGGCAGATATAGAAGTCGAATTGATGGACCTAGATCAGAATGCCGGAACGATGAATATGACAGATAATGCCGGTGATTATGGATTTGAAAGTGTTGCTTTTTATAATGACTACGAGGTTGGACCATACAAGAATGATGATCCTTTGAATGGTGTGTCAACTTTGGATTTAGTATTGATTCAAAAGCATATATTGAACCTACTTCCATTAGATTCTTCTCATAAGCTGATTGCCGCTGATATTAATAATTCGCAAAGTATTACAGCAGCTGATTTGATCGAATTGAGAAAGTTAATTCTTGGAATTTATATCGAATTTCCTTCAAATACTTCGTGGAGATTCCATAGAGCTGATCATGAGTTTGAAATTTGGGACGAGCCTTTTGGGTTTCCTGAAAAATTCTCGTACGATGATTTGATCCTAAGTGAAACCGATGTTGACTTTGTTGCAATGAAAGTAGGTGATGTAAACTTTACCGCTGTCAATAATTTAACATCTAATACGATCGAAGTTAGAAACAGCAAGGATGTTGAACTATCTATTGATAATCAAAAATTCACAACTGGTGATGAAGTAAGAATGAGCATTAAAGCAGGAGATGTATTCCAGAGTGTAGGGATGCAGTTTACACTGAATGTGAATATGAATGATCTCAGCTTAAAGAATATTGAAGCAGGAACGATGAGTGTAAATGATTCTAATTTTGGTCTTCAACAATTAAATGAGGGTAAGATTGGATTCAGTTGGAATACGGTTAATGCTTTAGATTTCAACAAGAACGAGGTTTTGTTTACTTTGGTTTTTGAAGCTAAATCAAATTCAAACTTAGATGCTGTACAGATTTCTTCTGATTTGGCTGTAGCCGAATCGTATGATAATGATCTAGCAATAAGTCAAGTTGTTCTTCGAACAGAAGAAACAAATACACAGGATGTTTCAAATGGTTTTGCATTGTATCAAAACACTCCAAACCCATTTGATAGAAATACCAATATTTCATATGAGTTGCCTGAAGCTATGAATGCAACATTTACAGTATATGATCTAAGTGGAAAAGTAGTGCTTACTAGAAATATAAATAGCCAAAAAGGAAAAAATAATATTGAAATCAAGAACAGCGAGCTTACTCAAACAGGAGTAATGTATTACAAGCTTGAAGCAGGTAGTTTTGTTCAGACCAAGAAAATGGTCGTCATAAGATAAAGTGTTCTTGATTAATTCTGGGAGTGCCGGGCATGCAATTTGTGTGTCCGGTTTTTTTTATTTGTACTTCTTTGTAATTTGTTCCGATGAAATCAATTGGATTAATATCTGATACGCATGGCCATGTTGATAGTGATTATACCGATCATTTGGAAAACTGCGACGAAATATGGCACGGTGGAGATATTGGATCCATTGAAACCATTCGAGAATTGGAAAAACTTGGTAAACCAATTAGAGCCGTTTATGGAAATATTGATGGGGCAAAAGTGCGCGCCGAATTTCCGCTCAATTTATCCTTTGAATGTGAAGGGGTGAAAGTTTTAATGACCCATATTGGTGGTTATCCTCCCAAAATTTACACCCGTGTAAGAAAACTAATCAAAGAGCATCAACCAAACCTTTACATCTGCGGACATTCTCATGTCTTAAAGATTATGCCAGATCGTGAAAACGATTTGATTCATATGAATCCAGGAGCTTGCGGCCATCACGGGTTTCACAAATTTAGAACTATGATATTATTTGATTGTGATCAAGGAAAATTATCGAATGTGCGTGTTGTTGAAATAGGGAAGAGGGGAGTGATTAAAAATTGAAGAAATGAAAAAGTTATTCTACTTTTTGCCGAGTGTCATTTTTTTTACAGCTTGTATTTCTAACTACAGCACAAGACGACCTATGAATTGGGATATGCCCAACGAACCAGGAAAATGTTATGCCAAAAGTATAATGCCACCTCTTGGTTCGGAAAGAAGTATTACACTACCCATGTTTACTGGAGTGGATTCTTCAGTTGTCAACTTTACGGATACCACTATTGTTCTTTCCAAACATTCTACCAAATGGGTTAAGAAAAGAGCAGATCGAAATTGTCTCAGTGCCAATCCCGATGATTGTATGGTATGGTGTTTGGTCGAGGTGCCTAGAGAAGAAGTTAAGTTTAGATATTTAAGTGATACAGTTGGAGTCCATGAATACGAAATGCGACAATTTGATCTTTCAAAGGAGGAACTCACTGAAATATCAGAATGGACAGAAGTACTTTGTGATAAGGATGTATCTATTCGCATTTTAGATGAAGTAAAGCTTGTTTTAGGTTCGTACTTTAACCAAGATTTGGAACTAGGGACACGAATACTTGATGCCAAATCTAATCGATTACTTAGCAGATATCAAGTCAAGCATAGACTTCCCAAAGGACCCTTAAATATTGAAACATTGGAGTTTATGAAAATCGACTATTAATTATTATCTAAACTCATATTCGGTAAGGCTTCATCATTTTTTAAAAATCGATTAAACCAATCCAAGACTTCTTTATCTTTTTCTGATCTAAAATTTGATAAACCGTGATTACCGCCCTCGAATATTTTTAAACGATATGGAACCCGATATTTCTCAAACAATAAGGCCAATTCTAATGATTGCGTTGACTTAACACGCCAATCTGCATTTCCGTGAAGCATGAGAATCGGAATATTCGTGGGTAGCTTATCTGCAAAATAAACGGCAGATCTTTTCTTCAGTTCATTTTTTTTGTTTTCCCAATAATCTGGAATCAATTCTGCATAAACATTTGTCTCCATATTAGGACGATCGATAATCGTTTTATTTGTAGGTGCTCCTCCAACCACTGCAGCTTTGATATTAATTCCTTTCGCAAGTGCCAAATAGGTCATCATTCCGCCACGACTCCACCCATACATTCCTATTTTTGAAGGATCAGCTTCTGGAATTTCTTTGACGACCTCCATTAAGTTGACAACATCATTGACATCCTTACCACCAAACTCATCGCTGCCTTCACTTTTGCCACAGCCACGATAATTACAACCAATCACAACATATCCTTCAGCGGCAAGTTTAGAAAAATTGTAAGCAACGGAATATTTTCCTTTACCTCGGAAAAGTTGCAAAGCGCCAAAATCTCTATTGCCTCCACGATTGAAAATTATTACAGGATACCTCTTTCCATCATTAGGGATAGCGGCATAGGATTCAATTTTTAGACCATCACTTAAATAAGTAATCTCATATAAGTTTACTTTTTTCAGAAAATGAAATTTCTCAATAAATTGAGTTTTAGACTGATTAGTAAAAAGTGTAGGGTAATCTTTCCAGCTAATAGCTTTTTTTTCAATAATTATCTGTTCTTGTGAACTACATGAACTAACAAAAATGAAGAAAATTAAGACCAGTAGATTTTTCATATTCAATGGTTACTTCGAATAAATGTACTCCAATTCGAGCTACTGATTATAGATTTATAATGCTTTTGAAAATCATTAACATTCGGCGAAAGCCTGATCAAAATCAGCCTTTAAATCTTCTATATCTTCAATCCCAACTGATACTCTTATTAATCCATCAGAAATTCCATTTTCAATTCTCATGGACTCAGGAATATTTAAATGCGAGGAGGTGGCAGGGTGTAAAATTAGGGTGTCCACATCACCTAAGGTAGGAGCTTGGGTACAAAATTTTAAACGATTCATACATTTTAAAGCAGCTTTCATTCCACCTTTGACTTCAAAACTAAGCATCCCACCAAACTGAGACATCTGCTTTTTTGCCAATTTATGAAATGGATGATCAGAAAGTCCGTTGTAGTTTACCTTGGAAACCATTTTGTGATTTTGTAAATATGTCGCGAGTTCCTGTGCATTTTTACTGTGGCGGTCCATCCTCAAACTCAATGTTTTTAGTCCATTGTTGACGAGCCAAGCGTCAAAAGGATTGCAGTTTGTGCCCATCAATTTTAAGTGTTGCCAGACGAGAGATTTGTCTTCTTCTCTTCCTATGATGGCACCGGCAATGGTGTTGCCATGACCACTTAAATATTTGGTCGTAGAATGAATAACATAATCTACACCGAGGAGAAGAGGTTGTTGTAGGTATGGAGTGCAAAATGTATTGTCGACAATGGTCTTGATGTTATATTTTTTTGCCAATTGTGCAACACCTTTAATATCAATACAATCGAGCGTAGGGTTAGAAGGAGTTTCAAAATAAATCATCTTTATTTGATCATCTTCTTTAAGATGTTTTTCTAATAAATTCAGATCGGTTAAATCAATGAATGCGGCTTCCATCCCCATCTTGACGAAGACTTTTTTGATTAACTCTGTTGTTCCACCATAAAGGTTTCCTTGAGTAATCAGTTTGTCTCCTTTTTTGAAAAGACTGGCTATTACAGTGGAAATGGCAGACATTCCAGAACTTGTCATCAAACCAAATGCCTCGATATCGCTGCCAAAGGTTTCTAATCGAGATATTTTTTCGGCGACGGCATCGACGGTAGGATTGCCATAACGACTGTAAACATGACCCTTGCGTTGACCAGTAAAAATATCGATGCTGTCTTCTACTTCTTCAAAAACAAAAGATGAGGTCGCATAAATGGGCAATTGATGGGGATGAGTTGTTTCCTTATTGTTGGCGGATTTAACACAAAGGGATGACATTTTCATAAAGGAATCCGTTAGATTAAGCAATTGATATTATCTTATAATCATTATTGTTAATAACTTAGCATAAAGATTCAAAATGATTTCGACTTTTTATAAGTGATCAAGGCTTCTTTCATGAAAATGACAATTAAATATTTTACGTTTTTCTTAGTATCATTTTTCCTAAGTAATGGACTTCTTGCTCAAGAAGAAGATGATTATTATGAGGTGGATATTTATAATGACGAATACGAGGAAGTCGGTCGCGTTTTCCTTTTGGAAATTGGGTTGGATGTTTCTCAACCAGTTGGTACCTTTGTAGATTTTGTTAATACAGCAGGTATTGGCATTTCATTGTCGGCGTATGTACAAGCAAAACCTACCAAATCATATTTTTGGGGTATTGATTATAAGTACCAAAGATTTAGTGGAGAATCAGGGATATACGATGAACAACGAGATGGCGTTTTTTATACTTACGATGCTTCGGTTTCTACCAATTTAATGTCTCTGATCGCAAAGTATCGATATTATCCAGCTATTTCTATATGGAAATTTGAACCTTACTTAGAAGGAGGAATTGGATACAATTGGTGGTACACATATTTCAGTAGACAGGATGTTGATTTTCCCGATACATATGAAAATATGTTTGAAAAATCAGATCTTTCATTTGCCTACAGTATGGGGCTAGGAGTTCAATTTCAAGCAAGTGGAAATATTTATGTGAACACAAAGGTTGATTATGTCTCTGGTAATTCTTCTAGCTATCATGCACGTAATAATATCGATAATTTTCAAAATCCATTGGACGCTTTTAATGTCCACAAAACGTCAACAGATTTAATTCGATATCATGTCGGCGTGACTTTTGGTTTTTAATCAATCTTATGACAGATACAGAAAATCCTGAAGGCGAAGAGTTGTTTGAACATCACAAAATAGTTATTGATCCCGGTCAATCTCAATTGCGGATTGACAAATTTGTTTTGGATAAACTCGAAAAAGTTTCAAGAAACAAAATCCAAAATGGTATTCGAGCAGGAGCAATTTTGGTGGATGGAAAACAGGTTAAACCCAATTATAAGGTTAGGCCAAATGAAGTAATAACAGTCCTTCTTCCAAAGCCTGTCTCGGATGGTAAAATCATAGGAGAAAACATTCCATTGGATATCCGATACGAAGATGATGACATAATGATCATTCATAAGCCGCCAGGTCTAGTAGTACACCCTGGGATAGGTAATCGATCAGGAACCTTAGTGAATGCGTTAGTATATTACTTTGAAAACAAAGAACTTCCTGTTATGGAAGGGAATGACGATGATCGCCCAGGGATAGTTCATCGGATCGATAAGGATACATCTGGTTTAATGTTGATTGCCAAGAATGAATTTGCAATAAGTCATTTGGGAAAACAATTCTATAATCATAGCATCGAAAGGAAATACCAGGCGATTGTTTGGGGTACTTTTGATGAAGCTAAAGGCACAATTGATGCACATATTGGTCGTCATTTAAAAGATCGTACCAAACGAGATGTTTTTCCAGATGGGGATTTTGGTAAACATGCTATTACCCATTATAGAGTATTAGAAGATTTGTATTATGTGTCTTTGGTAGAATGTGAACTGGAAACAGGAAGAACCCACCAAATTCGAGCACATATGAAACATATTCGTCATCCTCTATTTAATGATATTAAATATGGAGGTGATAAGATTGTAAAGGGAACTGTATTCTCAAAATATAAACAGTTTGTACATAACGCATTGAAAATTATTCCGCGGCAAGCGCTTCATGCTAAATCTCTGGGTTTTATTCATCCAACAACCAATGAAAAAATGGTATTTGACTCAGAATTACCTGAAGACATGAAAGAAGTTCTGGATAAGTGGCGATCGTATATTCAATCAAAAACTAAATCCAATTCTTGATATGCTGTTAAAAGAAAAGTTGGTAGCACTTCATCAATTAAGTGAGTGGATACTTCTCTTTGATGACCATTTACAAGAAAGAATGCAACGGGCCAAATCTGAGAATCCATGGTTTACCATTGAGAATCAAAAAAAATCTTTGACGGCTATTGCCGAATGTTATCTCAATGAAAGCTTATTAAATGAGTGGTTAGATGATTATAAATTAGATAATTATAAGGGTGGTATGCAAGTAGGACTTATCCTTGCGGGGAATATCCCCTTGGTTGGTTTTCATGATATCTTGTCCTGTTTTGTAACCGATCATATCGCTTTAATTAAGTATTCCGATAAGGACAAAATATTGATTCCTCTGCTGCTTGAGAAGTTAAAAACCATTGATTCGAGAACTGAAAAATATTTTATAAGGACTGATCGACTAAAAGATTTTGATGCAATCATAGCCACTGGTAGTAATAATTCAAGTCGTTATTTTGAATCGTATTTTTCTCAATACCCACATATTATTCGGAAAAATAGAAATGGAGTCGCCGTATTAAGTGGTAATGAAACCTCACAACAATTAGTTGATTTAGGAGCCGATATCTTTGATTATTTTGGCTTAGGATGCCGAAATGTTTCCAAAATTTATGTTCCCGATGGCTACGATTTTAATGTGTTTATGGAAACTACACATGAATTCAAAGAAATGGTGAAACATCACAAATACAAAAATAATTTTGATTACAGTATGGCGCTGAGCCTATTGAATAGGGAACAATTTCTAAATAATGGATGCCTGATTCTAATTAAAAAAGATTCCTTACAATCAAGAATTTCAACAGTTCATTACAGCGAATATTCTGATCTTGGGAAACTTCAAAATGATTTGACATCGAAAAAAGATGAAATCCAATGTATTGTTGGAAATGTAGATTTTCAAGGAATACCCATATTCCAATTTGGAAAGGCTCAACAACCAAGTTTATCTGATTACGCGGATGGAGTGGATACGATACAGTTTTTGATGCAATTGAATTGATATGACAAAGCAGGAAAAATCAAATCAAATATTACAAATACTGGAATCTTACTATCCCGAAACGCCAGTTCCATTGGATCATAAAGATCCTTATACCTTGCTTATTGCCGTTTTATTGTCGGCACAATGTACTGACGCGAGGGTCAATACAGTAACACCTCATCTCTTTGCGAAAGCAGATACACCTCAAAAGATGATACTGTTGGATGTCGAAGAAATTCGCGAAATCATAAGACCCTGCGGTTTGTCTCCCCGCAAATCCAAAGCGATATATGAACTTAGTAATATCTTATTGGAAAAGTACGACGGAACGGTTCCACAAAGTTTTGAGGCTCTAGAAGAATTACCAGGAGTAGGACATAAAACCGCTTCAGTTGTGATGGCACAAGCATTTGGAGTACCTGCTTTTCCAGTTGATACTCATATTCATCGATTGGCCTATCGTTGGGGATTAAGTACTGGTAAAAACGTCGAGAAAACAGAAAAAGATTTAAAAAGACTTTTCCCGAGGGAAAGTTGGAACAAATTACATTTGCAAATTATATTTTTTGGTAGAGAATATTGTCCAGCCCGAGGGCATGATCCTTTGAAATGTCCTATTTGTTCGGTGTACGGAAGAAAATCACTGCTCCCTAGAAAGGGTAGTTAACGGCAATATTAACGTTACCTAAGAATTTAAATGTACTTGGGGGCAACCAGTGAGATCCTGTCTGTTCATTTGGAAATGGATTGCGGATAGGGTAGCCAAAATCAAATCGAATGTTGAAATACGAAAAATCCCATCGTAATCCCCAACCGACACCCATGGCAATGTCATTATAGAAATTTCTAGTAAAATTTGAGCCAGGACGAGCAAGATCTTCATTTCTAGTCCAAATGTTTCCACCGTCTAGAAAAAATGCTCCTTCTAAATACCAAATAACATCAAATCGATATTCTAAACTAAATTCTAATTTTAAATCTCCTTGTTGAAAAAACAATTCATTGGGTACAGGATTTTTTAATTTATCAGCATATCCACCAGGTCCTAATTCTCTTAATTGCCAAGCTCTAATACTATTTGGACCACCGACATAAAATTGTTTAATGAATGGAATTTCTTGATCTTTTGCAAGAGGGAATGCAGCGCCTACGGCAAGTCTAGATGCAAAACTACTCTTTTCTCCAATGTCCTTGTACCAACGATTGTCAAATTCTAATTTTACAAATTTCGAGTATTGAATATCAGAATTGAACTGCCAAATATTATCAGGATCAAGTAGCTTATTCGCTAGAAGTATTTCCCATCCTGAAAGTTCGATATTGGTAATATTCGCCCAAGAAAAACCACTTTTGTTTTTATTGGATTGATAAACATAAGTCAAGTTTTTAAAAAGGAAACCAGTTAGTACATTGCTTTCAAAACTTTTCAAGATCAAAGGGTTATTTGAAATCCTTAATAAGAAATTCGATTCCAAAGCAGCTGAATTGTAATCTAGACCTGTACTACGAATAAGATAGTTATGTCTAGGATTTGGTTTGTAGTCGTAACCAAATGATGTACTTACTGTTCTGAGATCATAATAGTCAATGATATTGGTGATATTGTAACCTAGCGCAATATTGGTTGTCGTCTCTTCTTTGAATGTTTGGTAACGATTGTCTCCTACAATTCCTATTTTGTTCATCAAGCCAATTGTTCTAACAGGGTCAAAAACCTTAGGGACTTTTAAATTTGCTTGAAAATTTCCTGTAATTGCTGAGGTTCTTACCTTCGGGCTAAAGTCAAATTCATAACCAATTTCACCTTCGATTGTTAATCGTTCGGCACCACCGAAAATATTTCTATTTTCCAAAGAACCGCCAACTGAAAAGCCAAATAACCTTCTACCTGCTGCTGATATAGTGCTGTAAAATAAGTTGATTCCCGAATCCGATATCCATTTCTTTTCATGAGGAGTGAGAAAGATGTTGATGTCAATGATGGTGTCAGAAACAGTACTTACACTAGGGTTAATAGTTATAAAACGATAAAAATCTAGAGACGAGAGTTTTTGATAAGTCTTTGATTGTGCTTCACGTCGATATAAATCATTTTTACGAAGAAAGGTTTTTTGATTTAAGCGAGAAGGTTTTACGATGAATTTCTTGATTTCTCTCTTAAAAATTAAACCATGTATTTCATCGGAAATAGTGTTTTGCGTGTTTTGTCCTTGGTAATAATCAGTATAAATATTTATATCACCAATCCTGTAGCGCTTGTGACGTTCGTTTAGACCTGGATTGTTTATTTCGACAAATATGTCTATGGCGTTTTTTTGATTGGTACTATCTCCTTTGATAGTGATGTAATTGGGGACGAAATTAGCGTATCCCAAATTCTGTAGTTCTGTAGAGATTCTATTTTTTTCCTGATCGAATACAACGTAATCTATAGGACCATCTTTTTTCAATAATGATGGGGAATCTAAATTTTTAATAAGATTTACAAGTGCTTGATCTTCACCGATATATTCGACAGAAGCTATTTTGTACTGTTCATTAGTCTTAATGTTGTATTTAACTCTTGTCTTTTTTTTGCTGGTATTTACTGTATAGTCTACTTCGGCATTATAAAATCCCTTTTTATTCCGAAGAAAATTTTTCATGGACTCTGCCGTTTCAGCCGTTTTGGATTCCAAGAAATAGCTTGGTTTTTCACCAATCCAATTTCTTGACCAATTGTTGTACCAAGAAGAGTCTCCCTCATTTACCAAGTAAAACCATTCACTCGGAAAGAGTACAAAAAATTTAGAATTAGGTTTTTGACGATAAAATGTTTCTAATTCAAATTTTAAAGCGGCTTTTTCATCCGGACCTACATCAGTTTTTAGATTAAGATCATTTTTCTTTAATAATGATTGATCTTGAGAAAGATACTTGGACGTTTGACATCCAACACAACTCATAAATACATAGAAAAGGCAAAAGTATTTGAGGTAATGACCTAAGTTTAATATGTAGCGATTAAATTTGTTCAAGCTAACTTATGATGGTATTGTGTTGTCAAAAAATAAAATAAAATATATCCATTCTTTACGGTACGCAAAGTACAGACAAAGGTTTAATAAATACATAGTTGAGGGAGACAAAATTGCGCAAACACTTTTGGATAAATACCTCGAATCTATTGAATTTATTATATGTACTCAGGATTGGCTAGAAGATTACAATAAATTGAATCTACCGTTGGAAAAGTTGCTTATTGCAAGTGACAAAGATATAAAACAAATTACTGCTTTTAAAACGCCTCCTAAGGTGCTCGTTATTGTTGATTTACCGCAATCAGAAGTTAATATTTCTTTAATAAACAAGCAGTGTAGTATATATCTTGACAATGTTCAAGACCCTGGCAATGTGGGAACGATCATACGCATTGCGGATTGGTTTGGAATCGATAATGTAATTCGTTCTAAGAATTCAGCTGACTTTTTTAGTGCAAAAACTTCTCAATCATCTATGGCTAGTATGTACGGCGTAAATTTATTCACTGCCGACCTGAATGATTTAGTTTTAAAAGGATTGGAAACGAAGATCTATTCAGCGGATATGCATGGGGTTTCAATCAACGAATTAGTTCCAGCGAAATCCTTTGTTTTGGTCATGGGAAGTGAAGGACAGGGGATTTCTCAGGAAGTGAATAAAATATCATCCCAAAAGCTAACCATTCCGGGTAGTTCTGAAAAAGATGCCGAATCTTTAAATGTTGCAATTGCTACTGGCATAATAGCCAGTAGACTAATGCAAAATTCTTAAATCTCTGTTTTATAATAGTTTTTTGACCTGAGCTTCTAGATCATTTCGTGGATTAACAGCAGCGATTTTACCGTCTTTATCCACTAAGAAGGTCTGAGGAATAGATCGAACGCCATATTCTGCTGCTGCCAAGCTTTCCCATTTTTTTAAATCACTGACATGACTATCCCAAATCAAATTATCTTTTTCGATGGCCGCTAACCAGCGTTCTTTAGATTTTTTTGTCTGATCTGCAATTTGTTGTTCAGAATTAAATCTAGCTTTGGTTCTAGAATCTAGCCCATCCAAAGAAACGCTATAAACCGTAAATCCCTTATCTTTATATCTTTGATAGACATCAACCACTTTGGGATTTGCTTTTCTACATGGTCCGCACCAGCTTGCCCAGAAATCAATTAACACAATTTGTCCCCTTAAGTCCGAAAGTTTCATGATTTTGCCGTCCGGATTGGCCATTGAAATTTCTGGGGCTTCCATTCCAACTTTGATTTTTGCTTGAGCAGATTTTAAATTTTTCTGCTTCATCAAGGTGGAAACCATTACCTCATAATCCGGTATTAGACTCAAGTCAGGATAGCTTTCTTTAAGTCGAGTGAGTGTAGTTTTATGAATGTCCGCCACTTCTGGTCTTGTTCCAAAAAGCCTAAGAGCCAATAAACTAGAAACCATCGGATCTCCATCTTCATTCAAAATAGTCATTAGCTGCTCACGAGTTAGCTTTCGAGCTGCAAATTCCTTTACAGTATTTAAAAAAGTTGCACTTTTTTCAGAACCCTTAACTTCAACATCGTACTTAGCAAAATTATTAAGCTCTCCGTTTAATTCAACAGTTTTTTCACTACCATCAAAGATCATTTCTATTCCTTTCGCACCAATTCTAACTTTATAGAAACCTATTGGAAGATCATTTGGTAAGTCGATTTCAAATTTTCCTGTTGCATCTGTCTTTCCTTGAACAATAGTTTCAAAAGAATTATTCAAGCTGGATTTGTCAAAGTAAACATTCATGTTTTCTGCATTTGAGATCATCCCTGTGATCTTTTTGCTATTCGAACTGCCACAGGACAGAAAAAAAGTTACTGTGTACAATAAGCAGATATATTTAATAAATCTCATTATTATATTTTTTTGTTAAGAATGTAGTTTGTCTAGAATAACTAGACTTATTACATATATGAAAAATAATCATGCAAAGATAAGCAAATCATTGATTAATGAAAAAAATGACTAGATTCTTACTTTTCTCTTAGAAGGGCTTATTTCTAATATTATTATTTTTTATGAAAATAGAGTCACAACACTTTTCATGATTTGAGGTGCATCATATATTCAGTATCACAAACTATATATTGAGTTCAGTCTTTCGTTCAGAGTATTTTTGATTGAGCTGTAAATTAAGCTTTTGAAGGATTGAGCGTTTATTGGAAATCCTAAGATGTGAAAATATTTGATTCACTTTTTGTTGAGTTTCTTCTCCCAAATGATTTTCTAAATATCGATCAATTGCATTCCAATATATTTGAAAGGCTGCATCTTCATCCAATTTACTTATTAAAGGAATTAAGGGTTGGAAGGTATCAAAATCTAGAGTCCTAAGTTTTTTAGACAGCATCTTTTTTCGTTGTTCAATGCAGAGTAGTTCACAGATACAGTAATTATGTTTACTTTCTTGAAGAAAGCTATCCTCTATTTTGGAGAGAATTGATTCATATTCACTTTTGTTTAAATACGGTTGGAGTTCAACGATAGATTTGGATTGTCTAGTATTTTCGAAAATTTCAAGGCCTGAAGAAATGATTTTTTTAGAATTTTGATTCACCTTGTATAATTCCAAATCTAAAAGTAATACTGCTAAATTACTTCCATACCTATTTTTGATTTCTTGGTTTAATTCGAGTGCAAGGGTAATTTCGTTCTGATCGAACAAATATTGAGAGCAAAGGATAAGCGCATTCAAATTGATGTTTTCGAAGTCCGTTAAGGGTAGGATAGATTTATTGAGTTGAATTAATATAGCCTGTACGAGAGACCATTGTTGATCGTTTTGTAAAAAAGGTATTCTTAATCGCAATTGTTTCTTAATTCTTTCTTTTTGCTTTTGATTCAACAATTGATTTGCAATCAATAACCGAAAAACATTATTACTGTGATCATCAAAATTAAGGTATGTATAATCGGTGAATTCAACTAGGTCTAGAACAATTTGCTTTGTGAGTTCGGGTGCCAATTCTTCATTAAATAGGCATTGGTAGGAATTATAATTCTTTTGAATAATAGAAATTAACTGAGGCTCATTTTTTAAGAAGTGATATTTTACGTATTCACATTTTGCATGAATAACCTTCAAAATGCAGTAGGATTCCTGATAGTTTTTTAAAGCGATACAATCACCAAATTGTTCATGAAAATCATAAATAGTATCAAAAAATAATTTTTTTTTACTTGCTGAAAGTTTTTGTGAGATAGTACTCTTAGGTCTGATGATACTGTCAAGGATGAACTTATATTTTAAAGAATTGTCAGCCAAATTAAGTTTTCTTGCAAAATTAGATTTAAGGGCAATAGAGAATTTAGAATTGGTTTTAGCATAATTTTGAACAAAAGCACTTAACTCTTCATGGCTGATTGTATCTAATATTGACCTAAGATTAAAGGATTTCGGTTTTTTACTTGACATTTTCTGATTTTCGACTTTGAGTCGAATGGATTCAGATTTCCATAGTATCATTGCTGCTAAAACATGTGCACATTTTTTGTTTGTGTTAAATTCAGAACAATCACAATTAACTTTAAATTTCTCACGTCCTTTTTTCAATATTTCTACTTCAAATTGGATTGGGTTATTTGAGGATAAACTCCAGAGGTTTTTATCAAGCAATTTAAGGTGATGATTTTTTTGATCTATAAAGTCTTCTGCCTTAAGATACATGGCATTCGAAAAATCAAGCTCTAATCGATTGATGTTGAGTATCAATAGTAAAATTTAGAAATAAGTCACAGCGAAAAAAGCAAATATAGTTAACTTTGCTTTTAAACATTATTAAGATTGTCCAAACATATTTATTTGATACGTCACGCAAAAAGTGCTTGGAATCAACCAGGACTTTCAGATCACGAGAGGCCTTTGAATAAAAGAGGTTATCGTGATGCACCAGCTATGGCGAAAAAGATTAAGGGATTAAATTTTGATATAGATTTTTTGATATCTAGTTCGGCCAAAAGAGCGCAACAAACTGCAATTTTTTTTTCTGAAGAGTTTGGACTAAAAATTCGGACTGAAAAATCTATTTATCATGGATCACCTTCAGATTATTTGGATCTAATTGAAACCCTAGATGACAATCTTTCTCATGTTGCAATTTTTGGTCATAATCCAGGATTAACGTACTTAGCAAATGATTTTACAGACGAAAACATTGATAATGTCCCTACCTGTGGTTTTTGTCATTTACAAAGTACCTGCGATTCGTGGTCAGACTTTTCGAGAGCAAATACAATATTAAAACAATTTCTTTTTCCTAAACTGTTTTCATGGGCAAAATGAAAATTTATACGATTCTAATTTTTGTTTGGTTATTTTCTTGCAAAGAAAAAGAGATTCCATTGCCCATCACAAAAGAGAAGATGGTTGATATCCTTTTGGATATGCATGTGATGGAGTCCTCTTTAAAATCACGAAATGATCAAAATGATAGCCTTTACAATTTGTACATCCAGCAAATAGAAGAAATACACCAAGTATCAAAAGAGGATATCGATAGTACTATAACTTTACTCAACAAAAGACCTAATGAGTTTTATCAAATCTATAAGGAACTCGGTGAAAAAGTAAATCTCATGAAAAATGAAGAGAAACCCTTTAAGGCGTTAAATTCGGATAGGATTAATTAATAATTTATTAATACTGAAAAACTTTTGAGTTAAACAGTCTTGCTTAAATTGAGCTTAAAATAAAACTTGAATGGCACGAATTCCTAAAATATTGTTAGTTGATGACGAGGAAGATATTATAGAGATTTTGAGCTACAACTTGAAGTCCGAAAATTATCAAATAGAATCAGCGTCGAATGGAGTTGAAGCACTTCAAAAGATTCAGTCTTTTGAGCCTGATTTGGTGATTTTAGATATCATGATGCCTGAAATGAATGGTATAGATGTCTGCGCCAAAATAAAGCAAGATAAAATCGGAAACGAGAACATGATAATTGCCTTTCTCACGGCTAGAAATGAATCCTTTACACAAATAGCAGCATTAGATTCTGGTGGTGATGATTTTATCAATAAGCCGATAAAACCAAACGTTCTGAAAAGTAGGATAAAAGCCCTCTTACGAAGGCATCCAGGCCTCAATTCCTTAGATGAAACGGGTACTCAGGTTTTTGGAAACCTAGAAATCAATTATCTTGAATTTTCTGTTAAAGACAATGACAAGGTTTTTCAGTTGGCCAAAAAAGAATTTGAGCTACTTAGCTTGTTGACTTCTAAACCTGGCAAAGTTTTTAAAAGAGAAGAAATATTATTAAAGGTTTGGGGAAAAGAAGTTATCGTAGGGGATAGGACTATTGATGTTCATATTCGTAAATTAAGAGAAAAAATAGGAAGTGATTATATTCAAACGCTGAAGGGAGTTGGTTACAAATTTAATTTCTGATTTTGTTTAAAAACATAAGTACAAAACAAATATCTATTCTGATAACCATGCTAGTGTTGATCAGTAATTTTTTAATTCTGCTATTGTATTTAGAATCAAGTGAGCTATCCTCCCATTTAATCCAGATTTTATTTTATCTAGTTGTTGTCTCTCTGATCTCTTATTTTTTGGTGAATAAAATTTTGGTAACCTTTGTTTTTGGAAAGATTAAGCTAATCTACAAATTCATTGATTCTGCAAAATCTGAAAACAGAATCTCAAAAAATTTTAAAGATATTAGTATCACTGAAGTTAATGATGATGTTATCGAGTGGGCAGAGAAGACAAAACGAGAGATCTCAGAGTTGAAATTGCTGGAGAATTACCGAAAGAATTTTGTAGGTAATGTTTCCCATGAGTTAAAAACTCCTATTTTTTCGATACAGGGATATTTACACACGCTTTTGGACGGCGCACTTTATGATGAAAAAATCAACAAAAAGTATTTGGAAAGGGCAGCTTCCAATGTAATGAGATTGCAAACCATTGTGGAGGATTTGGAAGAAATTAATAGTATCGACGAACAAATTGGCAATAAGACATTTTCAAAATTTGATCTCAATCGCTTAATTAATGATTTGATTGTGGACCTGAATGTACATGCCCAGCAAAAGAAGATATCCCTAGAATTTGAAGAGAAGAGTGCTCAATCCAATATGGTTTTAGGTGATGTTGAATCCATTAGGAGAGTGTTGACAAATTTGTTAATCAATTCTATTAAATACGGAATCGAAAATGGAAAGACGACTGTGGAAATATTTGATATTGAAGATAAAGTCCTAGTGGAAATTTCTGATAATGGAATAGGAATTCCAGAAGAAGATATCAAACATGTATTTGATCGTTTTTATCGAGTTGATCCTAGTCGTTCACGAGAATTAGGAGGATCTGGTTTAGGTTTATCTATTGTTAAACATATCGTGGAAGCACACGGTGGTACAGTTACCGTAAAAAGTAAGGAAAAGAAAGGGAGTACTTTTGGATTCACTTTACTTAAGTCCAAACGCTAATTATGATTGTAAATCATTTTCATCTCTAGCTAAGATTTTATGATCTAGATTCATGGGTATCGCATCCAAACGATATTTCATTTCGTCTTTTTTGATCATGTAATCCGGTAATTCATCTTTGGACATTGGTTTGGCAGGTGGGAAATTTTCTCTAAGTGGATCAACTTGTTTGCCATTCTTCCAAAAACGATAACATACATGTGGCCCGGTTGCAAGACCAGTACTTCCTACATAGCCGATCACCTGTCCTTGTGAGACTCTGACACCTTTTCTCATGCCTTTGGCAAATCGTTGCATATGCAAGTATTGAGTTTGGTAGGTTTTGTTGTGTTTAATCTTAATATATTTCCCATTTCCGCGACCATAACTGGCTGTAACAATGGTGCCATTCGCAACAGCGTGAATAGGAGTTCCATAAGCAGCTGCATAATCAGTACCTAAATGAGGAATTCTCCGCTTTTTGATTGGGTGAAGTCTATTTTTATTATACCTGGATGAAATCCTAGAATATTTTACTGGTGCCTTCAAAAATGCTCTTTTTGTAGCTCTTCCTTCCAAATCAAAATAGCCTTCGTAATTACCTGATTTATAGTGGATCGAGTAATGCTCACCATATGAGTTTTTATAATTAGCAGCCAAAAGCTTACCCACACCAACCGCTTTATTGTCAATGTATTTTCGTTCAAAAATTAATTTAAATTGATCTCCGGTTTTGGCATGATAGAAATCAACAGATGATGCCAGAGCGTCCTCCATTTTATCAATCATAGCTGGCTCAAGATTGTTCTCTATCATGGCATTCCAAAGAGAAGTTTCAACTTCACCCGATGCGCTTTCTACAATCGTGGTCACATCTTTTTCGACATAACTCACTTGCATAGAATCTTTTAAGTCATAGACGATGTAGCTAAAAACATCAGGCTCATAAATAAAAGAAACAGGTGCAGCACAAGAATCCGGTCTGACAAAGGTCAGATTTTTGCCAGCCTTCAATTTTCTCACACTGTATACATCTTTAGAGTTCTTCTCAAGTTGGGCAATTTTAGCAAAATCAACTCCTTCATAATAAAGAATATCACCCAAAAATTGATCAGCTTTCAATTCCAAATCATTAAAGAAGTAGGCGTTCATATCAAAACCGAATTTACAGATGCTTTCTGCTTCTTCCTCTAACTGAACTGTATTAGTATTTCCTTTAAGATATCTGTTTAATTCGAAATGTTGGATAGTAAAGATCGCAATGCCTGATATAACTAAGGCCAATAATAAATCAGGAACGACGGATAAAAAACCGCCTTGAGATGGGTTTTCAGTGCTCACTCTTCTTGGTTGATGTATAAAATTTCGTTAATCCGATATTTTCAGATGGTCAAAAATAGCAGATATAATTGAATGGACAAATATTATGCCGTATCTATGATCTTTCTAAGTGAAAAATATTTTTTAAAAATAAAACCAGATTCAAAATGGTCGTTGGAAATAATCCTATTCAGATTATGGCAATATTAAATCTGACCCCTGACTCATTTTATGATGGCGGAAAGTATAAATCGATAGAATTGGCATTGACAAAAGTTGAGGAAATGCTCTCTGATGGGGCAGATATTATAGATATAGGAGCTGTTTCAACGAAGCCTTTTGCCGATGATGTGGATTGTAAAGAAGAAATTTCAAGATTGATTCCAGTACTTCGCGAAATCAGGAAGGAGTTTCCTGACGCAAAAATATCAATAGATACCTTTCGATCTGAAGTTTTAGAAGAATGTCTGACTTTGGGAATCCAAATGGTCAACGATATTTCCTATGGCAAGTTTGACAATAATTTTCTGGAGATTGTCGCTATGTCTCGATTACCTTATATCCTGATGCATATGCAAGGATCTCCTCAAGATATGCAGAAAAATCCTACCTACAATAATGTGGTTTTGGATGTATTAAAATTTATGGATAAGAGCTTACGTCACTTAATGAGCTTGGGCATTCATGATGTGCACATTGATCCTGGTTTTGGATTTGGAAAAACCCTAATGGATAATTATGCACTACTATCATCATTGAATAGTTTTAAGATTTTTGAGAAACCAATCTTGGTCGGCATTTCAAGAAAAAGTATGATTTATAAACCCTTCAATTTAGAGCCACAAACATGTCTTCCTGAAACGACAGCACTTCATCTTCAAGCCATTATAAATGGAGCAAATGTTTTAAGGGTTCATGATGTTTCTGAAGCCAAAAATTGTATTCAGTTGGCTCGTTTACTTACAGGGGAAGAAATGCTTTAAATATTCGTTAAAGAAGGTCTTCATTAATAAGAATGTAAGCATATCTTTGTTAATATATAAATGGTGTCGAGCAGCAACAACAATAAAGTAGTGAATACGGAAAACAAGAAATCCAAAACTCGTAAAAGAATAGTATTTCTTAGAATATTGCTCTTCATTATTTTGATTCCTATTTTATGCTCATTTCTGTTGCAAATTCCACTAATCCAAAATTGGACTGTCGATAAAATTGCTGATTATTTTTCCAATAAGCTTGAGACTCGTGTTGAAATTGATAAAGTGCGATTGAGCATTCTTGAAGGTGGTCTGATCGATGGCTTTTTTATTGAAGACCTACAAGGTGATACATTGCTTTATAGTGCCCATTTTCAAGTCGATTTATCTAAAAGTTTATTCCATCTTTATAAAAATGAACTTGGACTTGATCGTATTAGTCTAGACAGTGCGTTTATTAATATTAAGAAAAATGTTGATGGAACAACCAATTTGGATAACATACTGAATAAACTTTCGTCAAAGAAAAAGCAGGAGAAAGATCAAAATGAAGGAACGCAATGGGATGCAAATGTAAACGAAATAGAAGTCAAAGAGGTGTGGTTTAAGTACGATGATAAACTTGCCAATCAAAACACTTCGATTTACGTAAAGAAAGGTTTCATTACCAATGATTCTTTTGATCCTGAAATGAACGAATTTAAAATCAAGCAAATCTTCTTTGAAAACCCGACGATTAGAATTTCCAAAAATAAATCTTCAAAGAATACCGTAATACTTGATACGAATATAGAAGCTGTAAATGAGGAAGTACTCAATCAAATTAAATCCGATACATCAAGAATTTCGATAACAGAGTTAATTATTCGGGAGGGTATTTTTTCTTACAACGACTATAACGCACCCAAATCGTCCTATGCACAAGAAGTAATAGACTATAAACATTTTGAAATTAACGAACTCGATTTTAATGCGACTTCAATTGCTTACTCTTCTGATGTAGACCTATCGCTAGTACTAAATGAGTTTTCTTTCAAGGATAATAAAGGGTTTCGTGTTAACAAATTCGAAGCTTCAGACTTGAATTTAACCGATAGAAAAATTGAAATAAAAGGTTTGAATTTTCAAACAGAACAATCAAAAGTAAAGGATTACTTTTCACTAAAGTATAAGAGTTTTTCTGATTTCAAAGATTTTGCAAATAAAGTCTATATTAATACTAATCTTGAGAATAGTCAAATTTCTATTAAGGATCTTCTACATTTTGTACCTGATTTAAATACCAATAAATTCTTTCTACAAAACAAGGGGAGGCTTGCCAAACTATCAGGAAATTTCGTAGGTCGAATTAGGAATTTATCTGGCAAAAAAATGAATCTCTCGCTCGATGATGAAGTTAATTTTGTGGGGAGTTTTAACTCTAGAAATTTGAATGGTGCCAATGAAGCATTGATTAACTTGAAAATTGACGCACTCGAAACTAATATATATAAACTTGAAAAGGTGATTCCAGGTTTCAAACCAACCCCAAATTTTTATCGATTAGGGGACATCAAATTTACAGGTAGATTTGATGGATATTTCTTGGATTTTGTTGCATTTGGGACCCTAGATTCAGATATCGGTTCAGCTGGTATGGATATGAGACTTGATGTAAAATCAGGTAAAGTACTAGCTAATTATTCTGGAGAATTAAGACTAGACGATTTCGATTTAAAAGAATGGACACAAAATGAGTCTTTTGGTAAGGTTAGCCTTTCGGCGAATGTAGATCAAGGAAAAGGACTCTTGATTGGTAGTGCTTTCGCAGATTTAAATGCACAGGTAAAGGTATTCGAGTATCGTGGATATCAATATCAAAACATCATCATGGATGGCGAATTAAAACAGGATGATTTTAGTGGGAATTTTAGTATTAAGGATGATAATATCGATCTTGAATTTGATGGAAATGTCCATCTTGATGATGAAAACACTTCCTTTGATTTCAAATCAAACATTCGAAAGTTGGATCTACAACAGCTTAATTTGATGAACGATCAAATGATAATCTCCTCTCAAATCGATGTTAATCTTGAAGGCAATAATATTTCAGATTTTGATGGTGGGGGTACTTTCCTAAACTCTACCATATATAGTCAAGATACTGTGTATGTTATAGATTCCCTCCAAATACTATCCTCCACAAAAGCAAATCAAGAACGCGTACTTTCGCTAAATTCTGAAATACTTGATGCTAGTCTGGATGGAAAATTTAGTCTTAATAAACTACCAATGACTATCAAAAGTTTGCTCAAAGCAAACTTTCCATACCATACCAGAAATTGGAATGTAGCTCCTTCTAATGATCAACAAGATTTTGCTTATGTAGTAAATTTGAAGAATAGCAAGAATTTGTTAGAATTGGCTGGTGTAGATGACTTGACTATCACTGGACTAAATCTTAAGGGATCTTTCAATAGTTTAATGCGAAAATTTGATTTGAAAGGTTATGTACAAAAGATAAACCAATCATCTAATCGTTTTTATGATGCTCAATTGTCATTTAATTCTGATCAAAAGGATGGTGAATTGAATGTATTACTAGATAGCCTGGTTTTAGGAAATAAAAAACTAAATCCAATTAGTCTAAATGCAAGCAGCTTTGGAGATAGCCTAGAGATAAACATAGCTACTAAAAATATAATAGATTCGATTAAATCAGTAGATATTAATGCCTTGGTTTCTCCTCATGAAAAAGGATATAAATTTCATTTTTCTGATAACGACTTGGATATACTGGGAAGTAAATGGAAATTTTCACACTTTAATTCTCTAGTACTAGGAAAAGAATTTATAGATATTGATGATTTTGAAATCACCGATGGAACCAGTGCGATTGTTTTGAGAGATATCAATGAGAAAGGCTTGGCATTAAACATGACTAATTTTGATTTTTTATTGATCAATGAATTGATAGATTATGATAATATCGATTTTAGTGGAAAAGGTGAACTAGGATTTGTAATCTCCGATTTGTATGGAGAGAAAGATATTAATCTGAGTCTTGATATGCCAGTTTTATATCTAAATGAAGATCCATTCGGACATTTATTCTTACAATTAACCAAAAAAGTTGGAGAAGCTTTTGATGCGGGTGTTTATATCAAAAACAAAGAGATCGATATTTGGGCTGAAGGCATGTTTGATCAATCCACAGAAACTATTAATGCCAAACTTTCAGCAAAGAATGCACCCTTTAGCATTATGGAGTACATTATCAATGAAGGGATCTCCGAAACCATTGGTTCCGCTGATATGGATGTCGATGTGACAGGAACACTGAGTGACCTTAAACTTCAAGGACTGACTACTTTTTATGACTGTGGCTTGAAGATCGATTACCTCGGGACTTATTACACTTTTGACAATCAAACGATGACGATCTCTGAAGATTATCTCGGTTTTGACGGGCAAGAAATGACAGATATATTGGGTAATAAAGCAAAGATCAAAGGGGGATTACATCATAATTTGATTCGAGATTTTCGTTTGGATGTTGATATGAGTTCGGATGATATTATTGCGCTTAATACTACCGCCAGTGATAATCCTCTATACTATGGATTTGGTCAAGGAAAGATGGATGTCTCCTTTCGAGGACCTTTCTCTAAAACTGATATTTATGTAAATGCTATCACAGGACCTGAGACAAAATTTAGTATCCCCGTTGAATATTCAAATGTTGAAAATCAAGAAAGTTTTATTGAGTTTATCGATCGAGATCAACTCAGTGAAACAATTGAAAAAACAGCGGATGATTACAAGATTGAAGGCCTGAATATCGAAATGAATCTCTCTATTACTGATGAAGCCA
>JAHDCZ010000136.1 GCA_020629615.1 Saprospiraceae bacterium
GCATAATTTACTTCACTCGGATGTCCTGCGAATATAAAATAAATCTTACTTCCGTTTATTTCGACAGAAGCGTCGTCAGCATTGATTTTAAAATCTCCAAAGAAACGTCCATGAACTGAATCCGACTTTAAAAGAGCAATTCTTTTGTTTAATTCTTGTTCAACATTTTTCATTTTTTGGCGTAATACAATAGCTTTTAAACGCAATTGATTCCCTCTACCGGTTGATTCAAGGATGATTCTGGTTAATAGCCTACCGATTCTACCAAAACCATAGAGCACCACATCTCTAGGTTCTATATTCTGATTTTCTTCATTGGAAAAATTTCGAAGTTTAGAATGGACAAATTCTAAAATGTTTTCAAAATTATTTTTTTCTTTCAACCATGTTACGCCAAGACTTCCTAAATCTATCTTAGAAGGAGTGATGTTATCCATTTTGTTGATGGCTTGCGCCAATGATAAAGTCAGATCAAGTTGAAAATTGTCATGTGTATAGTGTAATGAATCGCTGTGAAATTCAATCACTTCTGTAGGACGAACATCGTAAAGTTTATTCCTAAACAAAACCAGTTCTACTCCTTTGTCAAATCTAAGTTGACCGACGACTTTCAGAATCTCTAAAGCTTTTTTTTCATTTTCTCTCCAATTTTCGAGAGACTGTTGAGTGAGGTTGCTAATTGTATTTGTATCCATTTTTCAAAGATTAGGTGGATCAAAATTATGATAAAAAAAAAGAGCATCCAATTTACAGATGCTCTTTAATTTACTTTTATACCATTCGCGTTAAGCGCCTAAGTAATGTTTTAACAACTTACTCCTAGAAGCTGATCTTAACTTATTAATCGCCTTGTCTTTAATCTGTCGGACACGCTCTCTAGTAAGACCAAATTTTTCACCGATGTCCTCCAAAGACATTGGGTGCTCAACTCCAATACCGAAGTATAATTTAATCACATCACACTGTCTTTCAGTGAGTGTATTAAGAGATCTTTCAATTTCTCTGCGCAAGGATTCCATATACTCCAAAGAGGAGTCAGTTTTAGGGGTGTTCCCATTTTCCAAGACATCCAATAATGAATTATCCTCACCATCGACAAAAGGAGCATCCATTGAAACATGTCGTGCTGCTACTCCTAATGTGGTTTCCACTTCTTCTGTTGGAATTTCCAACAAGGTAGCTAATTCTTCAGGAGAAGGCTCTCTTTCAAATTCTTGTTCAAGCTCAGAGAAAGCACGGTTTATTTTATTTAACGATCCTACTTTATTTAAAGGCAGTCTAACAATTCTAGATTGCTCTGCCAAAGCTTGAAGGATAGATTGTCGAATCCACCAAACGGCGTAAGAAATAAATTTAAATCCTCTGGTTTCGTCAAAACGCTGAGCCGCTTTAATTAAACCCAAGTTTCCTTCATTAATAAGATCACTTAAAGAGAGTCCTTGGTTCTGATATTGTTTTGCGACCGAAACCACAAAACGCAGATTGGCCTTTGTTAATCGTTCCAACGCTTCTTGATCACCAAGTTTAATTCTTTGGGCCAAATCAACTTCTTCCTCAGGGGTAAGTAAGTCTACTTTACCAATTTCTTGTAAGTATTTCTCTAAAGATTGACTTTCTCTATTCGTTATTGATTTGGTTATCTTCAGCTGTCTCATTGTCAGTGTTTGATGTGTTGCAAAACTCTACTTCCGTCGAAAGGAGCACAAAAGTAGCATATTCTAATCAAGAATGCAAAATTTATACCCTTTCCGTAAAACTCTAATCGAAACAATTATTTAATGACTTTTTGGATAAAAAAGTTCATTTCTTTTGATAATTGGAAAAATTATTTTTAATTGCAGCGCTTGAAAGAATTTAAATACTTATTGAGTTTATTATCAAGATTTTATACAACTAGAAATTTATAATGGCTAGAGTAGCAATAGAAATGGAATTTATAACAAAAGCATCTCCTGCAATCGTGTATAAATTTCTAACTGCAACAGATTGTTTGGTGAGATGGTTTTCTGACGAGGTGGATATTACCGGAGACACCTATACTTTTGGATGGGACGGCGCTTACGAGGTGGCTGAAATGGTAGATGATATTGAGGAAGAAAGAATCCGTTTCAAGTGGGAAGATGCCGATGATGACGAATACCTTGAATTTCGAATGTATAAATCTGATGTGACCAATGAAACCATTTTAGAAATTACTGATTTTTGTGATGATGACGAGGTTGAAGCCCAAAAGGATTTATGGGAAACCCAAATCACAAAAATGAAACAGTATAGTGGTGGGTAAAATCTAGAAAACTATTCTTCTAAATCATACTACTACATTCCTCTAAAATCTGCTTTCCGTTTTTCTATAAATGCTTTTGCACCTTCTTTGGCATCTTCAGTGACCATTAGGCCTCCAAAAATTTGGGTTTCTAATTCGTGACCATTGATCTGCTTATCAAAAAAAGCATTGACCGTTTTGATGGTTGCTTTTATTGCTAGAGGTGCATTGCGCGAAATTTTTCCAAGAACCATTAAACAGTCTGCAACTAATGCACCTTCCTCCGAAACATGATTTACTAAGCCTAAATTAGCCGCGGTTGAGGCATCCAACATTGATCCCGTTAGCATTAATTCCAATGCTTTTGCCTTACCAATCAACTCCACCATACGCTGTGTTCCGCTATAGCCTGGTATTAAACCCAAGCTTAATTCTGGAAGACCAAATCGAGCATTTTTACTCGCCCACCTTAAATGGCATGCCATTGCCAGTTCACATCCTCCTCCAAGCGCGTAACCGTTTACAGCCGCAATAACAGGTAAATGAAAATCGCAAATCTTATCAAAAACATCTTTCCCATTTTGAGATAATGCTGTGGCTTGTTCTTGATCCAATGTCGCAAATTCTTTAATATCTGCTCCCGCAACGAAAGCCTTCTCTCCCACCCCTGTGATAATGATTCCCATTAGATTTTTAATTTGCTTGTAATCCAAACTAAAGAAAGCATCCAATTCTCTAAAGACTGCTTTATTCAAGGCATTAAGAGCCTTTGGTCTGTTGATCACTACAATTGCAACTCCTGCGTTTTGAGTATCTATTTTTAATGTTTGGTATTGATTCATCTTAGATTAGTTTTAGTTTGGTCAAGGTGTCATTCAGCATCTTATTTAGTTCTGAAGAAATATTCCAGAAGTAAGATAGAGGAACATAGATCAAAACAATGATCGCACATTTGAATAGCGAATTTAAAAAAGGATGACTTAAATCAGGCAAAACATTCGCGAAAGCGAAAACGAGTACACCTAAAAATAAAACCTTTAAAGCATTTCTTGAAAAAGGACTCATCCCATACTGTAGCCAAATAAATAAAAGCTTGATTACGTTAAAAATAAACAAGGAAAATGCCGTCGCCATCGCCGCGCCTACTACATTAAATTCATCGATTAAATAATAATTCATGATCAAATTATTCACACCTAGTATCAATAGGAATAGCAGATTGAACCTATACTTTTCGGAGTATGTTATAATGCTTTGATTGATGCTCGTCACCAAATCAAACATCTTTGAAAGACCCAAGAAAACAAAAATTAATTTTCCGTTTTCAAAGGAACTAGGATCGGATGATATCGCTATTAAGCCATCCAATGCAAAATAAATAATCACAAATAATCCTACACCAATCAAAAATAAATTAATCGAACTCCTTTTATAAAGGTTATGGATTTCATCTAAGTTTTTCTCTTCCCATAGTCTCGAAACAATTGGGCTAACAATTTGATTCAAGGCAATCGAAGGAATACTAAGCACATTGGCAATTACTAAAATTTTGGCGTAGAGTCCAGCTCCTGAGGTACCGACAATGATAGAGATCATAATAGTATCAATTCGGAAAGCTAACGAATTACCAATTCCATTCAATCCACTATAAAACATATAGGTCAAAAAATTGCCACGATTTTCTTTCCCCAAAAAACTTGGCTGTCCGAATTTTAATGCTTTTAGCCGAAAGGCATAAAACAACAATGCAATTAATGAAAATGCAAAAAAAGCGAGGATCAAATAAGCCAATAATTGACGATCAATCAACTTAAAATAATAGGCCAAGACAATCGAAGGCATAAACAGTTTATACCCAAAATTTGTAATGACCGCTGGCACAACAATCCGTTGAAAATTACTTATATATGCTGTGAGCAATTGAACAAAAATCAAGATGATTGTCAACAACAAAATGATATTTATGTTCTCCTTAATCAACTCTATATCCATTCGCAGAAGCGACAAAAAATCATAAAAGAAGTCTTGAAACAAAAACGCAATTGAGAGAAACAATCCAAAACCAAATAGTGTTAACAAAAACAATAAGCTTAAAAAGCCCTTAGATCCAGTGGAACTTTGCTTATACTTTGGAAAATGTTTTACTACGCTGGGTATAACACCAATTGAGGCGAAAGGGACAATTAATGCGGCACAACCATATAAAAAAGTCGCGTATCCATAGATATCATTGTCCAAAGAGTAGATGAATAATACACTGACCATCCCAACGACCATTGCCACAAACTGCACTATCGCATTTTTGACACTTTGACGCTGAACTACTCCCATAATTTATGAACAGACTGATGATAGATAAACAAAACGCAAATAATTTGAGAATCGTCTTTAGAATCTAATTTGTTGAAATTCAAATTTATTACAATTATTCGTAATATTTGTTGTAATGAAAAATGCTCAGCTCAGAAAACACTTAAAAAGAACTTGGCGCGTACGTTATCGAACGTGGAAGGCCAAACGGATTTTAGGAAACATTGGCAAAGATGTCTTCATCGAAAAAGGTGTTGATCTTATGCGTTATCCTCAAAACATTACTATTGGCGAAAGTGCTGTTATTAAAGAAGGTGCCAAGATTTGCCCTTGCAATGAAAGTTCCACAATTCACATTGGCAAAAACACGACCATTGGCTATCATACGTTTTTATTTGCCTCGGTGGGGATTAGTATTGGTGATGATTGTCTTATTGCACCATTCGTCTATTTGGTAGACAGCGATCACGGTATTGATAAAAAATATAAAATAAACGAGCAGGCCAATACTAGTGAAGCGATTGTCATCGAAAATGATGTATGGATTGGAACAGGGGCTAAAATATTGAAGGGCGTAAAAATAGGTCAAGGTGCGGTCATTGCTGCAGGATCTCTGGTAAAAAATGATGTCCCCGCGTATGAAATCCATGGCGGTATTCCTGCGAAGAAAATAAGCGAACGAACATGAAAATAGGTTTTGTTATTTTATGTCGATACAATTCATCTCGATTACCTGGGAAAATTTTAAAAGAGATTCATGGCGTTTCGATCCTCAAACGCATTACAAATCGATTAAAATTGATCTCTGACACTCATCTTATAGTAGCTACAAGTACTGAACCAACAGATCAGCCCATCCAGGACTTTTGTATTTTGAACGACATTATGGTGTATCGCGGTTCTTTGGAAAATGTTTCTCAACGATTTTATGAGGCGGCGGCTTCAATTTCTTTAGATTACGCGATTCGGATCAACGGGGACAATTTATTTATTGACTTGGAAAATATAGAACGAATGCTCGTTGAAGTTCGATCCAATCCTATTGATTTTTATAGTAATGTAAAAGGAAGAACCTTTCCATATGGGATGAGCGTAGAAATTCTTAATACAGTTTTTTATAAGAACTTGCTCCCTCGTCTCAACAACGATTATTATAAAGAACACGTGACAATTTACCTTTATGAAAATGATGATATCGGTAAGCGTAAATATTTTTACAACAATAAATATCCAGAGATGCAAAGTATGCGCCTAGCCATAGATGAAGAAAAGGATCTTCATTTGGCAGAAAAGATCATCACATATTTAGGGGATAAGGATAATAGCTATACTTTTGAGGACTTAATCAACGCAATCGCAAAAACTCGTTTATGAGTACATGGAAAGGGAAACATGGTCCACTATTAATTGCAGAAATCGGTGGCAATCATGAAGGCGACTTTGAATATGCAAAGCGACTGACTGAACTCGCCATAGAGTCAGATGTGGATTATATCAAGTTCCAGATTTATACAGGAGACAGTTTGGTTAACCCTCTTGAAAATCCTGTGCGTCATAGCCATTTTAAAAAATTTGAACTCTCCAGAGACAAGTATCGAATTTTGGCTCAAATGTGTAAAGATGCAGGCATCGGTTTTATGGCCTCTGTTTGGGATGTGGCTTTCGCCGAATGGGTAGATGATTATTCGGATATTTATAAGATAGGATCTGGAGATTTTACGGCCTTTCCTGTAATTGCCAATTTCATGAAATTGGGGAAACCTCTTTTGATTTCCAGTGGTTTATCCTCTATGGAGGAAGTTGCTCAAACAGTACGATTTATTCAAGAACGAGATCCTAAATTTCAAGATCCAGATTATTTGGCACTATTACAATGTACTTCGATGTACCCAATACCCTTTTCGGAGGCTCATTTAAATGTCATGCAAAGATATCGAGAGGCTTTCAATATTCCGATTGGATATTCGGATCATACGGAGGGTACTAAAGCTCTGGAGATCGCAGTTGCTATGGGTGCAGAAATTCTCGAATTTCATTTTACAGATTCCCGAGAAGGGAAAAGCTTTAGGGACCACAAAGTATCCTTGACTAGAAATGAGGTTTGGGATTTGACCAAAGCAATCAAAGACATAAAGGCTCTTCAAGGCAGTTCGAATAAAAAACCGCTTGAAATTGAAGGTGATCATGTGACCAGCTTTAGACGTGCAGTATATCCAGCCAGAGATATTAAAAAAGGGACCGTAATAACTGAGGACGATTTAGTATGTTTGCGTCCCAATCATGGTATTGATGCGAGGGATTATTATAAGGTATTGGGGAAAACATGTAATGTTGATTTGTCGGTACATGAAAAATTAGATTGG
>JAHDCZ010000137.1 GCA_020629615.1 Saprospiraceae bacterium
TAATGCTGGAAAATGATTTTGTAAACAAGCTCTTGAAGATCGTTGCAAAGACTTCATTGATCGCTGTGTTTCTTGTGTTGGCAACCTCATGGGTTATTCAATTGGCCAATACGCCTCGTATGAATGAAATTCAAATTCGGTTTTTGGATTGGTCTTTAATTCAGTTAAGTATTCCTTCCAAAAATATTTTGGGAGAATCCATTGATTTTGGATCTAAAACGACTCAATATAAAAACTTACTAAAGTTTGCTATTCGAAGAAAATACTTTGACAGTAATGAACAAAGTATTCTAATCGGTGGTCATGGAGAAATTAAGAACCAAACATATCTCACAAGAATCATTGATAATATCAACCAAATTCTTCATTTGGACAACAGTCAAAAACTTGAACGCAAAGACCTATTCACCTTTCTAGGGGAAGGGAAATATCGACTTCGTATGATGCCTGATCATATCTTTATTGAGGATGGATTAACTCAAGAGTTTGTCAAGCAAAACGAGCACAAACATTATGCGGATCTATTTGAACAGTTATAATTCACGCATTACATTTTCTGGATTTTCCAAAATAGATTTGGTCAACAAATAATGCTCCGTGTCGCGATAATCAACCTTGGATATTTGTCCTTTACTAAAATAAAACACTTCAGAATCTGGAATCGACATGATTATGGGCGAATGCGTTGCAATGATAAAATGCGATCCAGTTTTCTCCACTTTTTCTTTAATTAATGATAATAAACTAAGTTGACGAGTAGGAGATAATGCGGCTTCGGGTTCATCAATTAGATACAATCCTTTGGCAGTTATTCTCGAAGTAAAAAATTTTAAAAAACCTTCACCATGAGACATCGCCTCCAAATCTTTTGAATATCGTTGAATTAAACTGTTTTTCTCTCCTTCAATCGCTCCGAGAGTTAATTTGATATCCCCTCCTGTAAAGCTCTCTTTAACTTCTTCTATCTCTTTATCCAAGTCTGCAATATCTTGTTTTATCTTTCGCGCAAAGCCGATAAAATCCTCTGCTCTTACAAAAAAACCATGATGTGATTTGTCCTGATATCGAATGCTTAAATAATTAGCCAATTCATTGGCAGCCTCTAAAGAAGGATCGTCCTCTAATCGGCGACTTCCTGCTAGTGGAACTTCCGCGTAAGCGGCAATGGCTTCTAGAATGGTTGATTTGCCACTCCCATTTTCACCGACAAAGAAGCTGATGTTTTTTTCAAATTCGAGTTCATCAAAATTTTGAATCAAGGGAAGAGTCCAAGGAAAATCTCCTTTTTTATCTTCTGGGTAATTTCTAATTCTCAATGTAGAAATGATCATAAGCTGATTTTGAACAAAGGTAATGAGCATTTGCTGAACCCATATTTTACTGACGATTAAATGAACCCGGATTATTCATTAGAACTTCGTTATAAGACTTAAAAGTCCAATAAAATATGAAGTTTTGGAGCTGATGAATAGTCACCACTATGGTGAGGTGAGAAAACTTAATGAAATGGTATATTTTACTGGCATTTCAGGTCGGAATAGATTTTCTAATGAATGATCCGGGTTCAATTACAATTGATTACAAAAGCTTATTTTTTGCTATAATTTGTTTCAAGCCTTGTGCTGAGTTGATGATGTCATGTACTTCACTTTTATTTAAAAATAAAACCGATAGACATGAAATCTAACTCATTAGAACAAACATATTTTGGTCATCCCAAAGGATTATTTTATTTATTTTTTGCGGAGCTGTGGGAGCGCTTTTCATTTTATGGGATGAGGGCTTTGTTGGTTCTTTATATGACAAAACAACTGCTCTTTTCGGATACAATGTCCTTCGGTGTTTTTGCGGCATATATGTCCTTGGTTTACTTTACTCCGATTATCGGTGGATATTTGGCGGATAATTTTTTAGGCTATCGAAATTCGATTATGCTAGGAGGAATATTTATGGCCTTGGGTCATTTTTTTCTGAGTTTTGAACATCCGATTTTCTTTTTTGGTTCACTGTCTTTAATCATAGTCGGTAATGGTTTTTTTAAACCCAACATTTCCACTTTTGTTGGAACACTTTATGATCGCGATGACCAACGACGTGACTCTGGATTTACTATTTTCTACATGGGAATTAATATTGGTGGTGCGGTTGCTCCTTTGATGTGTGCATGGATTGCTGAAGCTTATGGTTGGCATTATGGATTCATTTTGGCAGGGATCGGAATGTTAGTTGGTTTGTATTTCTTCTATGATGGTTTACGAGAGAATGTATTTGGAAACAAAGGACACGCTCCAAATCCCAATAAGTACCTTCGGAAACGTCTGGGTTTGCATCAGGGCCATTGGATTGCATTGTTTTCCTTGCTTTCCGTGCCCATATTTGCTTTGGTTGTAAAATATAATCAATACGAACATTACATCGTTTGGGTGGCGACCATTGGAATTTCAATAGCCATGTTTTATGTAATGAAACAAGTTTCGGCGAAAGCCAAAAAACAATTAACGGTTACGATTTATTTTACAATTTTAATGACGTTGTTCTGGGCGATTTTCGAACAAGCTGGGAGTTCTTTGACACTTTTTGCAGATCGTAATGTTGATTTGATTTTTTTAAATGCCGCACAAACCAATAGTATCAATGCTGCATTTATTATTCTTTTGGCTATTCCTTTTTCATGGCTATGGTCCTATTTAAATCGCAAGAAATACAACCCAAATTCTGCGATAAAAGCTGGCTTAGGGTTGTTGTTTTTGGGTTTAGGATTTTTAATTTTTTCCGCTTCTGCGAATAGTGTTACACCAGAAGCATTGACACCAATGAGCTATTTGGTGTTGGGATATTTTGTGTTGACCATTGGAGAACTATTAATATCGCCTATTGGATTGTCAAAAATGACAGAGTTATCGCCTCCAAAATATTTAGCATTCATTATGGGAGTCTTTTTCACATCTTCATTTTATGGACATTTTTTTGCAGGCAAGATCGCTCAGTTGACAACCGTTGAAACAGGAAAAGAAAATCTTTTTTCAACTGGTACATTGGGGACTATTACAGAGTTTTTTTCTGGGCTTTCGCCGAATGTGAGTATACAAGGTACAACAGAAATGATCCAGTTATATTCTTATGTTTCGGTTTATGCGGCTTTTGGGTTATTGAGTTGTCTTATTGGTTTTTTAGCAATCTTAATATCACCATTGATTAAAAATTGGATGGCAGAGGTGCATTGAAATTTCTCAAAGAGCCCATGCCTATTAACAAAATGCATGGGCTCTTTTTATTAGCTTTGCATGCCCTAACTATGGAAATAAATGAAGCGTTGTCTTATTGTAGTTTGTTTAGTCTTGATACAGTTTTTTACTCTGGCTCAAAACGATCCTAAAATTTTACAAGCCTTAGTATCTGATGAGAATATCAATATTGATGGTCTCTTAGATGAGCACATTTGGCAACTTGCCGATGTCGCCGATGGATTTCAACAATTGGAACCCGATCCGGGTGAAGCTCCTACTTTCGATACTCAAGTAAAAGTGCTGTACGATGATGATGCCATTTACATAGGTGCTTTATTATTGGACGAAAGTCCTGAAAAAATTCTGAAACAATTATCCGAACGAGATGATATACAGAATTCTGATTGGTTTACTTGTACAATCGATACATATAAAGATGGACTCAATGCCTTTTCTTTTACTTTGACCGCAGCAGGAGTACAAGTTGATGATAAATTTGCTGCTGGATTTAACGATTCCAATTGGGATGCAGTCTGGGAAAGTGATGTGAAGATCGTCGAAAATGGTTGGTCGGTAGAAATGAAAATCCCTTATTCTGCTATTCGATTTTCAAATGCAGAGGTGCAAGAATGGAGTATTCAGTTTATTCGTGAGATAAGAAGATTTAGAGAGCAGTCGACATGGAATCCTATTGATCCTGCCAATTCTAATACGCTTGCTCAGGCTGGTCGATTGCATGGGATTAAGAATATTAAATCGCCAACGCGATTGTCCTTTACACCTTTCGTCGTTGGATATTTAAACTCCAATTACAATCCAGAAGATGGGGAGTCTCAAAGCTCAACAGCTTACAGCGCTGGGATGGATCTTAAGTATGGGATCAATGATGCCTTTACTTTGGACATGACTTTAATCCCAGATTTTGGTCAAGTATTATCAGATCAACAAGTCTTAAACTTATCACCCTTTGAAGTTTTCTTCGAAGAAAATAGACAGTTTTTTACGGAAGGAACAGATCTATTTACCAAAGCAGATATTTTTTATTCTAGAAGAGTAGGAAGCAGACCTCTAAATTATTTTGAAGTTTATAGTAGTTTGGATAGTACTGAAACTGTCATTGGAAATCCGGATATAACCAGCCTTTATAATGCTACCAAAATTTCTGGACGTACCCAAAGCGGTACAGGTGTTGGCTTCTTTAATGCTGTTGCTGCAGAAGAATATGCCGTGATTGAGAACTCGACCGATGGCACTCAAAGACAATTCAAAACCAATCCATTGACCAATTACAATGTGTTGGTGGTTGATCAAAACTTGAGGAATAATTCCTATGTGAGTTTGATCAATACCAATGTGATGCGCAGTGGCTCAGATTATGACGCCAATGTTACAGGTGCAGAAATCTTTTTGAAGAATAAAAGTCAAAAATATGGATTGCAGGGTTCAACCGCCATTAGTCAGAAATATTTCTCGGACTTTACAGATGTTGGTCATAAACTGAATTTGAACTTTAGCAAGCTGATTGGACAATGGAAATATGGAGTTGGTTTCAATCAAGAAAGCGATAATTATGATCCCAATGATCTAGGATTTTTATTTGCTCCTAATGAGCGAAATTTTGGAATTTCTGGTTCTTTCACGCAGTTTGATCCCAAGAGCACTAAACTCGCGAGGTACTCTCATAATGTTTCATTGGGATACTCTCGGTTATACAAGCCAGACGAATTTGTGGATTTTGGAATCAATTATAATAGCTTTTTTATTTTCAAGAGTAGACTGGCATTTGGGTTTAATGCTCGACTAGAGCCGATTGAGACCTATGATTTCTTTGAACCTCGATCGTTTACGTTTGAGGACTATTACACATTTCCAACAAGTTGGAATGTCGGTGGATTCGTTTCTACAGACTATCGTAAAATTTTTGCGATCGATATCAATTCTAATTTTAGAAAATTCGGAGCCGACGGTCGCAGGAATTTTAACATCAGCGTACGACCGCGATTGCGCCTGAGTGATCAGTGGTCCTTGTTTTTTAGTTGCAATTTCAGTAAGCGATTTGCAGATGAAGGATATGTCAATGCCGACAACGTTCCTTCAAGCATTTTGGATGTCGGAGATGAAATCTTGTTTGGAAATCGTGATCGTCAAATTATAACCAATACCTTAAGTACCAATTTTATTTTTACCAATAATATGTTTCTTAACATGCGTATTAGGCATTATTGGGATAAAGTAGAGTATAACAATTTTGGGACGCTCCAGGCTGATGGTTACTTGAGTGATGTGGTGTTTGATGGAAACAATGAGAACGGAGAATCTATTTTTAATAGAAACGTAAATATTTTCAACTTAGATCTAAATTACAATTGGAGATTTGCGCCAGGGAGTGACATTAATTTCAATTGGAAAAATCAAATTTTTACCTCGGACGATCAGTATGGTGAAGATTATTTTCATAATTTTTCGGGACTTTTTGATGCTAATCAAACCAATAGTTTTTCGATTAAGGTGATTTACTTTTTAGATTATTTATACCTTAGAAGATAAGCCAGTTATACTTGGATGAAAGAAAGAATAGATTTGAAATTGCTCCTTTTATTTTGGTTGCTAATTGTGCTATGTTCTTTTTTTCATCACTACGGATCAGATAAAATATCTATCATAAGCTGGGACGTCTATGGTTACTATTTGTACCTGCCTGCCATTTTTAAATACTGCGATATTCATCAGTTTTCATTTGCCTTGAACCATTTAGAAAATTATGGTGTAAGCAGTAAGCTATATCAATTGATGCAAGTTGAAGGCGCTGGAAAGGCACCAATCTATACGATAGGAATGGCCGTTTTATATGCTCCGTTTTATTTTTTGGCCGATGTTTTTGCCCGCATTTTTGACTATCCAGTGGATGGTCTTTCCGCTCCATATCAATGGATGATCATCTTTGCTTCATGGTGCTATAGTTTATTGGGATTGATATTTATGATCAAGTCTTTCTTGTTACTTGGCTTTCGCCGAAAAGTAATTTTTTGGTCATTATCAGTATTAGTATTGGGTACCAATTATTTTCATTATGTCGTTTTTGAAAACGGGATGCCACATTCTTATTTGCTTTCACTTTATTTCATATTGATTTACGTCACGATTCGTTGGCACAATGATCGAATGTTGCGGCATGCAATTATTATGGCAGCAAGTATAGCGCTTTTGGCATTGGCAAGACCTTCTGAAATCATTGCTTTATTAATTCCTGTTTTATATGGAGTGTTTTCGTGGACGAGTTTGAAAGACAAAATCAACTTAGTGATTCAAGAGAAGAAGCAATTGCTCTTCTTTACCGTTACTGGAGTCCTCATTGTTTCTATGCAAATGATTTTTTGGAAATGTAATATTGATCGATGGTTGTTTAATGGTTATGCTGAGCATAAATTTGAGTTTACAAACCCACATTTTTTTGAAGGTTTTTTTAGTTATCGTAAAGGATGGTTGCTATACACTCCTTTGATGATATTTTCTTTTTTGGGTTTACCCCGAATGTTAAAGCAATGGAAAGAAATACGTTTAAGTATCGTATTATTTCTAGCATTAAATTTTTGGATTGTTTTAAGTTGGCCGATTTGGTGGTA
>JAHDCZ010000022.1:0-11291 GCA_020629615.1 Saprospiraceae bacterium
TTAAACATTAAACAGGCAAAGATGCACAATGTAAAAAATTGTTTCATTCGAAATGTTTTTGAAAGTCTAGAAAAAAAGAGACATGATCTGATCCAATAATAATCGGGCGATTATCAATATTTTTGGAAAAATTGCCTAAAAGCTGATTTGGGGAAACCATGTCTTTACTTATAAAAGACAAGATAAACAACTGAACTTAGAAAACAGAATATTATTGGGGTAATCTAAAACTTTTTATTACCTAAATTTGGCATTCCTTGCATCATCTTATCCATTCCTTTGCCTTTACTCATCATATGCATCATTTTACGCATTTGATCAAATTGCTTTATGAACATATTGATTTCATGAATATTGCGACCACAGCCCAAAGCAATTCTGCGTTTTCTACTCATATTTAGAATTTCAGGATTGGATCTTTCTTTATTAGTCATCGACTGAATTATAGACTCCACTTTGGCAAAAGCCGAATCATCAATATCAAGATTTTTTGTCATTTTATTCAAACCCGGGATCATTCCCATCAAACTTTTTAAATCCCCCATCCTCTTTATTTGATTGAGTTGGCTCAAAAAGTCATTAAAATCAAACTTATTTTTCTTGATCTTCTTTTCTAAACGCTTCGCTTCTTTTTCGTCAAATTGTTCTTGAGCTTTTTCAACGAATGAAACGATATCCCCCATTCCTAGAATCCGCTGCGCCATACGATCCGGATGAAAAACATCCATTTCATCCAATTTCTCTCCAGTACTTACAAATTTTATGGGTTTTCCAACCGTATACTTGACAGTTAAAGCGGCTCCACCACGAGTATCTCCGTCTAGCTTCGAAAGGACAACACCGTCGTAATTTATCATTTCATTAAACGCCTTGGCTGTGTTCACTGCATCCTGACCTGTCATAGAATCCACAACAAATAATGTCTCCGTAGGTAGTATGGATTCTTTAATCAAGGATATTTCCTTCATCATTGCCTCGTCTACAGCAAGTCGCCCTGCGGTATCCACGATAACAACATCATAACTATTTGACTTAGCATGAGCGATCGCATTTAGCGCTATGGAAACCGGATCCGTTACACCAGGTTCTTTATAAATCCCCACGCCAGCCTGTTCGGCAACAACAGTCAATTGATCAACTGCTGCTGGTCTATATACATCACAAGCAACAAGAAGCGGCTTCTTACTTTTCTTTTCTCTTAAGTATTTTGATAGTTTACCAGAAAAAGTCGTTTTACCACTACCTTGAAGACCTGCAATCAAGACCACCCCTGGGTTTCCTTTAATATTTATTCCAGCAGCTTGCCCTCCCATCAGACTCACCATTTCATCCATCACAATCTTAACCATCAGTTCTCCGGGCTTAACCGCAGACATTAGATTTTCAGAACCAAGAGCTTTCTCTTTGACCTTATCCGTAAATTCTTTCGCGATTTTATAATTCACATCAGCAGCTACTAGAGCACGACGAATCTCTTTTATCGATTGTGCGATATTAATCTCCGTTAATTTCCCTTGACCTTTCAGCGTTCTTAACGCACCATCTAACTTATCACTTAAATTTTCGAACATGACTTTAGCTAATTTGAGCACTCAATATACGTCTATTTTGTCATTCTTTACGGCTATCAAACGAATCAAAAAATTCTTTGTTTCCAATCCCAATCTTTTAACACTCATTTATTTTATTATTATCGTTGAGATTGTAACTTCGCTTGGCAATAGCACCTAATGAAATTTTATTTAATCCTCTTTTTTTCTGCAGCTACTTTATGTATGTCTACCTACACACCTCAAGTTGGGGATGTGATAGATTCCTTTAATGGTATTGACGTTTATTACAATGGTAGAATGAATAACGTCTATGGTAGGAGAATTGCAAAAAGTGGCTACAACTTGGGATTAAAATTCCAATGCATTGAATTTGTCAAACGATATTACTATTATCATCTAAACCATAGAATGCCCTATTCATATGGTCATGCCAAAGATCTATTTGATAAAAATCTTGGAGATCGTGCTTATAACACCAACCGTGCCTTACTTCAATTTCGTAATACTAGAAAATATAAACCCCAGACAAATGATATTCTAGTCTATGGAGGAACTAGAGAAAATCCATATGGGCACACCGGTATAGTTACCGAAGTTGGGGAAGATTATGTAGAGATTATCCAACAAAACTGGGGCACCAAAACACGACAGAGATTAACCCTAGTTGAATTTGAAGGCATTTATACAGTGGCAGATTATTCTGTATTAGGCTGGCTAAGAAAACCTTATTGATTATTTTGGCTTTCGCCGAATGAATATTTTTTGCGCTTGCAGATTATTCATTATACTTTTTCCTATATTTTATTTGTTAATATTGTGTAATTGAATTACAAATCAAATCCCCTCTCGTGAGATCATTTAATATCCTAGTAATCTGTCTAATTTCTCTAAGCTTGTCGTTCGCTCAATCTGAAGAAGAGAATGTTATTATAGAGCAACTTGCTGGTATCCCTAGCAACACAACCGTCTACCAAACATTAATTAATAAAAGTAACGTTAAATTATTAGCGACAAGTTCTGGAGTTTATCGGGTAAGCGATTTTTCTAAAGGTGCAGATCAAATTTCAGAAGAATCCTCCCAATGTATTTATCTTGACAGCAAGGAAAGACTTTTTATCGGTACCGAAAACAAAGTTATCAACAAGGATTCTGGCTTAACGTACAATCTACCAGACAATTCCACAGTTCGGGCATTAGAACAAACACGTGGGCTGCTCTATGTTGGAACAAACAATGGTGTTTACATTTTCAATACTAAAAGTGGAAAATTAACCGATCATAAAACTTCAGAAAATTCAAAATTGGAATCAAACAAAATTCTTTTTTTGCATTTAGACGCATACAGTGTTCTATGGGTTGGAACTGGGAAGGGTACCCTTCGAGTAGAAGACAAAAAATGGAATAAACCCTACGAAAAAAATGAAGAATTTCGAGTAGTTAAAGAAAATAAAGAAGCCGTATGGATGATTACGGACAAGGAGTTTTGGTTTATTTATGAAGGAAACAGATGGACCCCACTCGGTCTCAAAAATGATTGGTTTCAAGGTCCAATTAACGATATGACTTTTGATTCTAAAGGAAGGATGTACCTTGCTTCCAATGTCCTTACCAGAGTAGATCCATACAATGAAAAAATTGAAATGTATTCCAATGACTTAGCACTGGTTAGTAAAAAGTGCCTATCTATTGCATGTGATGTAAATAATCAAATTTGGATTGGAACAGAAAATAATGGATTATACAGAATACGTTTTTCTGATAATGAGGCCGATCGTTTATCCGCCGTCTGCATTATTGAAAATGAAATAAAATGCAACGGAAACAACATTGGCTCTGTTGTTGTCAATGCCTCGGGTGGAACAAAACCATACAAATACAAATGGTCTAAAAGCAGCATGCGAGGAAAAAACCCCAAGAATCTTAAACCTGGATCATACACGGTCACTGTTACCGACAAAAACAAAGTTGAATTTGTCAGTTCGGTTGAAATTATAGCTCCAGAGGCTTTGGTGATCAATGTATTAGAAACCACCAGAATAAGTGGTCGAGGAAAAAAAGATGGTAGCGCAACAATTGAAATTACAGGTGGCACCCAACCCTATTCTATTCTATGGGACAATGACGAGACTTCTTTAACAGCAAGTTCTCTAAAAAAGGGATTTCATGATGTGGTCATTACTGACAAAAATAATTGCAAAACACGACAGAGCATTGAAATCAAGAGAGAGCCATTTATCCCAGAATTACAAGCTGATAAAATTACCATAGGCCAAACACTTCGAATCAATGAATTGTATTTCGATGCCGATAGTAGTATTATAAAAACCGATTCTTACGATGTCCTCGATGAGGTGTACGAATTTCTATATAAAAATGATAAAATTGTTATTGAAATTGGAGGACATACCAACACCATTCCAAGCCATGAGTATTGTGACAAATTATCCTCTGAAAGAGCTAGAAATGTTGCAGAGTACCTTTACAACAAAGGTCTGAGTAAGGACAGAATTTCATTTAAAGGATATGGTAAAAGAAAACCAATCAGCAAAGGAAAGAGTTTCTCTGCACGTAAAAAGAATCAGCGTGTTGAAGTCAAAATTATCTCGATGGGCAATCCCTAATGCGAAACTTTTGCCCTCGTTGCAGCCAATTTTTATTTGACAGAACCCATCAATCGTAGTTTTTCATTTGACTATGGCTAAAATATACTAAATTATATTTTGCATTTTAACACTTATGGCAATAATTAATATATAATTATTAGCTATATTTAGTCAACTTATTAAATAAAACTAAACTATGAAAAAGTATCTTGTTGAATTTATTGGGACATTCTTTTTTGTCCTTGTTATTGTATGTTCAGTAATTGGAGGAGCTGGAGCAATGGCTCCAATAGCGATTGGTTCGGCGCTGATGGTAATGATTTATGCTGGAGGTCATATCTCTGGCGGACACTTCAATCCTGCTGTAACTCTTGCCGTTTTTCTAAGAGGAAAATGCCCAGCTGCTGATGTTCCGATGTACATGATCGCTCAAATCGCAGGTGCGGCTGTAGCTGCATTGCTAGCTACAACAGTCCTTGGTTTTGAAGCAGCGGCTGGTGCCAACGCTGGCATGGCTGATGTCACAGCAGGAATGGTCGCAGAATTTTTAGGCGCATTTGCGATATGTTGGGTAGTCCTTCATACGGCAACTGCCAAAGGAACTGAAGGGAACTCAAATTATGGTCTGGCAATTGGATTCACTGTTACTGCAATGGCTTATGCCTTAGGTGGAATATCTGGTGGAGCATTTAATCCAGCGGTGGCTGTAGGTATCAGTGTTGCCGAATTGGCAAATTGGAGTAACATTTGGGTTTTCTTAGTTGGAAATCTTGTTGCAGGTGCAGCTGCTGCCTTCCTATTTAAATTTGTCAATGGAGACGATTAACCAACAACTTTAAAAATTAAAAGCCGCAATGAATATTCGTTGCGGCTTTTTTATTTATTTATTTTCGAAAGATGAACTCTTTACCCTGGCAAATCAATATTGATACCGGTGGGACATTTACGGATATCTTTGCAATAGATCCAAGTGGGCAAGATCGACAGCTAAAAATCCTGAGCAGCGGCAACATACAATTAAAAGTTCTAGAGATCATCTCCTCCAATATTATAAGGTGCTCAGGTCTTACTCCAGAACATTTTTGTTTAATCAATAATTATTTTCTGCAAAATGATCCTAGTGTTAATATTAATTCGGCGAAAGCCAATGGTGTCATAACGTTTAATCAAGAAGTAGATTTTAAAAGCAATGATTTAATTCAGATATCAAATGGTGAAATTGCCCCAATTTTAGGAATTCGACTATTATGCAAAAAATCTTTATTTGAGAAACTACCCTACATTCATCTTTCGATTGGAACTACAAAAGGGACCAACGCCCTCTTGGAAGAAAAGGGAAACCCAATTATCTGTCTTTTTACTAAAGGATTTAAAAACCTTATGTCCATCGGAGATCAGCGTCGTCCCAACATATTTCAATTAAATATAAAACCCAGAAAAATATTAAATTCTAACACTTATGAGGTAAATGAATGCGTCAACGCCAAGGGACAAATCGTTCAATTCGTTTGTAATGAAGAAATAGAAAAAATAATCAATCAATTAGCTATAGAAGACAAAGAGATTCCAATAGCTATCTGCTTTAAGAATAGTTTCAAAAATGATTTTAACGAGCAACTAACTAAAAAGTTTTTAAACAATAAAGGCTTCCCAAACGTGTATCTTTCGTCTGAAACAGGACAAACTATAGGCTACTTAAATCGTTCCCTTTCCAATCAAGTGAATGCATATTTGCATGGCGTATTTCATGATTTTATTCAAGCGCTCAGGGATGGCCTGGCAACGGAAAATATACTTCTAATGAGAAGTGACGGTCATTTGGTCAACATCCATGATTTTCATGCCAAAGACTTACTACTTAGTGGTCCAGCCGGCGGAGTAATTGGAGCTCAAAAGATCGGTGAGAGATATGGCATTCATAAGTTTATCAGTTTTGATATGGGAGGCACAAGTACTGATGTAGCTCGATACGATCACAAACATGATTTTCAATATTCTACTCAAATACAAGATCTACTGATTAACACAAGTTGTATTTCCATTCACACCGTTGCGGCAGGTGGCGGATCAATTTGTAGTTTCAAACATGGAGCCCTAAGGGTGGGTCCAGAGAGCGCAGGATCTCATCCCGGTCCAGCCTGCTATGGTCAAGGAGGACCTCTAACAATCACAGATATTAATTTGTTGAGCGGCCGATTAAATCCCAGCGATTTCTCCATCCCAATATTTTATGAAGCAGCGACAAATGCACTTCGTAAATTGTTAATTGATGTCAAAAAACAAACTTCAGAAGAAATAGATGAAGATTCCTTGATTGATGATCTTCTACATTTGGCCAATCAAAAAATGGCGGATGCCATACATGAAGTTTCTATTAGGAAGGGATTTGACCCGAGGGACTACAGCTTAATTGGTTTTGGTGGCGCTGGAGGATTACACATTTGTGAAATCGCCGAAATCTTAGGCATCGACCAGATCATCCTACCAAAAGCTGGAGGTGTTCTCAGCGCTTACGGAATTTCAAAAACAGTTGAATCCAATGAATCTTCCCTTCTAGTCCTTGAAAGATTAGAAAACTATATCGATAAAATTGTTACTGCCTTCAATAAAATGAAGCTTGATGCAGAAAAACAATTTGAATCAAATTCGAATTTAGTTCATCACCAAAGAATCCTGCTACGAGTCGAAGGCCAGGAACACGCTATCGAAATTGACTATGAGAATGACATGGAATTAACCGGGGTGTTTAAGGAAGAATATCAAAAACTTTATGGACATTGGCCGAAAGGCAAAAAGATAGAATTACATTCTTTAAAAGTCAGGAGTCAATATTTTCAATCAAAAGAAAAAACGGGAACCTTTAAAGATCATACTCCAAAATCCTCTGCTATTGTTAATTCAAACCAAATGTCTTGGAATGATCTAGAAACGAATAAAAGCTACAAAGGTTCCATCAGTGTTTCTCACCCCTTCTCAGCGCTTTACCTAAACGAAAATTGGATACTAACTAAAAGTAGTTTTGGCGACCTCAAACTGAATCGCATACAAAAGAGGAAGGATCCACAAGTTAATCTAAAAAGTGCTTCATTTGCCTTATTCAAACAAGGGCTAAATTCCATAGCCGATGATATGGGTACTCTACTAGAAAGAACGTCCTTTTCTGTGAATATCAAGGAACGATTAGATTTCTCTTGTGCCATTCTTGATCCGAAAGCTCAGTTACTAGTAAATGCTCCACATATTCCCGTGCATCTTGGAAGCCTTGGAGTATGTGGTAGGAAAATTCTAGAACAGATCAAATTAAATCAAGGAGATGTAGTGATCACCAATCATCCCGCCTATGGAGGTTCGCATCTTCCTGATATAACATTAATGAAAGCTGTTTATTCCCAAAAAAATGAATTGCTCGGTTACGTAATGAATCGTGCGCACCATTCTGAAATCGGAGGATTAACGCCTGGTTCAATGCCTCCCAATGCAAAAAATCTAGCAGAGGAGGGGGTTGTATTTAAACCTCAATATCTAGTAAAAAAAGGAATTTCTAATGCTCATTCTATTTTGAATATTTTGCAAAATTCTCCTTACCCTAGCCGATCTCCAAAAGAAAACATCTTAGATTTAGAGGCCGCGCTGGCGAGTCTCGAATTGGGAGACAAACGACTACGCGCCATGAGCTCGAAGATGAATCATCAGGTCTTTTTATCCTTCATGCAAAACCTTCAAGATCATACAGGGAAAATATGTCATGAATTAATTCAAAAACTTCCGTTTCAATCGATAATATCAACCGAATTTCTAGATGATGGGCATCGTATAATAGTAAATCTTACGAAGAGAAATGGTCGTCTACAAATAAGTTTTAAAGGGACAAGTGCAGTACATCCAGGCAATTTTAATGCAAACGAATCTATTGTTCAAAGCGCAGTATTGTACGTATTGAGGATACTCATTGATCAGGATATTCCATTAAATGAAGGATTACTTCAACATGTCGATATCCATTTGTTTGACTCTTTTATTCATCCAAATTTTCCTGAGAATCCTACAAAATGTCCCGCTGTGGTGGGTGGCAACACAGAAACCAGCCAGCGGATCGTGGATACTTTATTGAAAGGCTTTGAAGTTGCGGCCTGTAGTCAAGGAACTATGAATAATTTGGTTTTTGGAAATGAATCCTTTGGGTATTATGAAACAATTGGAGGTGGAGTTGGTGCAACCGAAGGTCAACATGGAGCCTCTGGTTTTCACCAACACATGACCAATACTAAAATTACCGATCCAGAAATACTAGAACATAGATATCCTGTTGAATTAGTAGAATTTGATTACCATCACAATTCAGGAGGAGCAGGAAAATGGCAAGGCGGAAATGGTCTGAGTCGGAAAATAAAATTCTTAGAAGAGATGACTTTAACCATTATCGCACAACATCGAGTTCAAGCACCTTATGGAATAAAAGGAGGAAAAGACGGCAAATGCGGCGAGCAATTCTTAATTAGGGCAAATGGAGAAAAAATTAATTTAACAGCTTCTGAAACCATCACTGTATACAAAGATGACATTATTCATATTCTCACACCAGGTGGTGGTGGCTTTGGTAAAAAAGTATTATGAAAAATTCTATATCACACATTCTCCTTTGGTCCGTTATTTCGGCAGCGTTTATTGGTCCAGGAACGATCACCTCAGCTTCGAAAGCGGGACATAGTTTTGGTTTTGATCTTCTTTGGGCATTGCTATTTTCAATCATAGCCACGATAGTACTTCAAGAAGCATCTGTTCGGATAAAAATGGCTACAAATAAAAACCTTGGACAAGTTTTGAGAGCTATAAAATTTCCAAGCGTGTTTTCTGTAATATTATTTGTATCGGTAACTCTCGGCTGTGCGGCTTATGAAGCAGGCAATGTATTAGGTGCTGTGGCTGGTTTAGAATTGTCATTCGATTATCAAACGTGGATATTAAGTATGATTACGGTGATCATCGCTTTTGGAGTACTAATTCAAGGAAGTGTTAAACGAATCTGTCAAGCCTTGGGACTGATTGTTGGAATTATGGGAATAGCATTTATCCTCATCGCCATTCAAGTAGATATTGATTGGGGGGCTTTCGCCAAAGGGATTCTGATTCCCAGTGTTCCAAATCAATCCAGTCTTATGATTATTGCTTTGGTCGGTACAACCATAGTACCTTATAATCTTTTTTTAGCGAATGGTATAAAGCACAATCAGAATTTATCTGAAATGCGATCGGGACTGACAATGGCTATTCTATTTGGAGGAGTTATCTCTATGGCCATCCTAATTTTAGGAACAAGCGTAACCGATGAATTTGGATTTAAAACCTTACAAGCTGCCTTTGAAAAGCAATCTATTTCGGGAGGCGGCATCCTTTTTAGTCTTGGATTGTTCTGTGCGGGCTTAAGTTCGGCCATCACTGCTCCCCTAGCAGCAGCCATTGCAGGTGAATCTCTTTTTGGAAATGGTACAGGATGGAAAAATCAATATTTCAAGTGGATTTGGATGTTTGTTCTAGGATTTGGGGCGGTGATTGCTTTCATCAATTTCAAAGCTATTCCAATCATTATTTTGGCTCAGGCGGTCAATGGTGTTTTACTTCCTTTTATTGCCATGACGATATTATGGGTGATCAACTATCCCAAGATCATGCCATCAGAATTTAGAAATTCGATAGGCAACAATACTTTGAGTTTATTGATCATTGCTTGTTGTATATTCCTTGGGTTAATCAATATTATGAAAGCGATTAACAGTGCATCGGGAATCGTGATACAAGAAAACCAAATGATCAATTTATCATTGATTGTTGCTGCTTTACTTAGTGGAATCTTTGGATATTTTATCTTCAGACAAAAACTTGACTAAGAGCCATGAATATCAAAGACGATATATCCGCATTGTTCCTTTTTTCGCGATTTTTCCCACCAAAATTCTTTTACCTTTCTTGTAGCGAGAGAAACCAAACTTTCCTTTGTGATTGTAGATTTACTTGGTTCAAAGTCTGCAGAAATGACCTTTCCGTTTCTATTGACACAAACATTCAGAACTACCTTTCCGTCTTCTTCAGATAAGATTAAAATATTAGGTTGATTTAGGATTTTACGTTTTCCGAGACCTTCTCCAAATATTTCTAGTGTTAAATCCTCATCGACCTCAATCGTTTTAACTGTATTATCTTCTTCGGGTAAATCATCTTCATATTCTAATTCGCTGGTATCCACTTCTTCATCTTTGGATTCTAAATCTTCGTTGTTTGTTTCTTCATTTTTTTCGTCCATTTGTTCTTCATCACTAGAATCTGATCTATTGGGTCTTCCAATTACGACATCTTCGAGTTTTTCCTCTTTATCATCGACTTCTTCCATATCAACTTTCCTATTCCCTTTTTTCTTTTCTTCAAAATCACTACTTTTTTGACTTTTGCAATTTTTCGACGAAAGTCGACGAGCCTTCATGGATCCCATTTTTGCGGCTTTCGCCCAATCAGAACATGCTTTATCATCCATTTCTAGATCGTAATATAGTCCCGCTCTTTTTTCAAATAATTTTGGGTCTTCATTATTGATAGCTATTGCTGTCGAGATGGAATTTAACGCAGCTTCTTTGTTATCCATGGCATATTCCACATCAGCACTCAAACGGACGACTTCTTCCGTAATCCCTCGATAACCGATGAAGTTGGTCATGTCTTTTTTCGCGCCAGCAAATGCTCCCACTTCATATTTAGCTCTCGCTCTTAGTAATAAGGCATCATTAAATTCAGGATCTTTTTTAATGATATTATTGAGTTCTTTAATCGCATTTTCATAGCGTTCAGTATCCAAGAGGTATTTGGCTTTGGTAAAAATAAAACCCAATTCTTCTTCAAAACTTTTCTGCCCAGAAGCATTGAAACCGAAGCTAAGGAATAATATCAGACTTAGTATAGAGGAAAATTTCATGTATTTATTTTCTTTTGTGACGAATATTTTAATGAAAGTGTTGTTAAGAATTACTTAAATGAATTAAATTCTGTATTTATTACTACAATAATTGTGCGAAGATAATTTCAAAAAGACTATTATCCTTAAATTGCGCCCTGACCAAACTAACATTTAGATGAATAAAGTATATAT
>JAHDCZ010000022.1:11391-18872 GCA_020629615.1 Saprospiraceae bacterium
CGTTCGGCGGAAGCCACAAACAGTGGAATGTTTAAAGATGAAATCATTCCAGTAAGTATCCCTCAGAGACGCGGCGAACCTATCGTCATGACGGAAGATGAAGAATTCAAAAAAGTAAAGTTCGAAAAAATTCCCTCACTCCGAGCTGCTTTCTCTAAGGAAGGAACAGTTACGGCTGCCAACGCTTCTACCATTAATGATGGTGCATCAGCATTGGTCCTAGCGAGTGAGAAGGCGGTACAAGAAATGGGATTAAAACCTATTGCTGAAATCTTATCGTTTGCCGATGCGGCCCATGAACCAGAATGGTTTACAACAGCACCAACCAAAGCCGCACCAAAGGCAATAGAAAAAGCAGGATTATCAATGGATGATGTAGACTTTTTTGAAGTCAACGAGGCATTTGCTGTGGTAACCATGGCTTTCAACAAAGAGTTAAATATTGATGAAAGTAAAGTAAATGTGCATGGAGGTGCCGTTTCTTTAGGTCACCCGCTAGGAGCTTCGGGAGCGCGAATCTTAACTACCTTGAATCACGTCCTTCATCAAAAAAATGGAAGCATTGGCTGTGCCACACTCTGTAACGGAGGTGGTGGTGCTAGTGCAATCGTGATTAAAAAAGTATAAGAAATATTTAAGTTTGGGACTGACAATATGTCATTTATTGTCAGTTTCACTTACCTTTGTTCAAATTTCGAATCGACCGATATGTATAATGACAATCCTACCCTGCAAAATGTAGATAAAAAGATTGACCTTCAACGTCAAGGAGAGATACTGATGCAGGATTTTGAAAATAAAGGTGACAAACAGTTTTATATAGAAAGCTATGGATGCCAAATGAATTTTAGCGATTCAGAAATTGTTGGTTCGATATTATCTGATGTAGGTTATAGTCCTACTCGAAACATGGAACAATCAGATCTTATACTTATTAATACATGTTCGATCCGAGAAAAAGCAGAGGACACCGTTAGAAAACGTTTAAAAGTTTTTAATAAAGTCAAGAAGGATCGCCCTGGTACGCTAGTTGGAGTATTAGGATGTATGGCAGAAAGATTAAAAGCCAAGTTTTTGGATGAAGAAAAGATTGTAGACATAGTGATCGGTCCAGATGCTTATCGAGATTTGCCTAATTTGATCGCTGATGCAGATGATGGTCAAAAAGGAGTGAATGTCTTATTATCCAGAGAAGAAACTTATGCGGATATCTCGCCAATGCGATTGGGAAGCAATGGAATCTCTGCATTTATAAGCATTATGCGTGGCTGCGATAATATGTGTTCGTTTTGTGTGGTACCATTTACCCGGGGTCGGGAAAGAAGTAGAGATTGTTTCTCCATTTTATCAGAAGCTAGAGAATTATTTGATCAAGGCTTTCGTGAAGTGACCTTACTTGGACAAAATGTTGATTCTTACAAATGGGAAAATCCAGAAACGAAGGAAGAAGTCAACTTTGCCCAACTGCTAGAAATGGTTGCCTTGATCGATCCATTATTACGCATTAGGTTCAGTACCTCACATCCAAAAGATATTACCGATGAGGTACTATACACGATGGCTAAATACAAGAACATTTGTAATTACATTCACTTACCTGTTCAATCTGGAAATAGTCGGGTCCTAAAATTAATGAACCGAACCTACGATCGTGAATGGTATATGAAACGAGTAGATAGAATTTATGAAATAATACCTGATTGTGCAATTTCTTCCGATATGATTGCTGGTTTCTGCACCGAAACTGAAGATGAACATAAGGATACTTTGAGTATAATGAAACATGCCAAATATAGCATGTCTTACATGTTTTTTTACTCCGAAAGACCAGGAACACTAGCCGCGAGGAAATATGAAGACGATATTCCTTTGGAAGTGAAAAAGAAAAGATTAGCCGAAATCATTGAATTACAACAATCCATATCATTGAAACATAATCAAGGTGATATCGGCAAAACATTTGAGGTTTTGATTGAAGGAAATTCTAAAAGAAATGATCAAGAATTTAAAGGTCGCAATTCTCAAAACAAGGTCATCATCTTTCCAAAAATGGACGGCTTAAAACCTGGAGATTATTGCATGGTTAAAGTGGATTCTGCAACAAGTGCAACTTTAAAAGGAAACATTATAAAATCGTAATTCTTGAACTTACAGTCCGTTAAAAGAAGATTTGGAATCATTGGAAATTCTGAAGCCTTGGAAAGAGGTTTGAGTACTGCGATTCGTGTGGCTAGTACAGATTTATCGGTATTGATTCAGGGAGAAAGTGGTGTAGGAAAAGAAATATTTTCGCGGATTATACATGATCTGAGTAAGCGTAAGCATAATAATTTCATTGCCATCAATTGTGGTGCCATCCCCGCTGGTACGATCAATTCAGAGCTATTTGGTCATGAGAAAGGAGCCTTCACTGGGGCCACAGGGGAAAGAAAGGGCTATTTTGAAACAGTGGACAAAGGAACCATCTTTTTGGATGAAATAGGTGAAATGCCCTTAGATACTCAATCCTATTTACTCAGAATTTTGGAATCTGGAGAATATATTAAAGTAGGCTCGTCCAAGGTTTTGAAAACAAATGTCCGAGTTATCGCAGCAACCAATGTTTCTCTTCAAGAACATATCAAAAAGGGGAAATTCAGAGAAGATCTGTACTATCGCTTAAATACGGTGCCCATATTTGTTCCTGCACTCCACGAGCGAAAGGAAGACATCTATTTATTGTTTAGAAAATTTGCTTCGGATTTCTCCGAAAAGTATAGAAGGGATAGTTTGGAATTGGATCATCAAGCAAGAGCTATTTTAGAAAAATATAGTTGGCCGGGGAACATTCGAGAGTTAAAAAATCTAGTTGAGCAAATGTCTGTACTATCAGACGAACAGTTAATTGATGCAGAAACCTTGGTTGGCTTTATGCCGAATATTGTCAATCGAAATCTTCCTTCGATTCCCGGAAGTTCAACAGATCAAGGATTTGAAGAACGAGAAATATTGTTCAAGTTCTTATTTGAGATGAAAAATGATTTGAATGATTTGAAATCTTTGGTTTTTGAATTGATTAAGTCAAACGATTTATCTGTACCCAATATAGAACAACTTAAAAAAGTGAATGCCGCTTCGTCGAATGTTATGACTCGAATGAATGATTATTCGGATTCAGATCGGGGATCCTATTATGGTGAATCACCAAATTTTGAGGATGAAGGAACTTCAAGTCCAATCATCATCAATCATGGCGACTCCCATAATTATGATCATTCAGAAGAAGTAGATGAAAGCTTATCGCTCGAAAGCATGGAAAAGGATTTCATAAAGAAAGCACTCAAAAAATACAAAGGTCGTCGAAAAGATGCTGCTGACGAACTCGGAATCTCTGAAAGAACACTCTATCGTAAAATAAAGCAGTACGAAATCGAAGAATGATAACATTTAAGGGAAAATCTCGTCTTAGATACAGATTCATTCTGTTTTAAACGAACAGCAATACATTATGAGAAATCTAGTCTTAGTTTATATGGTTCTTTTATGCTCTTCCTGTTATAGCTTTAAAGGGATTTCAATACCGCCAGATGTCAATACATTTTATGTCGAAGACTTTGGTAATAATGCTAAAAATTCTCCGGTAGATATTAATCAGATCTTTGCAGAATCTCTTAGAGAGAAGGTCCGAAATGAATCAAGACTCCAATATAACGAACAAGATCCTGACATCGAATTTCAAGGTACCATTAAAGAATATAGTGTACGAAGCATCCCTGCTCAAGAAAATCAATCTGCCTTGAATCGATTTGAAATCAAAATTCAAGTACAATATGTGAGCAACAAAAATGAGGAGGATTCTTGGGATCAACTATTTTCATTCTTTCAAGATTTTGAAAGTGATGTAGATTTACAATCTGTTCAGGAAGAACTTACCGAAACCATATTTGACCAATTAATAGAAGACGTCTTCAATAAAGCTTTCACAAACTGGTAGGCTGTCCATTTTTTTATAATTTAGAAGCATGAAACGCAAAGCCCTTCATTATTACCTAGAAGATTTGAACCGTCTTGATGAAATCCCCCTGGAATCTCTAGAAGCGTGGGCCAAAGAAGAAGCGTATTGTCAAAATATTCATTTTTTGGTAGCCAAAAAATTAGTACGTCAAAAAATGACCGATAATATGAAACCATTTCATAGAGCGGCTACGTATGCGGTGGATCAACGAAGATTAGCTAGTTTTTTAGCGGAGGAAGAGGGTCAAAAAAATCAAGAAAAAGAAGTGCTTCAAAAAAAAGCAAAACCGAAAATAAAAACTGAAAAAAAATCTACTCTAATTCCAGAACAAAATCTTCCAAAAGAAGAATCAAAAGTTGTCTCCCCCACTCCAAAGAAAATGGAGCCTAAAGAAAAATCTGGATCGGTGAACAAAGAAGTTGATGGAGAACAAATAGATTACAAAGAAATTTCTTCGAAAAAGAAGAAAAAAAATTCGCCGAAAGGCAAAAAAGCTAAAAGTTCTAAGTCTGTCAAAAAGAATAAAACAAGTAAAGAAACCAAAGTAAAAACTTCAGCTAAAATCAAGGATAATACCAAGACAAAAAAAACCAAAAAGACAAAGCATAAAAAACTAAGCGTAAAAGATACCGCACAAGAAAATTTGGAGAATTACATACGCAAAACAGACAATCTGAGTGAATTTAACCAATGGTTACTTGACCTCCGAACGCAGGGTGGTCAAACTGACATTCCTTATGTTGATATGGCAGAAAAATCTAAAAAGAGTAAGAAAAAGTCAAAATTGACAGATAAAAAGGAAGCTAAGAAAACCAAGAATACCAGAGAATCTAAAGATATTATCTCTGAGTCATTGGCTCATTTACTGGCAAAACAGGGACATAAAAAGAAAGCGATCCGCATGTACAAGCGTTTGAGTTTGATTATTCCCGAAAAAAGTGTTTTCTTTGCGTCGCAAATTAAAGCGCTAAAAAAAGAAAAATAAAATGATTGTTACTTTATTAACTATTCTAATTGCAATTAACTGTATTCTTTTGACTTTGGTTATCCTAATTCAAAACCCAAAAGGTGGAGGTGTTGATAGTACATTTGGAGGTCAAGGAGCCAACCAAATGTTTGGAGCGGCAAAATCTACAGACTTTGTAGAGAAATTAACATGGGGATTATCCATTTCTTTATTTGTCCTATGTATCATTACCGCAATCATAGTAAATTCTAGTGCTGGCGGAGCCCTGGGAGGCTTACAATCAGAAATGTAAAAAATATAAACCCTGTAAAAATTACGGGGTTTTTTTTTGCCATAATGGCAATCAAAACCTATACTCTAGTGCCATTTTTACTTAGAATTCTGGGGAATTAGTCCTATTCTGAAATTTTGTCACTCTTATGTGATATGGCACAAGAAATGCTATAATAATCGTGTAATTCATTAATCAATATTAAAAATCTAATTTAAATGATGAAGCCAATTAATGACAGAGTTGTGGTTCAACCCGCTGCTGCTGAGAAAAAATCTAAAGGTGGAATTATCATTCCAGATGCAGCAAAGGAGAAACCTCAAAAAGGAAAAGTCATCTCTGTGGGTCCAGGAAAAGATGGTAACCCAATGAACGTCAAAAAAGGAGACGTTGTTCTTTATGGAAAATATGCTGGACAAGAAATCAACTATGAAGGTACTGATTACTTGATCATGCGTGAAGATGACATTCTAGTCATCCTTGGTAAGTAATTACCGTTACTAAAATTCATTTAATAAACATTAAAACAATAAAGCAATGGCTAAACAAATTAGCTTTGATACAGAAGCTCGTGCTAAATTAAAGGCGGGTATAGATGCATTAGCAGATGCAGTAAAAGTGACATTGGGACCAAAAGGTCGTAATGTAGTTATTCAAAAAAGTTTTGGTGCTCCAACAATTACTAAGGATGGTGTCACTGTTGCAAAAGAAATCGAATTAGAAGATCCTATTGAAAACATGGGTGCACAAATGGTCAAAGAAGTTGCTTCCAGAACTGCTGATGATGCAGGAGACGGAACTACCACTGCGACTGTGTTGGCTCAAGGTATGGTGGCGTCTGGAATGAAATATGTTGCTGCTGGTGCCAATCCGATGGATTTAAAAAGAGGAATTGACAAGGCAGTTGAAGCTGTAATTGCCGATTTAAAAAGACAGAGTGAAAACGTAGGAAGTGATTTTGAAAAAGTTCAACAAGTAGGTGCCATTTCTGCAAACAACGACGAAGAAATCGGTTCTTTAATTGCCAATGCGATGCAAAGAGTGACCAAAAACGGAGTCATTACTGTAGAAGAGGCAAAGGGAACAGATACTTATGTGGATGAGGTAATCGGAATGCAGTTTGATAGAGGGTATCTTTCACCTTACTTCATTACTGATACCAGTGGAATGAAGACTGAATATGACAATCCTTTGATCCTGATTTATGATAAGAAGATTTCTAATGTTCAGGATATCGTACCTATTTTAGAAAAATCATCTCAGGCAGGACGACCATTATTGATCATTGCTGAAGATGTTGAATCTCAAGCATTGGGTGTATTGGTAGTCAACAGATTAAGAGGAGGTCTTAAAGTTGTGGCTGTAAAAGCTCCCGGTTTTGGAGATAGAAGAAAAGCAATGTTAGAAGACATAGCGATCTTGACTGGCGGTACAGTAATCTCTGAAGAAAAAGGATACAAATTGGATTCCGTAGAATTAAAAGACTTGGGTCAAGCAGAAAAAATCACTGTTGACAAGGACAACACGACAATCGTAAATGGAAATGGCTCCAAGAGAACAATTGCTCAAAGGATTAACCAGATTAAATCTTTGATTGAAACTTCTACTTCTGATTATGACAAAGAAAAGTTACAAGAGCGTTTGGCGAAGTTATCAGGAGGAGTTGCTGTTCTATATGTAGGTGCTGCGACTGAAGTCGAAATGAAAGAAAAGAAAGATCGAGTTGATGATGCTTTACACGCAACGAGAGCCGCTGTAGAGGAAGGAATCGTACCAGGTGGTGGAGTTGCTTTAGTTAGAGCCATGCGTTCTTTGAAAAAATTGGAAGGAAGCAACGAAGATCAGAATATGGGTATCCAAATCGTAAGAAAAGCTTTGGAAGCTCCTATTCGAGCGATTGCTGAAAATGCAGGAGTTGATGGTTCTGTTGTATTACAAAATGTAATGAACAGTAAAAAAGCAGAAGGATATAACGCACGTACTAACGAGTATGTTGACTTGAAAAAAGCTGGTGTTATTGATCCAACGAAAGTGACTCGAGTGGCTATTACCAATGCTGGTTCTATCGCTGGTATGGTATTAACTACCGAGTGCGTGATTAGCGACAAGCCAGAAGAAGGTGGCGGTGCTGGACATCACCATATGCCTCCGGGTGGTGGAATGCCAGGTATGATGTAAAATAATTTTGGCTTTCGCCGAATGAAAACCTAAAAAAGCCCAGTCATTTCGATTGGGCTTTTTCTTTTTTA
>JAHDCZ010000022.1:18972-37202 GCA_020629615.1 Saprospiraceae bacterium
GCCGAATGAAAACCTAAAAAAGCCCAGTCATTTCGATTGGGCTTTTTCTTTTTTAAACCTATGGTATTAAGCTATTATTTAGCCCCTTCTAAATCGAGTTAATAAACCGGGTTTAACCAAACATACTATGGTTGAATCTGTATGAATGATGGAGCTTTATTTCTCAGGCAAGTTTTTAAAAAATGGAATGAACACTTTATTCTTTTTCATTTCCCATACACAGCTACCATCCTCTTTAAAATTTAAAATCATATCAGATGGAGCATTTTCACTTCTAAGAATAGCTGTATTTTCAGAAAGTGTCCAGGTGCCTTCAATTTTTTCCATAACATTAGCAGAGTAAGAAAAATCTTCATTAAAAATTAATGTGGAGCCATCAAATAACACATCCATACTAGAAGAACGATCAGCGGGAATTTTAGCAGTCCATTCGCCAATAATGTTTTTCTTTTCAACAACAAAATCCTGAGCATTTACAGCAATTGAAAATAGGATTGAGATAAATGTGATCACAGCAATTTTCTTCATTTAATTTGTTAATTAAGAGTTTTAAAATATGATTATACTATAAATCGATGTGCCGATACTGTAGATATTTATGCAATTTTCAACGATTGGTTTTACAAAAAGTTCCGATAACATCGCCAGTTTCGAATTTCTTGATAATTTTACAAAAAATAACTAAGAATATACAAAACCTTCAAGGTTACTAAACATAAATGATTCCAATATTTATTATTTCATCATAATCATTTTCTTAATTTTTATATGCGCTCCAGCTTCTATCCTATAGTAGTAAATTCCAGAAGTATTCAAATGATTGGCATCCAAAGTAACTTGATTTACACCCTGTTTCATCGTCGATTGAGTTCGGTACACTAATTCGCCGTTGGAATGATAAACTTCAATTTTTACAACTTCGTCCTCTGGTAATGTTACGAAAATTTCTGTTTTCGAATTAAAAGGATTTGGAGAATTCTGGGACACTTCAAACTCAAATCGTTCATTTAAAGTAATGTCATCAAAAACTATTTCTGGACTAAGGATTTGATAATCGCTCGTGTATAATTCACTAGCAAGCAGTGTAGAAGACAAGTCAAAAACATCCTCCAAACTACAGGTCGCATTTATCCTAAATACTAAACTAAGCAGCACTTCATCCGAATTTACTGTCTTTTCGATAGGCGAAGACCAACTGAAAGGAATTTCACCTTGTTCTAAATGATTCAATGAATAATTCATTTCTGTAATTTCGAGTACTCCGGAATTTATGGAAATAAAGCTCATTTTATCATGATCAAAATCAAAGGTTGATTGTAAGCCAAGGATTTTTTCAAACTCATTAGACATCACTTTAATTTCGATTAATTCTCCTTTATCAACCTGTTGATTTGTTATGGAAAACACGAGTTTGTCTTGAGATCTATTATCAATAATTTGGTCTTCCAAATTTGCGACTACGGTTTCATTAACATCTCCTATTTTTACTCCAAGGAAATCCTGATCAAATTTATCCACAGCCAAATCTGTATAATGATAGGATTCTACAAATGGAAAGATATTAAAATCAGTTAAACCCGATTCCCTATTTATAAATCGCCATGAGGTATTATTTGGAAAATCCGTTGTGATGCCCAAAATGAGCTTTCTCAACTCTATCAAATCTACAGCACTTATGACGCCATCACCATTGATATCAGCAGCAATAATTTTACATGGTGCATTTAAAGGCTGTAGTTGAAGTATATGCTTTTGAATTAAGACCAAATCCAACGTTGAGACTCCATTCAATGGATCATCATTTTTGGACGGAATTAATTGATAATCGAGATTAGATACGACATCTTCAAATGTAAATAGACCATCTTGCAATGTGATTTGAGAAGAATTCATATTTACATCCGTTGCAATCAATTCGAGTTGTACATTTTCGATGCTTTGTAAATTACACGTTGTGATTTTTCCATCGACTCGTAAAGCTTGGCTAATATTCCCACATATTTCATTATTATCTTGAACATGAATAATCGTTTCGCAATATGCTTGATTACCTGCGTCATCCGTAACCCAAATTTCGACAGAATTTATCCCGATATTATCGCAATCAAAAGTCATGTTCTGATTTGAACTGTTGGAAGAAAAAGAAAACACCAAATCCTCATCACAATTATCGTAACTACCCAAATCAAAATCACTAGCCCAAATTTCTATATTTCCAACAGACGGCATAATCACAGTAGTTATTCCCGAAGAACAGTAAGGTGTTGGAGATTTACAATCTTCAATAATTAAATTTTGAAAACATTCTGTTGAATTTCCACAATAGTCTTCCACCATCCATTTAATTTGATGATGCCCCACGGGATAAGATCCATTTATTTCATAACCTTGATTGACCGAACCAAAATCAGCTTGATTTTGGAGTTTAATTTGAAAGGACCAATTCAATTCAGAACTAGGAGTACAATCATCGGATGCCAAACCTTCTACTTCAATATTTCCATAACAATCATCTTCATAGGTGCAAATGGTAATTGGAGCACAACTTAATATTTCTGGTGAAACAGCATTGCTCAATTTAATAATTTGAACTGATTGCCAAAGACCAGGAGAATTTATTCCATTGGGATCATATTGACACCAATCGATAATCGTCCAGGTTCTGAGTATTTTCAAGCAAGCCCCATCTGCAAAACTAAATTCTTGATCAGAATAGGTATGAGCTACAAGGTTACATTGATCATCAGAATAAACGGGTTCTCCCATCATACTAGGAGCTGTATCAACACCTGCACAACCTGTCAAATTTTGATCTGGCGGCCATTGAATATGGCTTTCATCAAAGGGATCTAATTCTATCACACTGATTTTCTGTGTACAATTTACACTAGAAGATTCATTGGAAACGCTCCAGATTCTTGAGATTTCACCTTGACCACAAGTCCCTAAAAAACCTTGATCTGTAAATTCAATTTGAGGGTTGATACAATTATCACCGCCCGTTGCAAAACCAGTAAATTCTGGATCAATTAAGTCGCCGCAATTGATGGTCACATCCGGCGGACAGTGAAGAATGGGATCAATCTTATCTTGGACGTGAACTGTAACCATACAAATATTTGTATTTCCACTTTCATCAGTAAGTTGTAGAGCAAGCATTAGGTCTTTTCCTAAATCTTCACAACAAAACTTAACTGATTCTTTCCAACCCGCAACATGTCCGCATCCCTCAGTCATTCGATCGACAAGAAAAGATACATCACTACAATTGTCAAATCCGCCATCATCCAAGCTTTCCGCAAATAATTCGGCATAGCCATTTTGATTTAAACTTACAACCGTATATGCCTCACATACCGGATTTGGCGGAATGGTATCCAAGACTTGAATTTCACGCCGACAATCTTGTGTAACATTTCCACATTGATCTTGAATTGTATATCTGATCCAAGTATACCCTATGGGTAAATCTGTGATTGTATATGGTCCTCCTTCTGGTCCAACAACATTAGTATTGACAAATGGACCTGTCGGAATTGGAGTCGTTAATTCTTCTCCGCCATATAAATAATCAACCGTGTACGACCAAGTACCACACTCGTAAATGATATTTGGCGGTTCTACTTCATGACTTGCGAGACAATTATCGTGCTCAACATATTCTTTAGCAAAATCCAGTGGACAGTTATTAATGGGTGCTTGATTGTCCATGACCTTTATGATCTGGGTCTTAATTCGAATTTCACTGGTACACCAATCTAAAGCTGTCCAAGTACGGAGCACTTTAAAGGTAGATTCGCAGACAACAAGTTCTACGTCTTCGTAGGTCACATTCATTTCGCAAAATCCATCGTTGGGGAAAATTGGATTTCCATTAATCGTTGGAGTACCAATTTCTAGTTGCCCAGATCCTTCTTGTGGATCAGGATAACCATTATTATCATTGTCCCATAATGGATTATTACTGTTTAGCTGTGGAGAATAACATGGCAAAATAACATCAGCGGGAAAAACAATTTCGGCCAAGGAGCTTCTTTCAAAGTAAACTCTAAGAATACAAACTTCGGATAGATTTCCTTGATTATCTTCCGCTTGAAAATGTAATTCTCTAATCGCACTATATCCGGCATATTGTACATCATCACAGGAAACATCAGTTAGTTCATCAGATAAAATCTTAACTGTTGGATTCGGATCACATGCATCTTGTGCTATGGGCAATATAGGATTAAACGGCTGATTACAATTTAAGGTAATGTCATCTAAACAATGAATTTGAGGAGCTAATTTATCTTCCACCTCTATCTTACCCCAGCATGAATTCTGCGTACAATTATCAACTACAGTATAAGAAAGTGTGTGATTTATATATTCAACAGTCAAGGGATTATTTACAATATCTCCATTACTATCGGTGATGGTAATCGTATAATTATCATGACTCACATCACTTTCTAACAACATATCCAGACTTACATGAGCCTGGCAATCATCCCCTAACGATACCTGAATCACATCATTGCAGGCTAAAATGGATTCGGGATAGATACTTAAAAGAGCTGCATCACTTACGATCGAGTTACACATTACCCCACTGCTATTCTGACTGGAAACTATGACTCTGTATAAATTTCCATTATAAGAAAAATCTACATTCTCTAAATTAAGTAATGAAGCAGTAGCATCTACAACATTAGTAAATCCAAAACCTTCATCAACTTGCCATTGATAGAAAACATTTTCTCCAGAAACAACAGTTGAAAAACTCACATTGGAGCCAATACAAACTGTTTGATCCGATGGCTGAACAGATATACTTGGAAGAGTAACTACCGTGAGATGCAATTCTGCAATGGCAATACATCCATTGACATCTTCCAATCTGGCGTATAAAATATCATTATTGGTGTTTCTTGGCGAAGAAACTGCAGCCACATTGGATAGAGCATCACTTTCTGACAAATGAAAACTCAATATTTCATTACCAGCATCACCATCAGCAGAATCATTGTCACCATCACCATTCAAATCTAGTCCTTGGAGAACTGTTGGATCAAACAAGTCGAAACTTGCTTGATTAGAACCAAGGAATGATTCGCATTGGAAATATTCAAATTGACCTGCTGACAATTGACAGACAACGATGGATTCAAAATCAAAGGCATCATTATCCATTGGATGATCCATACCTCCATTGAAATCATCCGAAATTTCATCATCCAATTCATTATCAATATTAAAAACTGGTGATTCGTCTTCATCAAAAGGCTTATAAGTTGATCCAGGGCTATTTGTAAAAAATCCTAATTGAGAATTGTTTCTCAAACTGGTGCTAGAAAAATCATCCGGAATCTGTAACTCCAGAATTACTTCAGCAAATTGACCTGCTGGGATGAAATCAATAGAAGTTGTCAGATACCCACCAGACGTAATCCAATCATGATCATTTGCTAAAACATCTGCTTGATTTAGCTCAGGATCGAATTCGAATTCATTACTATTATAAATATCTCTGACCTCGACATCGTAGGCATCAATTATCCCTTGATTGAATACGGTAAATTTGTATTGTATATTCTGCCCCTTGTAAAAAGGTCCATCGGGTGCACTTTTCATGATCGCCAAATCAAAACAATTTTGGACTTCTACACTTACTATTGCAGAAGCATCTGCACAATCGGCTTTTCCAACTACCGAATATTCGAATCGATAAATTCCTGCAGGAGTATTTCGAAAGTCCACTGAATTTGGATTTTCAAGATTCACATTGGCGTAATCTAAATCTAACCAATTTCCGTCTATATCAGGTGTTCCATTCAATGCTGAAACGAGATTGATTGTTGCTGGTATTTCTGCATTACAAATTTGAGTCCATCCATCTTGTCCTGCATTCGGTGGAGAAAAAACCATAATTTCCACTGGAGTTTTAACCACACAGCCGTTTTCATCTGTTGCAAAATAATTTAAATAGACAACTCCTTCAGTTGCATTGGTCGCATCCAATACTGCTATCTGACTATCCATGTTATCAATCGCATATGCCGTACTAGTACTCGAAAAATCTGGATTGGACTCCCATGAGTGGGTTACAAAATTACCATTCCCGCCAGAAGGGTTTCCATCTAGAGAGACGGTACTACCGATACAAACATCCATAATCATCGGCATGGTCACTGGATTACTATTAATTGAAAATTCTATTTCATGACTCGTTTGACACGAATTTTCATCGTTTAAAGAATAGCGTAAAATGGCTACACCTTCTGTTGCATTGGTCGTGTTTACCAACGGGCTTTGACTCTGATAATCTGAAAATGCATCCAATGATAATCCAGTTGTCCCAGGGTCAATAATTTCCCAAAGATGATCAACATATGGTGTTGTACCGTTTGATACGGAAGGTGTTATCTCAATTATACTTCCCTGACATACGGCAATATTTTGAAGATCGATAACTGGAACATCAAATATTTCAAATTCCTGTGTTATCGAATTAAGACAAGTATTCTCATCTTGAAAAGAATATTGCACCTCATGAATTCCTGCTCCAGCAGTCTGAAGATCAAACGTAGCCGTTCCATTCATGTGATCTGTCAATCCTGAGCTAGCAGATGAAAAAGATCCAGTAGAAGGAGATCCCATTAATAAAATATCAACATCATTGACACAACGGTCCAGAGGATCATTCAAGCTAACAACAGGTAAATCAAAAATTTCAAATTCAATCGTTGTTGAACTAAGACAACCATTAGGAGCTATGTAATCATAAGTAATAGAATGCATTCCTGCACCAGCGTCTAAAGTATTTATTTGTGCGGTACCATCAAGATTGTCCATTAATCCATTGGACAAAGAACTAAAGCTGCCGTTAGAGTTTGTTGGAAAACCGGTAAAATCTAATGTGGCGTTGGAAATACATTGATCCCCTTCCATTTCGATTGAAACCTCTGCCGCTTCTAATATCTCAAATTTTTGAAACACTGAGCTCTCACAAGAATTTCCATCTGTATAATTGTAGCTGACCACATACTCGCCGGGAGCAAGGGTAGATATATCAATTTCTGCTGTACCGTTATTATTATCTAGTAAGCCTATATTACCTGTTATAGTAAAACTTCCATTTTCATCCTGGGGTATTCCCGAAATTTGCAGGGCGTCCTGATTGGAACAAATATCATTTACTCCAACAATCTCTATCTGGCTCAAAGAGAAAATCTCAAATTGTATTGAACTTGTAGAAGTACAACCCTGATCACTTGTATAATCATAGTAAATTTCATGGGTACCAATCCCCATTACAGAGACATCGATAAGAGCAGTTCCATTCATCAAATCAGATAAACCGCTCGAAGATGAAGTAAAGCTACCATTTCCATCTTTGGGAAAACCTTCAATAATAAAATCAGGGGCATTAATACAATGATCATCGGGTTGAACAATGCTAGACGATCCCTCACCAAAAATTGTAAATTCTATGGTATGCGAATTAGAACATGATCCATCATCATAATGATACGTAGCCTGATATGTACCTTCAATTAAGTTTTCATTTTTTAATGCTGCCGTACCATCATTGTTTTCACTTAACCCACCCGGTAGTGTTGTCGTAAAATAAGCATTCGCGGAAAGCGGAAAACCCATAAGAACGATATCGCCATCTCCGACACATTGATCTCCTGGTTCCTCTACATTGACTTCTGGCAAATCTAATATTTCAAAATTTTCTTCAATTCTTGATTCACAACCATAGTCATCAAGAATTGTATAGGATACAGTATGTATGCCTACCCCAGCTTCAGAAACATTTAACACCGCCGTACCATCACCCATATCCGTAAGCCCTTCTAAAAAATCAAAATCCCCATTGGAAGGCGTTGCTTCAAAAATAAAATTACCTGCATCAAGGCAGAGTTGAATAGGATTATTCAAGCTGATATCTATATGGTCTTGAACCACAACTTGAATTTGCTCATCATTACTATTTTCATTGTCAAGATCCAAACAAAATTCACCTGAAGCCTGATCTAGTTCAATGTCCAGTACATTGGATAGGCCACTTAGATAAGCATCAATATTTGAAGGCTGATTTGAACTTTCATAAGATAGACCATGAACAAAATAATTTCCGGGCGTCAATGTTGAGAAATCAAAATCTCCCATAGAATTGATTTGTACGATATCACCGTTGTTATTACTCAGTAAATATCGATAGGAATAATTTTCTATTGGATTTGGAACTTCTTCATCCAACATGGTATAGGACATCATGAAACCATCTAGATCATCGCCCATACAAAGATGGATCAATGCTGGCTCATCAGAGGGCTGTAGAATATCACCTGCATCCGCACCACAGCAAAACAAATCTCCCAATGTAATCATTAAGGATTCTGACAATGGAATACAAGTCATCTGAAATTGATCATCAGAAACAAGGATGGAATAATTTCCCGGCTCTGAAATATTTAATGAAGTCGTTGTTTGGTCATTGATCAGACCAGCATCATTCATCCATGAAATAGAATATTCTCCAGAACCTCCATTTACTTCTGCTGTTATGGTTAATTCATTGCTTGTACAATTTAGGGAAGTATTCAGGTTTACAGTTAATTCTGGAAATACAGTTACCTGCACAGGTTTACAAATATCTTCTACCATCCCCGTGCACGAAGAGACCACGTTGCTAATAATTCCGCATACTTCGTATTCAAAAATTGTCACTTGAGTGATATCCGGACCTGAATAATTAAAATTAACCGATGATCCTGTCGTATTTGAAAGATAATTCAGAGGAGATCCATTGAGTGAATTCCAAGTAGGAGCAGGACTTTCATCAAAACCTTGTGCCTCAATTTGGCCAGAGCAAGATTGATTTACCTTGATATCGTCAACCATCGGATTTGAGAGTGACTCGATATAGAATCCCGTATTGTCATCGCCCGGTTTGCATAAGATAACAGAAAAGGGTTGATTATCAGATGGAGCACAAAAAGGTAAATACGCATTTTCTGATCCACCATTTAATGTACAAGAGTAATTTCCAGAACCATCTGGATCATTGGCCAAATCCAAATCGTATAGACACCCTGACTCACATGTACAAGCGCTTGAACTACCATTATCACAATCGTTGTCATTCCAAACTTCTATATAAAACTCCACAGCACCAGCCGCATATGCCTGAACGTTATATCCTATGGTTTGATCATTTGGAACAATTTGAACTTCCAAACAACGAGTACCATCATTGCAACAATTTCCACCTCTTTCAATGCCGTGTGTGTTTCTATCAATAGACAATACGCCCGATGGGTTATCTGTAAAATCAACAAACAAGATGGGAGTCGGACGATAATTATTTACGTTTCCTGATCCAGATTCGCATCCCGATCGACTGGTAGGACATGTGAATGCCAAAAGATCTGCCAAATCACCAATTGAGCAATTCATTCCATTCTCAGAACAGTCCAGGTTGACTTTTTTAAGAGAAATATCGGGAATCGTACCATCTAGAAAATATCCTAAATTGACCTCCGCTCCCAATGAAGGATCTAATATTACAAAAGTATTTTCTACTTGATTGGTTAAATCATTGGTGTAGCTAAAACAAAAATTTCCAGCATTACCATTTGGCGGTATATTAAAATGAAGTTGATAAAACTTACCCGCGTTAGGATTTCCTTCAACACCTTCTGAGCATTCGTAGGCGATAAAAACATCGTTAAGGTCAAGGCATTGAGCCTTTGAACTAGAAGGATGTAGAGTACATAGACCGAATAAAACAAAGAAAAAATAAACAGAAATTTTTCTATTTGTTTTATACCATTTGCTAAAAGAAATACGATAGATATTCTTCTTCATAGTGATAATTTTTAAATATATAATTAATACATATACGTATCCTATTATATATCAATACTATAAAGTAAGTTTGATCTTGGTCGTGATTGCACCCATTCGTTGAGGGTAAACCAACTATAATAATGACAATTTTAGTGCCATATATTATATAATTTTCTCATTTGTAAATGACATCTTATTAAACCCGGATTATGCATTAGAAAATCTATTCCGACCTGTAATGCCTGCAAAATATACCATTTCATTAAGTTTTCTCACCTCACCGTAGTGATAACTATGCCTCAGTTCCAAAACTTCATATTTCATTGGCCTTTCATGTCTCATAACGAAGTTCTAATGCATAATCCGGGTTAGACGATCATTGATATGAGCTGTAAGAATTTAGAAACTTGTGTCAACAAATAGATCTGGCGTAGAGTATATTTTTTGATTTCTAGGCTTTCGCCGAAAGGCAAAAAAAGTATAAATCAAAAATTAACTCAAGAAGAATTACCCTATCGCTTTAAGAAATGCTACCCTTTTCCTACAAAGATAACTTTCTGCGAACTTAGATGAGATTGCGTTTTTAATATGACCACATGCGTCCCTACCAAATTGATTGGATCAAATCGTATTACCTCATTAGCTATCACATTTTGTTGATGCACCACCTGACCCAACATATTCACGATATACAATTTTCCGTCCTCGAAGTTATTTGCGGTTTGAATGATTAATTGATCAGAAACAACATTGGAAGAAACAATATCAAAATTGTCCGCTTTCTCTACCACCTTATTTGAAGTTGTTGTTATACAATGAATCTCAGCAGTACCATCTAAAACAAGATCAAAACCCACAGTGTCCGAAAAATTATTAATTAATAAAAGGTATCGATCTCCATGAAAGACTTCAAGCGGAGCTAAATAATTATTATCAGTCTGACTACAACCAGGTTCTTCTACGATATCCGTTTCCCCGTATTGCAATCCTGTATTTCCAGTACAATTTTCATTATTGGGATTATTTGCTGTTGCTCCCGTTGCCATACATCTGACTACTTCATGTTCATCACAATTATCACTCTCTTTTTTAAGGACTAAAAAATCAAAATCAGAGATTCCATTTTTAGGCATAATATCAAAGATCAAATCGCCTTGAGTCACCACATTTAATTCAATCCAAATCGAATTATATTCTGTCCCGACGCAAGTGCCATCCGTTATTTCATCTTTGACCCCAATCCCTTCTGATACGGTAAAACTGAAAGGAGATTCTCCACATAAGACCATAGGAGTTGTACAATCTTTGTGCTCTTGTGCGAAAAGAAAATTGGAAATTAAAGTCGCTATTATTATAGTAAAAAGGCCTTTCATCATAACTTCTTTTATTAAGAGCGACGAAAGTAAATAAATTCTGAATAGAAAATTCTTAAAAGTTAGGCTTTAACTATATCTAATTAATACGCTCTTCGTTCTTATAATTTCTACATACATCATTTACCGTAAAAACGCCCTTTTACCTCAGTCATTAATAAAAGAAATCCTGCAATTGAATGAAATAACCCTGGCCACATAACTTCGACAGAATTTCCCAAAAAACCAACTATCGCAACAAGTGATGTTAGAACTATAAATGTAATCAAAGCCCATCTGCGTTGTTCATAAATGAACCACACAAGTACAAGAAGAAAAATTCTAATATAAAAATCAGGATTACTGAAAACAGGCATGCCTGAACTCAAAATAATAAAAAGTTGAACTACTTGACCTATTACTATTACCAACAACCAGATTGAAGCTATTTTGGGAATTTCATAGGATCTGTAGTCTCGTCGAACATGAAGTTCAGCCACTGATTCTTCAATTCCATTTTGAACTAGTTTGTTCTTAGCATCCTCAACTTTATTCAATACAATTGAATCAACAACTAACTCTTCCAACTTCAAGGCTTCGTTTTCTAAATCTCTATATCTTTCTAAAGAAAGGTCTCTTTTTTTTAGTTCCAAAGTTGCTTGCTCAACAATCTCTGTAGTAATATTTCCTTTTTTTTGAAATATCAAAAAAAGGCTTAATTCGTTCATTTGCTGAAAATTCATATTATCAATTTTGACTGTTGATTTCTTAACATCTCAACTCATGTATTCTCGAAACGCAATCACGTTTTAACCTGACAAATACTAAAAGTCTAATACGCTCCCCCAGCCTGCGCCATCATGACATCGTCATCACCAAAGGGTACACATCCGAGAAATTCTCCAGGGATAGGATTATGTCTTAGCACCTGCGTCGAACCGATTTCTGAGGTAAAAAAACCGGCAACTGTCAATTGCTTCAGCAAAGGAAATATTTCTTTGGCTTTACTATCTGCTTTAATCTTGGCCTCAGCATCCTTGTGAAAATATTCTAGAATTCCATTCTGCTCATTTATGGCTAAATCGACAAATGATTTTTGATGTGCTGATTGTGATTTTTCTTGGATGCGTTGTAAACCTGTTCTAAAAATGTCTTGCTCTTTCTTTTCGAGTACATCATTGACCGCCGAATCTATAAACTGATGAACCAATGCATCATTGGCACCAGGTGTATCGGTTTTGGGAATAATGCATTCTGTCAATGATTTCAACAAATTGATCTCTTCCAACGAGAAGAATTCTGGTTTCCAACCCGTAGTCGCTTCAGCTTTGCAGCTCGACAAAATGGTGGAAATACTTACCGTTGACAAAGCACCAGCAATGACTACATATGATTTTATCGCTTCTCGTCTTTTCATAATTAGAGGTTTCCTTTTTTTAATTCTTGTACTGCAAAATTGGCTGCTCTTGCTGTCAATGCCATGTAAGTTAATGAAGGATTTTGACATGCTGATGAGGTCATACAACTGCCGTCTGTTACAAATACATTATTCACGGCATGAATCTGATTGAAGCCATTCAAAACAGATGTTTTTGGATCACGACCCATTCTAGCGGTGCCCATTTCGTGAATCCCCTTTCCAGGATTACTGCCATGATCGTAAGGTTGAACATCTTCCAAGCCCGCTTTTTCTAGCATCTCGACCGCCGCATCGACCATGTCCTTGCGCATTTCCATTTCGTTTTCTTTCCACTCGACATCCACATTTAAGGTGGGAAGACCATGAATATCTTTTAAGGACTCATTTAATGTGATTCGATTGTCTTGATAAGGTAGACACTCTCCAAAACCCATTAATCCAAATCGCCACTTCCCTGGTTTAACGACTGCTTCTTTAAACTCTTTTCCGAAGGCAGCTTCTTTTATATTTCGAGTCCAGCCATATCGACTACCCCCTCCTTGATATCCAAATCCCCTCAAATAGTTTCGTTTGCTTGCCTCGTTCAAATTTTGAAAACGTGGGATGTATATTCCGTTGGGCCGTCCCGCAGTAAAGTATCGATCTTTGAAATCGGAAGAATTTCCAGCGGCTCCCAAAAGAAAATGATGATCCATCACATTTCTTCCCAACTGATCCGAATCGTTACCCAAGCCATTTGGGAATCGATCGGATTTGGAATTCATCATAATCCATGTTGATCCAAAAGCTGATGCATTTAAAAAAATGATCTTGGCAAAATACTCATGCGTTTCTCCTGTTTCTGCATCTTGAATCCGTACCCCTTTGGCTTTCTGTGTTTCATCATCATAAATAACTTCGGTTACAATTGAGAAAGGCCTTAGTGTAAGATTTCCTGTTTCTGCTGCAAAAGGCAATGTAGATGATTGCGTTGAGAAGTAAGCGCCGTATGGACATCCTCTCATACAGCGATTTCGATATTGACATTTACCTCTCGCTCCTAGATTCTGTGTGATGTTGGCTGTTCGTCCAATGGTCATCAGACGATCCGAATAATTTTTGGCGATTTGTTCTTTGACATAAGTTTCGATGCAATTCATTTCCATGGGTGGCATCAACTTACCATCTGGCAATTGCGGTAAGCCTTCGTTCTGACCACTAACGCCGATGTGCTGTTCTACATAATCGTACCAGGGAGCGATATCTTTGTACCGTATTGGCCAGTCCACACCGATTCCCTCTTTGGCATTGGCTTCAAAATCCATTGGACTCCAACGATAACTTTGTCGCCCCCACATGAGTGATCTTCCTCCGACATGGTATCCGCGATTCCAATCAAAAGGTTTTATTTCTGTATATGGATGCTCTGTATCTTTTACCCATAAATGTTTTGTGGATTCTCGGACAGTATATCCAGTACGACTTTGTTTCTGGTAATCTTTGAGATCTTCTTGTGACAGACGATCTCTGTTTTTAAATTCCCATGGTTCGCTCATGGCGGTAATGTAGTCTTTGACGTGTTCTAGTTTGCGTCCACGTTCTAGCATCAATGTTTTGAGTCCTTTCTGACAAAGTTCTTTGGCTGCCCAGCCCCCGCTGATTCCAGAGCCGACGACGATTGCGTCATAGCTTACTTCTGATTTTCCGTTAGAATTGAAATACATAAATCTTTATTAAACGTCGCAAATATTTACACCTTCACGTAGCGAGGCAATAACATCTTTACGAGTAGGAATAAATTCTTGAGCAACGTATCCTTTAAATTCTATTTTTTTGAGTGCATTCATTATCGCAGGATAATTGAGTTCTTGCGATTGGTTGATTTCATTTCGACCAGGGACACCTCCCGTATGAAAATGAGAGATATACGCTTTATTCTTTTCGATGGTTGCAATCACATCCCCTTCCATCACCTGCATGTGATAGATATCGTATAGTAATTTAAAATTAGGTGATCCTATTTTTTCAACAAGTGCGACACCCCAAGCTGTGTGATCACATTGATAATCAAAATGATCTACTTTACTATTTAAAAGTTCCATCGTGATGGTAATACTTTGCCTTTCGGCGAAAGCCAAAATATCTTTTAATCCTTGTGCACAATTTTCCAAGCCTTCTTGGTCAGAAATCCCATTTCGATTTCCTGAAAAGCAAATAATTTGATCGATCCCTTTATCTGCTGCTTTTTTGATTAAATCAAAATAATCCTGCTTAAGTTGCTCATGATTCTTGGGATCATTAAAGCCATTTGTAATACCTAATTTACTACCATTACTGAGGGCGACATCAAGGCCACGATCTAAGACAGCATCCCACTCCTCTGGATCGAGCAACTCCACAGATTTCATTTTTAAATCCTTGGCAGCGTCAGCCAATTCTTCAATGCTCAGATCGAAATAGCACCATCTACAAACGGAGTGATTGATATTCCCTAATCTTCTGACTGATTCTTTTTCTAATACTAATGGATTCTCATTTTTACAAGAGGAAAGTATTACTCCAGCTGAAGCCAAGCCAAGATTTTGAATTAATTTTCTACGTTTCAATATGAAGTATCGTTTAACAATTCTTAAGATACAGAATTCAAGTTAGAAAGTTAAATGGTGTAGGTGGCGACTACACCGAGCTGGCGGGGATTCTTTTGTTCATAACCCAAAACCAGGCGGGTGGAATCATGGCCAAAAACATGGAACCCGGATAGCCCAAAGGTAGTTGCGGACTATCATCATAATGCCGCAATACTTGATATTTCCTAGTCGCTTTGTAATGGTGATCCGCATGTCGCGTTAGTTCGTACAATAAAATACGACCTGCTTCATGATTTGAATTCCATGAATGATGGATTTGTACTTTTTCGTATCGTCCGCTTTTTAATTTCTTTCGTTGTAGGCCGTAATGCTCTACGTAATTGATGGTTTCGAGCAGTAAAAATCCGATAATGCCCACGGTAACGATCGCTTTTCCTACCGCAGGGCCAAAAAAGAAAAAGACAGCAGCAACATAAAGGAATTGAATAATGGTAAATCTGATCATTTCATTATGCAAAGAGATGAGGGCTTTATTTTTTCGCGTTAAGCGTTGTTTTTCTAGTTGCCAAGCATGCAGGTATCCTCCTATTGATGATCGAATCCAAAAGAAGAATAAGATCTCCCCTTTTCTCGCCGTTGCCGGATCTTCTGGTGTACTTACTCTTAAATGATGCCCACGATTGTGCTCTATAAAAAAGTGCATATACAAGGCTGGCAGCAATAAAATTTTGGAGAGAGTTTGTTCCCACTTTTCGGTACGGTGACCGAGCTCGTGTGCCACATTGATGCCACTTGCTCCGATGACCACGCCAATGCTACCGCATAAACCAATATACTCGTAAGTTGCAAGACCACCTTGGAATACGATGTATCCAAAATACCATAGCATTAAAAAGACTAGCGGTACATTAAGGTAAAGTAAGAAATCAAAAAAGCGATTAGCAATTAAACTATCTTCTTCTTCTGGTGTAACATTATCCGTATGTCCTGGAGAGAGAAACTCGAGTATCGGTACGATCACAAAGGCAATAATCAAGGTAGCATAGGAAAATATGCCTTGATAATACATGGCAACAAAAGCTGAAAGGATCGGGATGTATGCCAATAGATATTTTAAGTCTTTGCGTTTCATTACTTATTAAATATAATGAAAATTTTGGTGGGTTGTGCTGGGCTCTTGGCGTAGGCTGCTAATTACATTGGCTACGCGGAAGACTGCGCCGGACTATGGGCTTTTTGCGTAGGCTGCTTGGCACATTAGCCAACTGGAAGACTACGCCGAGCTGGTTGCAAAGTTTGATTATCAAATAAACTTACAGTTTTAAATTGCGTAGGCTGCTTTGCTCTAGCTATACGGAAGACTACGCTAAACTAGTTTATTAATCATTTTGTAAAATACTTCACGTCAAATATTATAAACTAGTATCATTTCAAGTTCAAAGAAATAGTACTATCATCAATCTCCCTCCCTACATTAGTTAAAATTGCTATCTCTTTCATTATCTCAAGAGGATCTTCATTACTCCAATAATTAGAGTTTGAAATAACTAAATCAGCTTCATTCTCACAAAATCCCAATCCATTTGTTAAAACAACAAAAGTTTCAGAACCTGAACAGCCTTGTTTATGTAAATAGTCAACTATTTCTTTTAGAGCTAACGATGTAACATTATTTTTCTTTAACATTACCATTAATTCTTCTATACTCTCATGCATTTATTAATCTTTTAATTTAAGAGGTATCGTTCTAACCTCTGTATCTTTAAGTGGAGACCCTTCTGGCCTACTTCTTTTAAAGGAAACTGCACCTTCAAGGAAACCTTCTTCTTTAACAATTTGCTGCAAACTATTTAGTATATCCTTAGTAGTTTTATATCCAATTGTGTTCTGAGCTTTAATTTCTCCAAAGTTACTTGTTTCAAAGAAACTAAAGTTATCTATCATAACTTCCTTACCATTTTTAGAAATCGTAATTTTCCCTTCTAAAATCACTGTTGTGTTTTCTAACGGTATAGCACCTTTTAGAATGCCTCCTTCATTAACAAGAACTCCACTTTCATTATAAAAGTTCTTAAAACTTCCTTCGGTTCTTAAAACATCTGTTACAACTTTGCTATTTGAATTTAATTTTCTTCCCTTAACAAATGGCGCAACAGTTCCTAAAACATGGCCCAGTTTTTTTCCATCAGATGGATCGTTATAATATTCGTTAACCGCAATAATTGGAGAAGCAGCTACTTCCACTAAAAGTTCTAATTCACTTTTATCTCCAATGATTGAATAATAATTCAATCTTTGAGTTTCTTCCCACTCAGAACCTATTCCATGAACACGATCACCTATTTGTGTGATTGCCCCTAAAGCCATTACTGCAATTTCTCCCACACCTTTTATAACATCTTCCACAAATTCAACAGCAACCTTAGGTTTATGCCCATAAAATCCCGCTTTTGCATATATGTAACCCTGAGATTCTAAACCATCCAAATCAATATTTGCAATTGGGCTATCAGAAGCGAACTGATAAGGTGTCAACATTGCGTATTTAGCGGTCAATGGATCAACACTCAAAAACTTCCCAATGGCCGGATTATATATCCTAAACCCATAATCATAATGGGTCAATGAACCAAACTCACCGCTGTTATCCTGTTCCTTACCGTTGAAGCCAAAGCGATATGAATCGTTATTCAAATCATTATTAATATAAGACCTTTCTGGCATATTTTGACCAAACGGATAATAATCTTGTGCCGAAACAACTTCTGGCTGGTAGAATTCTACCTTTCCATCAGTCATCGCTCCTTCATTACCGAGGAGTCTTCCTGTGAATGTTGTGAGGACATTGCCTAGGTGGTTTGATAATTCGTATTGTCGTGTAGTGTAGTCGGTGGAAGCTTGCTTAGGATCGCTTGGTACAATCGGGAGCGAGGGATCGAAATTTCTAGTGGTGTTTATTCTTCCGAGTCTGGAGGAGCCGTAGAGGTGGATTTCAACAAAAAAAGGGCTGCATCAGATGCAGCCCTTTTTGAAATTATAATCCCATGA
>JAHDCZ010000138.1 GCA_020629615.1 Saprospiraceae bacterium
TGCCTTGACGGCAAATGAAAAACTGGATTTCGTCTTTTTATAATAATTCTCATTTATACATGAGATTGGTTTATTGAGTTTAAGGGCCCAGGCTCTCCGCTTGGGCTATTTTAAAACTCAATGATTTGGAAAAGATTTGGATAAAGAGAATAAAATAAATTCATCTAAAGTGATGAAAAGTGATTAGGGTATAAAGTGTAGCTTGCCTTGACGGCAAATGAAAAACTGGATTTCGTCTTTTTATAATAATTCTCATTTTACATGAGATTGGTTTATTGAGTTTAAGAAGGCCTAGGCTCTCCGCCTAGGCTTTTTTTATTTTAGATGTAAGACTTTATGAAGGGAAGGATATTCTGCAATTAGTATTAAACCATCAGGAAAGGATAATGAATCTACAATAGGTTTAGAAAATTAAATTGACAAAGAAAAAGGCAACCCACACCACATGGATTGCCTACATCTAACACCCTTAAATAATTGATTCTTTAGATTCCTTAAATTGGAATTTATAGTTCAAATATATATTATAATTTTTAATAATACATAATTCTTTAATAATTTAATTGTAATATTATCGTTTTGTAGAACATTTGTAGTGGTTTTGTACATATAATTCTATATTATAGCTTGAAGATTCGTCACAAGATTTTAATCTCTAGTTTACTTTTAAACACGTGCGATTATTGATACATTAACGCCATGCCTTCTAAATATGTATATACAAAAGTAGGAGATAAAAAAATCAGACTTAGTAGTTTGGATAAAATACTTTACACCAAACAATCCATTTCTAAAGCTGAGGTCATAGAATATTATTTAAAAATTTCAGAGCAATTTCTTCACTTTAATTCAAATAGACCTTTAACGCTCATTCGTTTCCCAAACGGGATTGATGAAGCTTCGTTTTATGCGAAGGAGGCTCCTGATTGGAAACCAGATTGGTTGGATACAGTTATGATTGAACATACTGATGAAACCATAAAATATCCGGTGATAAACACTGCGGCGGATTTGATTTGGTTGGTTAATATTTCTGCACTTGAGTTTCATCCGATGCAAATGAATATCAATTTGTTTAATTCACCAGAATACATGGTGTTTGATTTAGATCCAGATCCTCAACAAAAATTTAAAGAACTCGTACTAATTGCTAAGGAATTGAGAGCTTTTCTTGAAGACAAAGGATTTGTCGTATTTGTAAAGACCAGTGGGGGAAAAGGACTTCATTTGTTTGTTCCAATTATGCCAAATGTGACTCATGAAACTATGGTGATCTATGTAAGGGAGTTAGCCTCGGAATTTGTTAAGCAATTTCCCAAACACACAACATTAAATCTGAGCAAAGAAAAACGTAAGTCTAAAATTCTAATTGATATTTTCAGAAATCATCGTTCTCATTCTACTGTGGCTCCTTATAGTTTGAGGGGTAAAACAAATGCTCCTGTTTCTTTTCCCTTTCATTGGGACTTTATGGATGATTTGCCATCTTCACAATTTTTTACTTTGAAAAATATTGATCACCAATTAGTTGATCACCAAGATGTGTGGTCAGAATTTTATAATGTGGCAGTTGATATTAGTTCGAGCAAACATGCGATTCCAAAGTCAGAAATAATAAGCATGACTAACAGGGATAAAGCAGTATCAAGCTTGACAGTTCCGGTTCATATGCTAGCAGGGGTTATCAAAGAAATTTCTTTTGAAGAGAAGTATATATATGAAGTCAAATGGGATGGCATTCGGGTTTTTATTATGAAAGATTTTGATTCCTTGAAAGTCATCTCCAGAAGTGGAAGAGATATTTCTGCTGCCTTCCCTGAAATAGTGAAAGATGCTAGCAGACATATTGCTACTGATCAGGTAATTTTAGATGCTGAACTTGTTTGCTTGGATACAAACGGAAAACCAATATTTGCAGATGTTATTAGTAGAATGCACTCCAAATCTGTACTTAAAAATTCTAAACCATCTTATGCATATATTTTTGATTGTTTGGTTTGGGACGGAAAAAGATTAGCTCATAAAACTCTCTTAGAACGATACTCCTATTTGAAGAATATCAATTTTGCTTCCTCCAGTTTACGCTTAAGCCAGCACTTTGAAGATGGACAGGCTCTACTTGATGCTGCAAAAAAAATGGAATTAGAAGGCATCATGTTGAAAAACAAAAAAAGTACTTATCAAGAAGGTCAGAGGACAGCAGATTGGTTGAAATTTAAGTTTAGAGCGAGCATGACCTGTACCATTATTGGATTTACAGAAGGAAACGGCGATCGCAAAGATTTATTTGGTTCATTACATTTGATCACCATAGAAAATGAAGAATTTGTATATCGCGGAAGAGTAGGTACAGGTTTTAATCAGACTAAAATGAAATCTATTCTAAACTTGTTGAAGAACTTAATTGTAAATCAAAAACCCATTCGACTCAAAGTCGAAGAAGAAAATAAAACAACGTGGACACAAGCATTATTACAGTGCGAAGTTCAATACGCCTCAATCACAAGTAATAATACATTGCGCGAACCAGTTTTTTTGCACCTTCGGGAAGATTTGGCGTCACAATAGATATTGAATACATTCGCGCTAAGCGTATAAATAAAAAACTCTATGAGATCAATTTGGAGAGGACATATTAAATTTTCATTGGTAACGATTCCCATTCAGATATTTAATGCCATTGAAAGAAAAAATGATGTGAGTTTTAAACAACTCCATGATAAAGACCATGGCTCGATTGGGTATTCGAAGATATGTAAATCGTGTAATGAAGAGGTGCCCTATGGTGATATTGTAAAAGGCTACGAATATGAACCCGATCAATTTGTTGTGATCCATCCAGACGAACTTAAAAAGCTAAGACTGAAGAGTACGCGTACAATCGATATTGAAGCATTTGTAGATATTCATGAAGTTCATCCTTCGCGTTTTGAAGCGGTTTACTTTGTTGGACCTCACGGGGATATTGCGCATGATACTTTTAATCTTTTAATTAAAGCACTGGCCAAATCAGGCAAGGCTGGGGTAGGGCGTATTGTTTTGAGAGATCGCGAAGATGTGGTTTTATTGGTTCCAGAAGGACAAGGAATGATTATGTATAAATTGAGATATCCTTACGAACTAAGAAGTTTAAATGATGTGCCCGATTTAAAGGATGTCAATGTACAAGAAGAACAAATGCAGTTGGCAGAAACCTTAATTGATTCTTTAACCATGGGTTTTGATCAGATTTCTTTTGAGGATCATTATCGTGAAGCAGTGATGGAGTTAGTTCAGGATAAGATCGACGGTAAGGAAATTGTGCAACTAGAAGAAGCGGAAGAAGAAAAACCTGTGGTGGATATTATGGCAGCATTGAAGGCGAGTATTGATGAAGCCAAGAAAAGGAAATGAGAAATATGCTTTCAATCTTATCTTGGAATATTAGACAGGGAGGCGGTACGCGTATCTCGAAAATATCTCGTCGATTGATTGAGTCCAAATCGGAAATTATTGTCTTGTCCGAATTTCAAAACAATTCAAAGGGTACATTTTTGCGAGCTAATTTATTAAAGGCTGGGTACATACATCAAGGCGTGGGACATACAACCGACCAGAGTAATACGGTCTTAATAGCAAGCCAGCTGCCCTGTGATTTTATTCAATGCAATCAAGCGGATCCCATTTATACCGCATCGATATTACATGCTGATTTTGGGGTGTTTCATTTGTATGGTATGTATCTGCCACATAAAAAGAAACATGAGTTATTTGATTTCCTAAAAAAGGATTTATTACAATACACCCCTTCCATCTTGGTGGGTGATTTTAATACAGGCAAGCAACACATCGATCAAAAAGGAAATTCATTTATGTATAGTGATGAACTGGACGCTCTAGAAAAAATGTCTTATGTGGATGCCTTTCGGCGAATGCATGGATCGATAGAGGAGTATTCTTGGTACAGTCATCAAGGGAATGGATATCGCTATGACCATAGTTACATGCATAGTGATCTTATCCCCATTCTCAAAGATTGCCATTACTTACATGCCTGGCGCGAAGAAAAGTTGTCGGATCATTCACCGATGATTTTAACACTGATATAGTTGTTTGATAGATTTTGAGAAAATGAGATTTGAGATTTTGCGATTATGTAATAAAAGTTGATAAAAATAAAACGATGAGATTTTTTTTAAAATATTCATCCTTCATAATATACCTTAATATAAAGAAGCGCTGACCGACGCCTTCAGTGGGCAGCGGGGGCGGCATTGCAGGGAGGCCTTAAGGCGTCTTGACTTTTTTGCTTCGTTTTTTCGTCAAGGAAAAAATGAAGGTCCGTCTGGCAAGACAAAGAAAAATAGCTTGAAATAATCCTATCATGTTCCTCCTACAAACAAGCCAATTAAGCTAATTCAATCATGCATGGAAATCATAATTAAAAAATTATCATTCATCACCCCTTGACAAATCCTATAAAAACCCTTAACTTATTATTAAGACATTTACGAAGAGATAAATCATTATTCACCTCATAAATTATAAGATTATGATGAATGAACCGATCAAATCCATCATGTCTACCAAGCTTATCACGGTAGCCCCAACAACCAAACTAAGTGAAGTGCGTTCAATTTTTATGAAGCACAAAATTCATCACCTGCCAGTTGTACGAAACCATATTCTTGTCGGAATGATTACGACATATGACCTTTGGAAAAATGAAATCGCACCAAATGAATATGATCAAACATCGGTATTTCAAGTGATGTGTAAAAAAGTAGTTCGTTTAAGCGAAACGGATAAGGTGGGCACAGCAGCGGAGCTTTTCTTAGATAATAGATTTCATGCTTTGCCAGTTGTCGATCAGGAAAATCGTCTTATTGGATTAGTTACTTCCTTTGATGTTTTATTGTACGAATTTAAAAAAGAGTATCCACAACCTATTTTGTTTAAGCACCTATATGAAAATCCAACTCGATTGAGTGCTTAACAAAAATTGAATTACCTATGATTCAATAGAAATATTGGGCTGTCACATCAGGTGATGGCCCTTTTGTTTTCATAAACTAATCTCTATCTTTCCTTAAATTTTAATAGAATGAAAACTGCAATTCTTATTGCAGCTGCTGGAGCATCTACAAGGTTGGGTAGGCCGAAGCAGTTGTTGAAATTTAAAAACGATAGTTTGTTGCAGTGCATGATCGACGAGTGTCTTTCGTTTGCTGATGCTGATGTTTTTGTAGCGCTTGGCGCGAATGGAATTGAAATTGAAAAACTATTAGATCTCAAAAATTGTTTCGTGTTGCATAATCCCAATTGGGAAAGAGGTTTGGGGAATACAATAGCATTCGGCGTAAGCCAAATCAAAAGAGAGTATAGAGAGATTATCCTAGTACTAGGTGACCAAGTCTATTTTACACAAAAGAATTTGATGGATTTAATGAAGAAAAGAAAAGCTTCGGACGCAGATATTATTGTGTCACGATATCAAGATGGACAGGGCCCACCCGTCCTTTTTGATATGAGCCTTCGCAGTAAATTGGAAGCACTTGAAGGGGACAACGGGGCAAAATCTATCATCAAATCAGGAAATTATAAAATCGATTTCGTTGATTTCCAACTTGGAAATTTAGATGTTGACAGTCAAGAGGACTTACATCTTTTAAATCTCTGAGGATTTGCTTTCCTTTACATAAGGATATAATTATTATGAATGAATTGACACCAGAGGAATTGAATCGTTACAGTCGGCAAAGCATTTTAAAGCAAGTAGGATCAAAGGGTCAAGAGCGACTGAAAAATGCTAAAGTGCTTATCGTAGGACTTGGTGGTTTGGGCTCACCTCTGGCGATGTATTTGGTAGGAGCAGGAGTCGGAATGATTGGTCTAATGGATTTTGATAGTGTCGAAGTTCATAACTTGCAAAGACAGATTCTTTATGTTACGCATGATGTTGGACGCGATAAGGCTGTAGTGGCAAATGAAAGATTGCAAGACTTGAATCCTCACGTCATGTGTAAGATTCATAACGAAAAATTGACCTCTGAAAATGCCTTGAAAATTATTGAGCAATATGACATTGTGGCTGATAGTACAGATAATTTCTCGACAAGATATCTTGTGAATGATGCTTGTGTGAAGTTGGGAAAAACAAATGTCTTTGCCTCCATCCATCAATTTGAAGGACAGTTGTCAGTTTTTAATTTGAAAGATGATAATGGAAACTACGGCCCCAATTACAGAGATCTGTTTCCGAGTCCACCAAAGCCAAACTTAATTCCTAATTGTGAAGAGGCAGGAATTTTAGGACCTGTTGCAGGGATTTTAGCTAGTATGCAAGCATTAGAAATTTTAAAAATAATTTTGGGTATCGGGAGCAATTTGTCGGGGTATTTTCTGAGTATCGATTTGATGAGCTTGGAGCAGAGAAAATTAAAATTTAATCGATCAGATCTAAACCCTGTGAATGCGAATAACAAAAAGGGCATTGAATTAATAGACTATGAATTATTTTGCGGAACATCCACAGAAATCCCCACCATTACGGTTCAAGAAATGCTTCGGAGATTAAAATCTCCGAAGCAATGGAAAATTATTGATATTCGTGAATCTCACGAACTTAGTCAAACGAATATCGGAGCGGAGCATTTTCCAATGTCAGAAATTATGGAAAATGATAATTGGTATTTGCAAGAAAAGAAATTGATTTTAATCTGTCAGACGGGAAAAAGAACAGCCATGCTTTTAGAGAGTATTTTAGATAAAGAGGGAAGTG
>JAHDCZ010000023.1:0-8082 GCA_020629615.1 Saprospiraceae bacterium
TAACGGATGTCGTCCTCCTAAAAAACGTAGAGTATAATATTATGGCAAGATATATAGGACCTAAGACTAAGAAAGCCAGAGCATTAGGTGAAGCAATTTATGGCTTCGATAAAGCTTTTGAAAGAAGAAAATACCCACCTGGTCAGCATGGTGGCGGTAGAAGACGTAAGCAGAAGTCTGATTACGCACTTCAATTGATGGAAAAGCAAAAAGCAAAGTATACTTACGGTGTTTTGGAAAGACAATTTAGAAATCTTTTTGAAAAAGCATCTGGAAGGAAGGGAGTTACTGGCGAGATATTGCTCCAATTGCTTGAATCTAGATTGGATAATACTGTTTTTCGATTAGGTTTGGCCAACACTAGAATGGCGGCGAGACAATTAGTGACACATAAACATATTCTTGTAAATGGTGTTGTGACAAACGTCCCTTCTGCTACTTTAAGAGCGGGTGATGTAGTTTCTGTAAGAGGAAAGTCTCAGGCTAATGAAAATATAGTGCAAAGTGTTGCTCGAAAAACTGATGTCCGTAATTGGACTTGGTTGGAATGGAATCCAGATAGAATGGAGGGTACTTTCTTAAGTGCACCCGAAAGAGAAATGATTCCTGAAAAGATTAACGAACAGTTAATTGTAGAATTGTATTCTAAGTAATAGGAATGTTACGGCTATCCCAAGGATGGCCTTTCCTTGTTTATTGAATCTGTTGATTAACCCTATAATAAAATTATCTAATGAGCATACTAAATTTTCAGAAGCCGGATAAAATTATATTACAAAAAGCAACTGATTTTCATGGCACCTTCGAGTTCAGACCATTAGAGCCTGGATTTGGACAAACGATTGGAAATTCTTTAAGAAGAGTGTTGTTGTCTTCGTTGGAGGGTTATGCAATCTCTGCAGTTAGAATTGCGGGTGTGGATCACGAATTTGCAACCATTAAAGGTGTAGTGCAAGATGTTGTAGATATCATCTTAAACTTCAAGCAAGTCCGTATCAAGCCCATGAACACTGATGAGGAGACTTTAGAAGAAAAGATTTATTTGACTATAGGAGGGAAAGAAGAATTCGTGGCTGGAGATATTGAGTCTCATACCAATGTATTTAAAATTATGAATCCTGATTTGGCTATTTGCCGAATGGATCCAGGTGTTAATTTAGAAATAGAATTGACAATTACAAAGGGTCGTGGATACGTTCCTGCTGATGAAAATCTACCAAAAGATGCACCTATCGGTGTGATCCCGGTAGATGCCATCTATACTCCAATTAAAAAGGTAGCTTATAAAATCGAGAATACAAGAGTTGGTCAAAGAACAGATTACGAGAAATTAACTTTGGAGGTCGAAACGGATGGCACTATTCATCCAGAAGAGGCCGTTAAGGAAGCTTCACGAATTTTGATTCAACACTTAATGTTGATTACTGATGAGAAGATAACTTTTGATGATGCTTCTACAAGAGAAGATAACATCGTTGACGAACACATTCTTCACATGCGTAAATTATTGAAAACATCTTTGGAAGACCTTGATTTGTCAGTGAGAGCGTACAACTGCTTGAAAGCTGCAAAGATCAATTCTCTTGGAGAAATGGTAAAATACGATATGCACGAATTATTGAAGTTCAGAAACTTTGGTAAAAAGTCGTTAGTAGAAATTGAAGAATTACTACAAAATAAAGGTCTTACCTTTGGTATGGACTTGTCTAAATATAAGTTGGACGAAGAATAATCGTTTTGGCCCGGTATCACCGGATTTATTTAATCTAGTATTAACCGTTGTTAATAATTGTTTCGAGGCCATCGAAACTTTGGCAACAGTGATGCAAAGTAAACTTAATTGTCATGAGACACGGAAAAAAACACAACCACTTAAGTCGTAAGAAAGGACACCGGGTGGCCCTTTTGAGAAATCTCTCAATTTCTTTAATTGAACACAAACGAATTAATACGACACTTGCTAAAGCAAAGGCACTTAGAGTTTTTCTAGAACCTCTAGTTACCAAGAGTAAAGTAGATACTACTCATTCAAGAAGAGTCGTTTTTAGTAACTTGCAAAATAAAGAAGCGGTCAAAGAATTATTTTCTAATGTTGCCGCTAAGGTAGGTGAAAGACCTGGTGGATATTTGAGAATCATCAAAACTGGATTTAGACTAGGTGACGGTGCGCACACTGCTATGATTGAGTTTGTTGATTTTAACGATACTTATGTAAAAGCTGATAAGCCAAGTGGAAAGAGAAGAAGAAGAAGAAAGAGCTCAGGGGGTGCTGCTGCAACAGCTGCCACCGCTACCAATGCAAAGGCAACGAGCGAGGAAGAATAAAAATAGCTTTTTTGAAAATATATTGGAAGGTGAGTATAATCTATTTATACTCGCCTTTTTTGTTATCCATTTAGTATTATATTTGCAAAAATTATATTTGATTAATCCCTATACAATTGAATGAAAAAGGCATTACTCTTACTTGAAGACGGTACCTGTTTTGAAGGTACAGCTGCTGGAAAACTTGGAACGGCAACTGGAGAAATCTGTTTTAATACAGGAATGACTGGTTACCAAGAAGTATTTACGGACCCTTCTTATTTTGGTCAAATATTAGTCGCTACCAATGCTCACATTGGTAATTATGGTATTAAAAATGGTGATGCGCAATCTGATAATATTCAAATTGCAGGTTTTGTCTGTAAAAATTATAATATCAAACACTCCCGACCTATGGCAGATCAGGGTATTCAGGAGTATTTTGAAAATAACAATTTAGTGGCGATTAGTGATGTCGATACACGTGCTATTGTTAAACATATCCGTGATAAGGGTGCTATGAATTGTATCATCTCTTCCGAGATTCTGGACAAAGAAGAATTACAAAAATCACTAAAGGATGTTCCCAATATGGAAGGCTTGGAGCTTGCATCAAAAGTTACTACAAATCAAGCATATACTATTGGAGATGAAAAATCGACTATTAGAATTGCGGTATTGGATTTTGGTACTAAGAGGAATATTTTAGAATGTATGTCGACTCGTGGAGCATATTTAAAAGTATTTCCTGCGAAATCAAGCTTAGCCGAATTAAATGAATTCAATCCAGACGGTTATTTCTTATCCAACGGACCAGGTGATCCTGCTAGTATGGACTATGCCATTGAAACCATCAAAGAAATTCTTCCTTTACAAAAGCCTGTTTTTGGAATTTGTCTCGGGCATCAATTATTATGTCAAGCATTGGGAGTTTCCACTTATAAAATGCATCACGGGCATAGAGGAATAAATCACCCCGTTAAAAATTTAGAAACCAGTACTTGTGAAATAACAAGTCAAAATCATGGTTTTGGTGTTAGTGTAGATGACATCAAAGCTGTTGAAGATAAGATTAAAGTTACTCATGTAAATTTGAACGATGATACGATAGAAGGCATTCGATCTTTAGAATACAATGCTTTTTCAGTTCAGTATCATCCAGAAGCCTGCCCTGGCCCTCATGATTCACGTTACCTATTTGACCAATTTATTCAAACTATTAAAAATTCAAAAAATTAAGTTATGAGTGAAATCATAGATGTTTTAGCCAGGGAAATTTTAGACTCTAGAGGAAATCCAACTGTTGAAGTCGAAGTACTAACAGAAAATGGATTTATAGGTCGGGCTGCCGTCCCATCGGGTGCTTCGACAGGTAAGTATGAGGCGGTTGAATTGCGTGATGGTGATCAAAATCGATATGTTGGAAAAGGTGTTCAGAACGCTTGCGCGAATGTGGAGAACAAAATTCGTGAGGCAGTAATCGGTGAAGATGTTATGGATCAGATTTATATTGATAATTTGATGTTGGACTTGGATGGAACTCATAATAAAAGCGTCTTAGGTGCCAATGCCATTTTGGGGGTATCAATGGCTGTAGCCAAAGCAGCGGCCTTAGAATCCGATCAACCCTTATATCGTTATTTAGGTGGGGTAAATGCGCACGTTTTACCTGTACCCATGATGAATATATTAAACGGGGGATCTCATGCCGATAATTCTATTGATTTTCAAGAATTTATGATAATGCCAATGAATGCTGATTTGTTTTCAGAGGCATTACGGATGGGAGTTGAAGTTTTTCATACGCTAAAAGGTGTATTAAAATCAAAAGGGTATTCTACCAATGTAGGTGATGAAGGTGGCTTTGCGCCGAATATAAAATCCAATCAGGAAGCGATAGAAATCGTTTTACAAGCCATAGAAAAAGCTGGATACAAACCAGGGGAAGATATGTTAATTGCAATGGATGCAGCTGCAAGTGAGTTTTATAATGAAGAAGAAAAGGTTTATCATTTTCATCAATCAACTGGTGATAAATTGAGTTCTGATGATATGGTTACATATTGGAAAGAATGGTCGGAGAAATATCCCATTTTTTCTATAGAAGATGGTTTGCATGAAGACGATTGGTCAGGATGGCAAAATTTAAATAAAACGATCGGATCGAATTGCCAATTAGTGGGCGATGATTTATTTGTAACGAATACAGAACGACTACAAAAAGGAATTGATACAGAATCGGCAAATTCTATACTCATCAAAGTAAATCAAATTGGTAGCCTTTCAGAGACGATAGATGCGGTTAACCTAGCGACAAGAAATGGTTTTACTTGTGTCATGAGTCACCGATCAGGTGAGACCGAGGATACAACAATTGCTGATCTTGCAGTGGCATTGAATACCGGACAAATAAAAACGGGATCAGCATCTAGGAGTGATCGTATTGCTAAGTATAATCAGCTTCTAAGAATTGAAGAAGATTTAGGAGAAATGGGAGTGTTCCCAGGAAAGGCACTTCTTGGTATCTAATAAAATCATTACCTTTGTGTTAAAATAGATTCGTTATGGGATCAAAAGGAAAACAAAAGAAGACTACAAAATCTAGTTTTTCACACAATTGGTTGAATAAGTATACCATTGCAGCACTGGCATTACTTACATGGCTCTGTTTTTTTGACCGCCACAACGTTTTTACACAATATCAATTGGGTGAAACGGTTGAAAAACTGGAAAATGAAAAGTCAGATTATCTCGCTAAGTTGGAAGCAGCCAAGTTGGAGCGTGAAAATCTTAATAACAATATTGAAAAATTTGCTCGTGAAAAGTACTTCATGCATAAAGACAATGAAGAAGTTTTCATCATAGAAAAAAAGAAATAAATGAGTGTATTGGTAAATAAAGATTCTAGAATAATCGTTCAAGGATTCACGGGAAAAGAAGGTTCGTTTCATGCAGAACAAATGATCGAATATGGAACCAATATTGTAGGTGGAGTGACACCTGGGAAAGGTGGCCAAGAACACTTGGGTAAGCCAGTTTTTAATTCTGTTCAGGAAAGTGTTAAAAAGGCCAACGCCGATACGAGTATCATTTTTGTGCCTCCAAAATTTGCTGCAGATGCCATCATGGAAGCTGCTGAGGCAGGAATTAAAGTAATTATTTGTATCACTGAGGGGATTCCGGTGCAGGATATGGTCAAAGTCAAAGCTTATATCGATAAATTTGATTGTCGTTTAGTAGGTCCAAACTGTCCTGGAGTTATGACACCAGAAGAAGCAAAAGTTGGTATCATGCCCGGCTTCATTCACCGCAAGGGTAGAATTGGTATCGTTTCAAGATCTGGAACGCTAACCTATGAAGCTGTAGATCAAGTAACTAAGGCTGGAATGGGTCAATCTACTTGTATAGGTATTGGTGGAGATCCTATTGTAGGAACAACCACAAAAGATGCAGTGGAGTTATTAATGAATGATCCCGACACTGATGGTATAATAATGATTGGTGAAATTGGTGGTAGTATGGAAGCCGATGCTGCACGTTGGGTCAAAGAAAATGCGACTAAGCCAGTTGTAGGGTTTATTGCTGGTCAGACAGCACCAAAAGGTCGTACAATGGGGCATGCGGGAGCAATCATTGGTGGTGCTGATGATACAGCAGAAGCAAAAATGGCAATCATGAAAGAGTGTGGAATTCACGTTGTGGTCTCACCAGCAGATATTGGTAAAACTATGGCCGAAGCTTTAAAAGCTTAATCTAAACTTACTCTATTTTGCGAATCATAATTTTGCTCGAGACGCATTAAGGGCAGCTCAATAATAAATTCAGTTCCTACATTGACTTCTGAGTTGAAATAGATGTGTCCATCCAGAGCATTGATGATATTACTGCACATTGCTAATCCCAATCCTGTACCAGAATTCTTAGTCGTAAAATTGGGTTGGAAAACTCGTTCTTTCATATTATTGGGTATTCCGATTCCATTATCTTTTACCTTGATCATAGCATAAGCTCCTTTTTTGCCAAGAGTTATATCAATTTTGCCGCGGCGATTATCTGGTATCGCTTGAATTGCGTTTTTAATCAAATTGTTCAAAACACGGACCAATTGACTTCTATCGGCAAATACAAAAATATCATTAATGGGTTCGGTCATGTTGATATCCATGTCTTCCCGCTTTCTGAATAAATCATGCACCGTTTCTACAATTCCATTTAATACTATTTTTTCATTGGAAGCTTGAGGCATTGTGGCGAAATTTGAAAATTCGCTCGCTATTCGTGAAAGATTATTTATTTGTTCGATGAGTGTTCCCGTAACTTTTTCAATCATATCTTTAGCTCTTTCGGGATCTCGATCAATGGCTTTTTCAAGATACTGGATATTGAGTTTCATTGGAGTTAACGGGTTTTTTATTTCATGCGCCACCTGCTTGGCCATCTCCCTCCATGCCAAATCTCGCTCTGTCCTTGCCAAGACATTGGCACTTTCTTCGAGTTTGACAATCATACTGTTGTATTCTTCAATTAGAGTACCGATTTCATCATTTCGTTGCCATTTTAGCAATTCATTCTTCTGACCTAGGGTGATTTGTTTTATCTTTTGGGCAAGCCCTTGCAAAGGCTTTGTGATAGAGTTTGCAATACTCAAGGCTAAGGCTCCAGCTAGCAAGAATAAGAATACATATACATTTAAAATTGTACTAATAAAATCAATGATTCGAGACTCAATGATTAAGGAGGGCTTATGATCAACTTTTAGATAACCATATGGAAGATTATTATCCGAAGTTAATGGGATGTAGCTGACAATATTTTGTTTTTCCTTTGGATCAAAGTATACTGACTCAGGAGTGAGAATTAAATGGGACAACACACTATGATCAATAAGAGGAGGTGCATTTTTTTCTAAACTGTTCTGAAGTATTCCTTGATCATCATATAATGAAAATCCTGCCTGATGAATTTGAGTTAGATCACGAAGAGAATTATTCAGAATAACTCTCGAGGCTTGTTGATCCATTGAGTTATTCAAACGATATTGCACGTCACTTTTTATTGCTTCTACCTGTATAGTTACTTGTTTGTTTTGATTTTGATAAAGTACATTTTTAAAGTAGATAACGGTAACTACGCCGATTAAAATAAAGGCAAAAACCACAAGTAGAACGATGGCTAATTGAATTCTACCTCGTAATGAAGATACATTCTGCAGTTTTAAATTAAGATCTCCTGATAAAAATTGATATTTGGTATTCAGCAGGGTGAAAATCAAAATACATAGGCCAAACATGCAAAAGATAAAAGAGAACAGTGATATCGGTTTAATCAAATTTGCTATTTTCTCTGCCGAAATGACTTTGACTCCCTTACTCGGTTCGTCAATCAATACAGATACTCCATCAATAATGTAATCACCGGCATCCATTGAGACATAAACACTTGGATCGGTGCCAAATTGATAATCTACAGATTTTAACAATGTTTTGTCATTACGATAAATCACATAATTCAAATTTTTCCCATTCTTGGAATCAGCGGATTTTTCTTTTAAAAGATAAAAGAACTGTATATGATTATCACCAAATTGATTTTCACCGCCTTGTACAGGTTTGATGTATACTTTATCCAATGGATTATAAAATATTCCACTTTCCAATGAATTACTGCGTTGAATTAATTCTTTTATTTCTTGAAACGATCTATAGTTGTTTCGGAAAATGGAGTATCCCGAAACATCATAGGCCTCAAGATTCAATTGAAATAAATCAATGGATTCAT
>JAHDCZ010000023.1:8182-16950 GCA_020629615.1 Saprospiraceae bacterium
TATCCCGAAACATCATAGGCCTCAAGATTCAATTGAAATAAATCAATGGATTCATTTATATGAGAAGGAAGTGAACTTAAATACTCGACAACATCTCCTTTGTCCAGATTTATTGGCTGTTCAAGTTTCGATAGGATGTTGACCACACTCGAATCACTTAATGCATTAAATACTTTCTCTGCTTGTTCGTCTTTAAAAGTCGTCCCTTTCTCATATACAGTTTCGAGAAGATCTTTTCTGTCAGTGATTCTTTTCTTTAAACTATAGGTAAAAATGATAGCCGATAGAAATCCCGAAAAGAGAATGGTCCACCAAATTACCCAAACAAGAGATTTATTTTTCTTTTCTTTAAAAAGATCGATGAGTATATAGTAAGCGATCAAAAAGATGAAAACGGGAATGATGTTTAAATCCAAATCCGAATATTCGCAAAAAGCGTAAGTACCAATAAGGGCAATTCCTAGTACGACTAATTTATTGACTAAATTAAATTCTTGAGATTGAAAATATTGAGCAAGCTTATAACTCAACAAGAAATTTGAAATCAAGAATATGAAAAGAAAAACAATGACAATGATACTATACTTGTCAAAAGTGAGTATTTGTTCAATATTTAGGTTGACACCAGAATTATAGACGATTCCTTTTGAAACATCTATAAAATATATGAACAAGCAATTGACAACTGTCGCGAGAGCTGTTGCCTTCCAATATTTTGACTTATCTGTTTTATCTATATTCCAAGCTCGATAGAAAAACAAGGATAAAAATGCAATAAACATCGTGTTGATTACAAAGTCTCCTATAGAAGGATTGTACCAATTGAAATAATTGGCGTTGGAAAAAAACGTAGTATTTTTTAAAGCACTTAAAGGAATAATATAGAAAAGTGACAACCTTAAGACTAATAAACTAATTGGAAAAGCGGCAATCCAAAAAATACTGGCTTGATCTATTTTTTCTAAGGCTTTGGAACAAAAATATACCAAAAAGCTACCCAAAAAGATTAAAAATAGGGAGATAAGAATGATTGATTTCCAAAGAGCAGGATGATATGAAATACAGCGCAAGCCGAGGCTTTCACTTTCTGTTAATTTCAATTCCAGTTCAGCCGGATGCTCAATATTTTCATAGCGATATTCCAGAGGATGATTCTGATATATTAATGGATGTAGATCGGATTTCAACTCAGAAAGAATGGGAAGATATCGATCCAATCGGTAATTGTCTTTATAATAGCGATCATAGAGCCCTTTTACTTTGGATTCTTTTAGTTTTTGTTTAGAATTATCGTTCCAATAAATGAGTTGATCTTTGGAGTACAACATTTCTAAATAATCCTTATGATACTTTGCTGCTGCATTGGCTTTGATCTCATTGATACGTTGCTCCTTATCTAATTGATGAAATGTGGTGATTGATTCTTGAATTTGAGATATTTCCTTTGCAGGATCAGAGAGAATTACAAATAATAAAAAGTAACCAATTAGGGTCATGCCCAAAGAAAGGAGAGCAAGAATTTTAAATTGACTTTGATATGTTTTTTTTGACTCGATTTTAATGCAATTGTATCCACAAGTTAAGGCATTTACACATTATAAAAGAATTTAATATGTAATGAATTGTAATTCTGTTATGATTCAAAGCTCAATACTTATAAAAGCTGTAAATTTGTGTTGTGTCGCTCTATCGTTCTTTATTTTAAAGAGAGGAAAGTCCGGACAGCGTAGAGAACCGTACCATTGAATAGATGGGTCCCTAAAAGGGAATAGAAAGTGTCTCAGAGACAATACCACCGATTTTATCGGAAAGGGTGAAAAGAGTGAGGTAAGAGCTCACAGCAACTGATAGTAATATTTGTTGGTGACAAACCTTGCGGGCTGCAATGTCATGTATACCTTCGATGCTTTGGCATAATGGTTTCTCGCCATATGAAGTAATTCACGGGGGAGGGTAGACAGCTAGAACTTAATTGCAAAATTAAGTCCAGATAAATGATAGAGATTTACTTTTCGCTTTCGCGAATTTGTAAGTACAGAATCCGGCTTATAGACATCAAAAAAGGCTGCATGGTAACATGCAGCCTCATTTATTTTAAATGGAAAAACCTGTCTTAATTATTTCGATTTTGATAAGCATCAAGATCAAAATTTAAAGTAAACCTCAATGTATTATCAAGCGGGTTTCTTCTATTATTAGTAGGGACTAAGTAAGAAAGATTCAGTCCAAATACATTATATTTTAGTCCTACACCTACTGTCAAGAAATTACGATCTCCCTTTTCTGGATGTTCAAAATAATATCCCGCTCTTACTGCAAACTGATTGTCATACCAGTATTCTGCACCAAACGAATAATTTAACTCCTTAAATTCTTCGCTAGCCCCACCTTGAGCATCTCCAAAAGATCCAATTAATCCAGAAAACATGGATTTTTCTCTGTAGTCTCCGATATCATTATTGTTGGCATCGTAGTCCTCATTTGGAACAATTTCTCCGGTTTCTGTTATTCGTGTAGAGGAAATCGGAGAGGGTATTACTAATTTATTGATATCCAACCCAAAGCTGATTGAGTTGTAATCGTCAAAATTCATTTTGATGGCTGTACCCAATCCCATATTCATTGGCAGAAAATCTTTAGTGGTACTTTGAGTATAGGTCACTTTTGTACCTACATTGGTTAAGGCATAGCCTATAGTCCATTCACTGTCGTAACCACCAAGATTGACATCTTTTTTATACGTTAAAGATATATCCGCTGCAAAGGCATTGGCAGATGAGATTAAAATACCTGCAACTTCCTGTCCAGAGGCTAAGTTTGAGTAAATATATTTCGCCGTAAGGCCAGCAGAAAAATTCTCACCTAATTTACGAGCATATGCCAATGAAACCTCAAGTTCTCTTGGACGACCAGTTCCTTGTGAATTTCCTTGATCGTCTGTGAAATTAATTTCACCTAAAGAGAAAAATCTCAAGCCAAATCCAACGGTGGATAGCTTGTCGATTCTTTTATAACCCGTAAGATATGTCAAATACACATCCGTTAACCCCAAATCTCTCAACCAAGGAGTATAAGTGGCAGATAATCCAATGTTATTATCAACAAATGCCAATTTAGAACTATTAAAGTGCATAGCATTCGGATCTACCGAAGTGGCTAATCCTAAATCACCCATTGCTCCCGCTCTTGCATCTGGAATTATTCGTAAAAAAGGCATCGCGGATAAAATTGTATTAGGTAAGCAATTTCCATTGGCATCAACAACACAACCTTTTATAGGATCAAATTGTGCATTTGCTTGATTAGTTGTTAGACAAAAGCCTAAAATCAAAAGAATGTATAGAATGTTCTGTTTCATGTTCTGTATGTGTAAAAAGTATTGTCTGAGTTGACAAAGGTACTAATATATAATGATTTATTTTAATATGGCTAGTTTTTCAAAGTTACTTTCTCGACTCTGATTTAACTCATTTGCCTTTACTTTTATTTTGTAAAGATAGATACCTTTTCCAATTTTAGCACCAAAATCGTCACGACCATCCCAATTAATGTTATCAATGCGATATCCGTTGGAAATTTGATTGCTTTTAATCGTTTTAATCAACTTTCCGGAAAGGGTGTAGATATGCACTAAGATGTCCAATTGTGATCCCGGCAAGTCATGTTCAAATTGAAAAGAAGTATTGCTTGTAAAGGGATTGGGATAGTTTAAAACATGCTCTAAGTTTTCATCACCTTTTTCCAAAACTCTGAATTCAATTTGTGCTTCGGAGACATTGTTGGAAACATCCCAAGCTTTAACTTTTATCGTATGGATTCCAGGACTCAAGTCCTTCAGTGGATACAGTGCTTGACCACTGGTAAAATCGTCCACATCGGCTTCATAAAAATCATTCATAATGAAGCTTTGTTGGCTATCGTTGTCCAACTCACCAGATAAGTCATGCCCAACGCTTGTACCACTAATGTTGATTCCTAGATCATCTTTTAATTTTACGAGAAGATTCGGATTAGCATCAGTTATTCCCCCATAAACAAAGCTTTCATCATTCATAAACAAGTTGATCTCGGGTCCGGTATTGTCACTTACAGCATTGGGATCTGTACCGCCAATAATAATATTGGTACTGTAGCCGGCGGCATCTATCGAAACGCCATCCGTTGCGTAGTAAGAAATTTTACCATTTCCGAAGACATAATTAATATCTTTTGGAACTACAAACTCAAAAGAGAATTTACCATCAGTTACTGTTGCTGCTCCTTTAAAGATGATGTTTTTGTAAGCTGTGAAGTTCCTCTTGTAACTTTTTTCATCATTGCCCAAGGTTTCTAAATTTGATTTTTTATCAAAAACCGTAGGATAAACAATTCCATTAAAACCCGTTTTTATTGACCCATCGGTATTACTTACAAATCCTTCGATCTTAACTTTCTGCAACGCTCGAATTGTATCAGGGGACGCCGGGTTGTACACTTGTTCATTGATATGACTAGTTACAATATCGTATTTAGGCAGAGCAAGTTGCATCGATGGATCACCAATCAAAGTAAATTTTCGGGCATTGATCTTTGCAGTATCTTGCCAATTTTGATTTTTGGCTCTTCGTAAGATCTCTCCAATAGCCAATGGTTCGTTGTTTTCGCGAGTAAAAATGGTGTCAAATACAGATTCGGTAAGACGTTTGTTTTCAAAGGAATACACGGCTCTCACTGTGGACATTAAGCCAATTGCGCCTCCATTAGGATTTAAAAAAGAAGCTTCGCCGGCAGATGTAATAGCAGGATCATCATAGCCCGTAAAGGAACAAGTGGCAGTGACCAATAAAGCCATTTTATCAAAGTTGTCCCAACCTATAACATCATCTACCTGAAGTACTCTTTCTTGTGCCCAACCCTTTGGACCTCCGTGACCGAGATAATTGAGTACTAACATTCCTTTGAAGATATTATTGTTTAGTGCTTCGTTGGCTGCAGGAAATCGTTGACCGCCAGGAGTAGTAACTTGGGGATAAGCATCAAAGTAAACCTTTTTTTGATTGAATAATTCGAAATTATTTTCTGTTTTGTTGGCGATTTCGTCAGCTTGATTTAAATGAATATTATTGTCCTCATCATCCGCTGTAAATCCGATGTTTAATCGCCACTCACCAAGAGTTTCTGGATGAGTGTCATAGTGTATTATTTTGTTGACAATGCTGTTGGCTTCCGCCGAAGTTCGAACTGGAATACGACCCACTCCGATATCGAGCATTCCTTGTAAATTGTCGCCCTCAAAGTCATCGAGTAAGGCAAAATAGTCGTCAGTTGGAAATCCACCAATTGGATCCAAAGACTCTTTGGTTTCATAGACAGGGATAAAGTTTTGGTTTTCTAAACCTGGAACAATTCCTTTATAGTCATACGAGCCGTCACCCAACAAGAGTAGAGATTTGAAATTTGGAGTTCTGTCATAAAGCATTTTAGCAAAATCTCTAATAGCGCTGGGATCACATCTTCCTGAGGCAAATTCATTGTAAACAGCATTAACGTCAATAGAGAGAACATCAATTCCACTGTGATTGCTTCTGTGATCTCGCAAGCTTTCTGCCGCATCTTTGAAATTTGGGTGATAGACGATAATCAACTGAACATCTTGAATGCCATGTAGATTTTGATTTTCTATTTTGCCAATTGCGGTGGCATTCAAATAATTACTTGGTGCAAAAGCTATAAAACGCTTTATGTTTTCAGACGATTCATAACGAATGATAGTATTATTGCCTTGATTTTCACTAAGGCATTCCACAGGTTCTACGGCATTGGTAATATCCCAGATTCTGTTATTCGAAGGAAAATCAAGCAAATTCAATTCTGATGACGAAAAACTGACCGATCTACTGTCTTGGAAAAAAGTTTGACTACCGATCATTCTATTCTCTCTTCTTGCTATCAGTTGAATATAATCTATCCATCCTTCTGAGCTTGTTCCATTTTCAGGATATCGTATCACTAGACTTGGAGAATCATCGTTCAATTGAATATCTTCTTCAATTATTCCAACACTGGCATACCGCGCTTCAATATTTCCTGTCGAAACTCCAGAAAGTGTTTTTTGAAACAATTCGTTATTGATTAAACATTCAAATCGAGAGGTAGAATTGGAACGTCCACCAAATTCGACTCTTAAGTTTGCAAGTTCATTCAATATCGGATTTGGAACCTTGAAATTTTGCGAGAAATCTTGCTCACGATCTATGTTAAAATTTTTACCAAACCATCGTTGACCAGTTCCTTGAGTGGAACTAAATCCACCTAAAAGATTGTTTAAATCTTCTTCAAATCGGATAATGTGTTCTCCATTACTGTGACTATATTCCGCGGAAGCGAGATTGCCTCTCTCCTGAATTCTTTTCCCATTTTCATTAGAAATTTTAATGAAATAATAGTTCAATTCACTGTAAACGTTTTTTTGATATTCGTAGGATTGATTGTTAGTTCTCCAGACATCCGCTTCTTCCCCGTAAAAAAGAATATAGTCTCCAGAATTAAACTGTCCATCGTTTTCGCCTTGGATATAAATGGGTAATTCGTGCAGATCATCAGTTCTTTCAATTTCACTTGACTCTGGTAAAACTCCACCTCCTTGACCTAAAATTTGGATCTTTTTTGGGTCAATGTTGTCAAGGTTCTCAATACCCAGTTCGTTTTTTAAAAAATTATAATCCAATTGAATGATCCCCGTTTGAGCGACACCAATTTTATAAATATCTCCATTTACGAGTTTAGAAATATCTACATTTCCTGGTCCTCGAAAAATATTATAGCTTTCAGGCTCAAATTCTATTTTAAGTGTAAAATCATTTAGAACGCTAAAACCATTTAGTGATTTTTTGAAAGGGATGAATGAGATCAAGGCATAAAAGGATTCGCGTTCTTTGGCAACTTCGGTATGGATAACAATATTTTCAGCAATTGCCGAAATAGAGTTAGGATCCGATAGATTTACCGAAGATTCTGATATTATTTCAAGCTTTGCCGTTATACGACCATATTGCGGTAATTTGACTTTCGTCGAATAGATAGGAACTTGAGCATGTTTATAATAAAAACTGGTCTTATCAGAGCTATAGACCATAGTGCTTTCAAGATTTGAAGGAATTAAATTTACTTCAGTTTGTTCCCACTGAATTGATTCTTTTACTACAAAAGTCTTTTGGGAGTAAAGAGATGCGGAAATTGAAATGGAAAAAAAGAAAAAACTTATAATCTTGACTAAATTCATACTTTCGACCGTTATTTAGGAAACTTGGTAAGCAAATTGTTATATAAACGTTAACAGCTTTAATGTATTGCCTACTAAAGTCTTAAGTGAATACACAGTTATGACAATTGTACAATGATATCTTTAAGAAGACAAATTATAAATATAGCTTTTCTTGTTTTTGTTTTTTGTTTGCCAAAGACTTTGGTGGGGCAAGACCCTGTGTTTTCACAATTTTATAATGCTCCAATGCAGTTGAATCCTGCTTTTGCGGGTTCAAATTACAACCCATACGTTGCCCTGAATTATAGAAATCAATGGCCCGGTATTGCCAATGCGTACAATACCTATGCCGTGAGTTATGATCAGTTTGTTGAAGGAATGAATAGCGGTTTTGGCTTAGCCTTGTTATCTGATGATGCCGGTGATGGAGTGTTGAAAACAAACAAATTGAGTGGGATTTATGCTTATCAGCTTAAAATTAAAGATGATTTACAGCTTAAGATAGGTATAGATGCAAGCATAGTTCAGCTTAGACTCAATTGGGAAAAGTTAATATTTTTTGATCAATTGGATCCACAATTTGGTACTACAACTGCCGGAGGGAGTCCGATTCCATCACAAGAACAACGACCAGATAATTTGTCTAAGCGTTATTTTGATATTTCTTCAGGACTGTTATTGTTTAATGAGAACTATTATTTCGGCTTAAGCCTAAAACATTTAAATACACCAGATCAATCTTTTATAGAAGATAATTTGGCAGAAGATGAATTGAAGACAAGGATTGGAATTCATGGAGGGTACCAAATAGTCTTGTCGCCAAGCAATAAAAGAAGACAGGGATCGTTTTTAACTCCCAATGTCTTGTTTGTCAGACAGGGAGATTTTTCTCAATTGAATGCTGGTGCTTATGTTAGTTTGGGAAGTTTTTTTGCAGGAGGATGGTATAGGTATTCTGGAAGTAATGGAGATGCCTTTATAGTTTCAGCTGGAATTTCAGTTGGCTATTTGAAGATTGGTTATAGTTTTGATTATACGATTTCGGATTTAACAATTTCTACTTTGGGTAGTCATGAAATTGGTGTGATTATGAACTTTAGAAATGCTAGGAGCAAAAGATCAAAATACAATGATTGTTTAAGACTATTTAGGTGATAATAGATGTGCATTTTAGCAATATGTTTTTAAATTTTTACGGAAACTTTTTTTAATTATATTTGTAATCCTTAAACTAGAAAAATTAGGTAATTATGAAGAATACTTTTCAGTCTTTATTGGTGCTTTGTGCGGTATCATTTTTCTTCGCATCCTGTGGAGGTGGAGGTGAGGACCGATCAACAGCTACAGGTTGGAAATTCAATGACCCTGAATGGGGAGGTATTGAAAAGATAGATTATGAAGGTCAAGTTAATGGACCCAATTTGGTGTTAATTGAGGGTGGGACCTTTAATATGGGTTTGACCGAACAAGATGTAACATTTGAGTGGAATAACGTTCCTAGAAGAGTTACGGTTTCGTCATTTTA
>JAHDCZ010000023.1:17050-36602 GCA_020629615.1 Saprospiraceae bacterium
ATGTAACATTTGAGTGGAATAACGTTCCTAGAAGAGTTACGGTTTCGTCATTTTATATGGATGAAACAGAAGTTTCAAATCACAACTGGAAAGAATATTTAAATTGGTTAAAGACTAAGTACGTTTCGTATCCTCAGACTTACATTGATGCACTACCAGATACATTAGTTTGGAGAGAGGAATTAGCATTTAATGAGCCAATGGTAGAAACATACTTTAGACATCCTTCTTATGATGATTATCCAGTAGTTGGTGTTAATTGGTTGCAGGCTGGTGAGTATTGCAAGTGGAGATCCAACCGGGTTAATGAAATGATTTTGATCGAAAAAGGAATTTTAAACCCTAGTCCTGAACAAAAGGATTCTGAAACTTTTGATTCAAAAGCTTATTTGGCTGGTCAATATGAAGGAAATGTAAGGAAGAATATCAAGGATCAATCTACTGGAGAAGAAAGAAAAGTAAAGTTTGAAGATGGTATCATGTTGCCAGATTATAGATTGCCAACAGAAGCGGAATGGGAATATGCAGCACTTGCATTGCAAGGAAATCAAGCTTCAAGTAATGATGAATTGATCACGGATAGAAGAATTTATCCGTGGGATGGATCAACCGCTCGTTACCAAAAACACAACAAAAATCAAGGTAGAATCTTGGCAAACTTTAAGAGAGGTCGAGGGGATTATATGGGTATGGCAGGTAACTTAAATGATAAGGCTTCTCGTCCAGGTCCATGTAATCAGTTTTTACCAAATGATTTTGGATTGTATAATATGGCAGGTAATGTAAATGAGTGGACTGCGGATGTGTATAGACCTATGACAGGGATGGATTTGGCTGATTCTGACGGCCACGATTTAGATCCTTATAGAGGAAACCAATTTTTTCAACTAGAATTAGATGAGGAAGGAAAACCCGTAGAAAAAGATAGTTTAGGTCACTTAAAGTATAGACCACAAACGGATGAAGAAGTAGCAGACAGAGAAAATTACAAGAAAGCCAATTTGAAGAACTACAAAGATGGTGATAATGAAGAATTTATAAAATATGGTTATGGAGATTATACGCTAATTAGTGATAAAGCAAGAGTAATCAAAGGAGGAAGTTGGTCTGACAGATTGTTTTGGTTGTCTCCAGGTGCTAGAAGATTCAAAGATGAGGACAAGTCTGATCGATCTTTAGGATTTAGATGTGCTATGATCAGAGTAGGTGGTTCTGAAGGAAATGAGGATAGTGGTGGTAATGAATTTGACGAGGGAGGAAGAAAAATTAAAAGACGTTATAAATAATATAAGTTTTATAATACATTGAGCCCTTACAATGATTTGTAAGGGCTTTTTTTATGGATATTTATTTATTATACGAGAAATTTAGACGCTTAAAAAAGGTGTCTACAGATACCCGAAAAGATGTTAAACACAGTATTTTCTTCGCGTTAAGCGGGGAAAATTTTGATGGAAATGAGTATGCAAAGCCTGCCCTAGATCAAGGCGCAAATTTCGTTGTTGTTGATAAACCGATCGGTATTGATGATGATCGTGTTATACTGGTTGAGTCAAGTCTTAAATGTTTACAAAGATTAGCAAGGCTCCATCGTGATCAATTTGATTTTCCCGTTCTAGGTATTACTGGTTCGAATGGTAAAACGACTACAAAGGAATTAATTGCTGCTGTTCTTTCGGAAGAGAAAAAAATTGCCTTTACTCAAGGGAATTTTAATAATCATATCGGCGTTCCTCTTACATTACTATCAATTACTGAACCGGTTGATCTGGCCATCATCGAAATGGGAGCAAATCATATTGGTGAGATTTATGAGTTATGTGGAATTAGTAATCCTAACTATGGTCTTATCACAAATATAGGACAGGCTCATTTGGAAGGATTTGAGACATTTGAAAATGTTATTTTGACGAAGAATGGACTTTATCGATGGGTTATCGAAAATCATGGCACACTCTTTTATAATGAAGAAGATCACCTGCTCCGAAATTTGATAGATAATTATTCTGAGCGAATAGCTTATAGACCATCTGGACTAGAAATTATTGAAACTTTTCCTGGTTTGAAATTGCAAATGGATTCTAGAGAAATTTCTACTCGATTAATTGGCAATTATAACAGAGCGAATGTTGCCGCAGCAATGTCTATCGCTAAATATTTTGGTGTCAGGTTGAATTCTATTATTAGAGGTCTGGAAAATTACAATCCATCAAATAATCGCTCACAATTAATGGAAGTAAATGGAATTACTTTCGTGTTAGATTCATACAACGCAAATCCTGATAGTATGAAGTCTAGTATAGAAAGTTTTATTGACTTAAATGCGAAGATGGATAAGTTCATTATTCTTGGAGATATGTTTGAATTGGGAGATTTCGCTCAAGATGCACATAATGAATTGGTATCAAAAGCTAATGAATTGAAGTATGTAGAATTCGTTTTTGTGGGAGACAACTTTTATAATGCACAAAGATCAATGAGTCAGAGGTCTCAATTCTTTAAAAACTTAGAAGATTTTTTTGCTGATTTTGATTTTAGAAAACTGCAAAATAAAATTGTACTCTTAAAAGGATCAAGAGGAATTGGTTTAGAGAAAATAATTCGAAAACTGAATTAATATACTTAATCCACTCCTAAGTGTTGAAGAATTCTATCTGGAATATTTTGAGAAGTCATTTCCAAATATTCTTTTTCCGAACAAGGGATGATTTTTTTTGAGTTACTTGATTGAAACCAGTATCGACCTGTTTTTCTACTCTTATAGAATTTGAAATGTTCTTCAGTAACTTCAGAGTCAACTATTATTTCTTTCATACCATTATTTGTTCCAGGACGTGGTACTTCTAGAGTTCTTTGTTTAAATCCTTCGATAAAATACCAGATTAATTCAGCACAAATATGGGCTTCGATATCACAATTATTTTTTGAAAAACCTGATAAATTGAAGCAATCCAGCATGTTACTAGATCCAGCGTTCTTAGCCAATACGCACGCTTCTTCCGTAAATAGGCCGTTTGGTTTGTTTCGCGGATTATTAGGTGATTCTGATTTTTTTAGGACCGCAAGGTCTAGTAGGACGGACTCTGCATTACGTAGTAATATTTCGGAATGATGAATATTAGTTTTAAGAGATCCCAGGTTACAAGAGTCTTTTGTTGAAACAGCCTTATGATTTAGGATGTTATGTTCAGACAAGTGTCTTTGATAGGCCATGAAATTAAACTGGCTTAAATTACCGTTGACCTGTCCTAGGAAACTGGCAATATTATTCGTAATAATTTGATTATTACTTATTTCAGCGATGTTCAAGAAATTGACATATTCATTGAAATCTAAACCGAGTATTATGGGAATGATGTCCGAATTGATTAATTCTTGTAATATAGGGGTGATGAAATCAACATGATTCTTTTTGAAATTTCCTAAATCAACAAACTCCTCCATTTTTTCAAAATCACCTAAGTTGTACAATTTAGAACGAATTTGATTGCTAAATTCATTGTTTGTACTGATTAGAGCTATTTTTTTCTCATTTAAAATAGAAAGATTTGTAAAAAAATCACTTTTAGAACCCATTGGAGATATCGAGTATTCCTTTATTTTTTCTTCTGAAATTGTATCCAGCCAATTGAGAAACATTTTACATATTATATTTATCACAAATATAAAAAAAGCTGGTTAATAGAGCCTAGTCAAGGTATTAATATATTCACTCATATATTAACTAATGTTTTTGGTATAGTTTTTGTAAAATGTTATAACAATGGAGTGTAGGGGATAAGGATTTTCGCTGTGTCTTAATGTTGTAAATTTGTTCAATATATTATATAAATTAGACTGCGAAATATGTGACTATAGCTTTGATTGGAAGTCTTATTAGCGTGTAATATTTTTGGCTTCCAAATACGGACTGCATTCTGGTATTTAGGCTTAGGCACAAACAAAACGTTAAATGTACTAGAAGTTGTAAATTGTGTGATTCATTCTTTGCAACCTAGATTTTTTTAAATATTTTTGCAATTCACAAAATGTTTCAATTGATAAAATTAAAAGCCCTATGACAAAAAGATTTTACTTACTGATATTGTTGGCTGGTTTCTTTATGACGGCGCAAGCTCAAGAAGAAGAAGTAATGGATGCAGCTGCAACGATTGTCACATCTGGTTATGATGACGACATGACGGTTGACCCAGAACAGAACAAAGATTGGAGAATGGGAGAAAACCGTTACTCTGCAAAACCTAAGAACGCTTGGGAAGTTGGACTTCATTTAGGTCATTATTTCATTGATGGTGATGTAGATAGAGAATTACCAGGTGGATATGGAATCGGAATTCACTTGAGAAAGGCTGTTCATTATGCTTTTTCATTGAGAGGGGATTTCTTTTATGGTCAAGCAAAAGGATTGGATCCACAACCTTGGACTGCATCAAATTTTGGTGGAGGTCTTGTTGAAAATACCTTTGATCCTTATGATTCAGAATCTGCTGGATGGTTTCCTGCTCATAAAACAAGATACATGTATTTTGCACTACAGGGTGTATTGAATATAGGTAATATTCTTTTTCACAATGATAGAAATAAATGGAACTGGTATATCACATTAGGTGCTGGTTTTGACACTCATAAAACAATGTTAGATTTATTAGATGCTGACGGTAATGCTTACTCGGATTTAGTTCGTAGATCAGGTTTTACTGGTGAAAAATTTAACACCAAATCTGGAAGATCTGAAATTAAATCTGCTTTAAATGATATTTATGATGGAGATTATGAGACAGAAGGATTTAAGAAAAAGGGTATTTTTAGATTAGGTGATGAGACTAATATTCATGTTGTGTTTACAGGTTCCATGGGGGTTGCTAGAAAAATAAGTAAAAGGTTGAATGTTGGTATCGAGCATCAAATTATGGTGACGGATAATGATTATCTTGATGGTGTTAAATATAGAACTGCTGTTGATCAAACCAACAACGTTGATATAGGTCACTATACAAATCTACGTATCGCTATCAACTTAGGTAATTTCGATAAAGTTACTGAGCCATTATACTGGTTGAATCCTCTTGACGCAACATTTAATGATATTGCTGATTTGAAGAAAAGACCTGAATTAGATTTAACTGATGAAGATGGTGATGGAGTTGTTGATATGTTAGATCAAGAATTAGATACACCTGCCGGATGTCCTGTAGATACTAGAGGAGTTGTTTTAGACTCTGATGGAGATGGATTAGCTGATTGTAAAGATGATGAACCATACAGTCCTCCTGGTTTCACCGTAGATAATAATGGTGTTGCTGAGATACCAGCAGTTGAGACATTGTCAGAAGGAGATGTAATCAGAATAATGAATGAAAATTGTCCAGGATGTAAATCTGTTGCGAAAACAGGATGTGGAGAATGGTTCTTACCAATGATTCACTTCGATTTGGATAAGTATTCTATTAAACCAGAATTTTACAGTCAATTACACCATGTTGCTAGTGTATTAAAGATGTGTCCTGAGTTATGTGTTGTTGCACATGGACATACTGATAACAGAAACTCTAATGATTACAATAAAGTATTGTCATATAATAGAGCTCAATCTGCAGTTGATTACCTTGTAAGTAACTATGGCATTGATAGAAGTAGACTTAAGTTAATGTATGGTGGTGAAGAATCTTTGATGATTCCTTCTTCAACAAACGAAGGTCAGCATTATATGAATAGAAGAGTTGAATTTAAAGTGTGTGATGGTAATTCTTTTGATATGGGAAGACCAGAAGGACCAGAAGCTGGTCAAGGTGGAACTCCAGTAAGAGGAAACCAGTACAACGGAAATAAGAACTCTGGATATTAATAGAAATTAATTGAAACGAAATTCAAAGGGGATTGACTTACGGTCAATCCCCTTTTGTTTTTCAAGCACTAAATCATCATCAATTTTTAATGTCCTTAAAGTTGAATCCATCGTTAATTAGTATAGATTTGGTTGTGAAGGAATTTATTTAACTGCTAAAAAATTGCTGAGTTGAAGGTGTATGTCACTCTAATAGCGATAAGTACCTATATTAGGTAGACGAACCTCTTTTTTGAGCGATGTAATTACGTTAAAAAAGAGAGGTCAAACACGATAACGTCCTTGACCTCTTACTTGTACTCTAAACTGATTATTTCTAAATCTAGCTGAGAAAACGGAACGGATTCTCTAAATTCTTTTTCAATGTGCTCAAAAATTCAGCACCTTTGGCGCCATCAACTACGCGATGATCACAAGATAGCGTAAGTTTCATCATATTACCTATGGTAATGTTGCCTTCTATAACTATTGGTTTTTGAATAATAGCACCAACTGCTAGTATGCATGCATCTGGAGGGTTTATAATGGCTGTAAACTCTTCTATTCCTAGCATTCCGAGATTAGAAATGGTAAAGGTGTTTCCTTGCATTTCATCAGGTTGTAATTTTTTATCTCTTGCCTTTCCTGCCAATGTTTTAACTTGATGATTTATTTCTCCTAAACTCATCGTATCCACATTCCTAAGCACTGGAACCATAAGTCCTTCTGGAATAGCGACAGCTACACCAATATTAATTTCTTTATGAACTTCAATAGTATCTCCCAGCCAAGATGAATTAACATAAGGATGAAAACGTAAAGCATGTGCTGAGGCTTTGACAACCAAATCATTAAAACTTACTTTGAAGTCATTCATCTCATTCATTCCTTTTCTAGCTTTCATAGCCATATCCATGTTAACTTCGACCGTAAGATAAAAATGGGGCGCGGAGAATTTGCTTTCTCCAAGTCGACGTGCAATTACCTTTCTCATCTGAGTAACTGACTGACTTCCATATTCGACATTTGGTAACAGTGAAGGAGCCTTACTCTGTACGAAAGAAACTGGATTTGCGATGAATGCTTCGATGTCTTTTTTTACGATACGACCACCATCTCCAGTTCCTTGTAGGCGTTGAATGTCAATATTGTTTTCTTTGGCCAATTGCTTCGCTAAAGGGCTTATTTTTATTCTTCCGTTATTTAAAATAGAAATTTGAGGAGCTGGGGCAATAATGCTTTTTTTAGGTTGCTCTTTAGAAGTTATAGAAATTTCTTTGACAGGATTAGACACTTCCTTAATATGTTCTTCTACGACTTTTTCTTCTTTTTTATCTTTTTCCTCTGCTTCTTGTAGTAAGGTTTCATATTCCTCTCCTTTATCTCCGATAATTGCAATGATGCCATCAACTGGAACCAAACCTTCAGGTACACCTATATACAAGATAGTTCCGTTTTGAAAACTTTCAAGCTCCATAGTAGCTTTATCAGTCTCTACTTCCGCAAGTACATCCCCTGGTTCTACTACATCCCCGACTTTTTTCATCCAGCCAATGATGTTCCCTTCTTCCATCGTATCACTCAAACGGGGCATTCTTATTATTTCAGCCATAGTATATTTTTTTGTAATCATCAAATTTAATACATATGATTGAAAACAATGCCTAGTTTATGATTGAAAAGCTCCCTTTTTATAAATTCTAAAGAACTATCGATAGGATAAGGGATGTTAGATAGAATTGAATATTGTTTCTAACTTTGTCACATGAAGTTTTCCTCTCGAATTTTAGAAGATATAGTTGATTCATTGAGTGCTTTGCCTAGCATTGGAAAAAAGACTGCCTTGCGACTAGCGCTTCATATCATTCAATGTGGAGAGGCCAAGAGCAAACCAATCATCGATTCATTAGCTAATTTAGAAAACCTTAAGGAATGTCAGCAATGCCACAATTATAGTGATTATGAGCTTTGTCATATTTGTACTGATACCTCTCGTAGAAAATCTACTTTATGTGTTGTTGAATCAGTCGTTGATGTCATGGCTATTGAAGATACGGATCAGTTCAACGGTATTTTTCATGTTTTAGGTGGCGTAATCAATCCGTTGGAAGGAATTGGACCAGAGGAATTGAATATTGATTCTTTAATAGAAAGAACCAAAAGCGACTTAATTGAAGAGGTTATAATGGCGATCAGTCCTACAATCGAAGGAGAAACTACTATATATTATTTATCTAAACAGTTGGCCAACAACAATGTTAAAATATCTCAAATTGCAAGAGGCGTTTCTTTTGGAGGGGAATTGGAGTATGCCGATTCCTTGACCTTAGGTCGATCTATACATTCTAGAACACCTTATAACATCTCTTCTGAATAGCTTCTTGATGTATGTTTGATATCAGCGTCATCATCGTAAATTACAATGTAAAGCATTTTTTAAATCAATGTTTGCAGTCAGTTCTTAGGGCTTCAAAAGAGCTTCAAGTTGAGATCATAGTAGTTGATAATAATTCTGTGGATGGTTCAGAGGCAATGGTTAAAAAGGAGTTTCCAACTGTTCGATTCATTGCTAAGAAGTCTAACGATGGCTTTTCTGTTGCAAATAATGAAGGAATTCGTCTAAGTGCTGGCAAATATACTTTGTTACTGAATCCAGATACCATCGTGCAAGAAGATACACTGATCTCTTGTTTTAATTTTATGGAAAGTCATCCGAATGCAGGTGCTCTAGGTGTTAAAATGATTGACGGAGCTGGTAAGTTCTTGCCAGAATCGAAGAGGGGTTTTCCTAATTTATGGACATCATTTTGCAAACTAAGTGGATTGTCATCCTTGTTTAAAAAGTCTAAGAGATTAAATCGGTATTATTTAGGTCACATTGATGAAAATGAAATTGCACAGATAGATGTTCTTTGTGGTGCGTTTATGTTTATGAGAAAGAGTGTTTTGGATCATGTGGGATTATTAGATGAGAACTTTTTTATGTATGGTGAGGATATTGATTTATCCTACCGAATCAAGAAGGCCGGATTTGATGTCGTTTATTTTCCCGAAACTCGAATCATTCATTATAAAGGAGAAAGTACTAAAAAGGGTAGCGTCAATTATATCCATAATTTCTATGACGCGATGATCATTTTTACTAAGAAACACTTTTCTTCTGGGAGTTCACGGATGTATGTTGGTTTTGTAAAAGTAGCCATCTATCTCAGGGCTCTACTAAGTATTTTGAAGCGGATTGTCACAAGGATTATCCATCCAGTTTTTGATTTTTTAGTTGTTTTTTCTGGATTGAATTTCTTTAAAAATTTATGGGCAACTAAATATCATTTAAATCCTGCTTATTATGATAATTCTTCTATCACTGCGAATCTCGCATTTTATGCGATCGCTTGGATTCTTGGAATGTACATTTTTGGGAACTATGATAAACGTACTAACCTATTTTCATTACTTCGAGGATTGATTATAAGTTCAATTTTTGTATTAATATTTTACGCGATTTTGCCTTTAGAATATAGGCCTTCGAGATTTTTATTGTTGGTAGGAACATGTTGGGCATTGATTTGCACTATGTTCAGCAAGTTGATCTTTAACTATGTTGAAACCAAGAAGTTTAGCTTTGTTAAGCCTTTGAGAAAACGTATTGCTATTGTAGGATTAGAGCCGGACACCGAACAAATAAAGCAATTGTTAAAAGGATATAAAGAAGAACAAGAAGTAGTTGGAGTTATACATCCTGCGGAATCAACTGCGGATTCCTATTATATTAATTCAATTAGTAATCTTGAAGAAGTTGTGGAGATATTGAATATTACTGAGCTTATCTTTTCGGCGAAAGCCTTAAATTTCAGTACGATATTACAGCTTATGTCCGATTTGGGATCCCAATTAACCTATAAAATAGCAGATGAAGAAAACTATGCGGTTCTAGGAAGTGATTCAAAGAATACGCCTGGAGAATTATATACCTATGACTTTCAATTGAACATTGCAAAGGCGTCTAATGTAAGAATAAAGAAATTATCGAATGTGGTATTAACCTTGCTCATCTTTTTTCTTTCTCCATTGATATTTGTTTTTTCTGGATTCAATGCTAAGATTTTTAGAAACCTTTTTGTTGTATTGACTGGAAAAAAACAATGGGTCTCTTATGATTATAATGACCTTCAAGTGGATAATTTACCCAGTCAAAAGCCAGGAATAATTCCTGTTTCGATACAGTTGGGAAAAAAGGAATTGCGTAATGCTGAGCTACACAATATCAACACCTACTATGCTAATAATTATCGAATGTTTCAGGATACCGAAATATTGATAAAATTTATTTTACGATATTATCGCGCAAGTCAATAATTTATGAAAAAAGAAATAAAACATCTGGCCTCAAAGTATTATAAAGAAGTGGTTCTAATGAGGAGATATCTCCATGAGAATCCGGAACTGTCGTTTGAAGAGAAAAATACAGCTAAGTTTGTTTCTTCTATTTTGAAAAAAAATAAAATATCCCATACTAAAAATTGGGCTGGTCACGGAATTGTAGCTCAGATAAAAGGAAGGAGGGCTTCGAAAAAAGTAATTGCCCTTCGTGGGGATATGGATGCTCTTCCAATTACAGAAAAGAACAAAGTAAGTTATAAATCTAAGAATATAGGTGTGATGCACGCCTGTGGTCACGATGTGCACACTTCTTCTCTATTAGGGACAGCGCTAATCTTGAATGATATAAAAGAACAATTTGGAGGTACGATCAAATTTATTTTTCAACCTGGTGAAGAAAAACTTCCCGGGGGGGCGAGTATCATGATTAAAGAAGGCGTATTAAAAAATCCAAAACCGGCTTTAATTTTAGGTCAGCATGTACATCCTCCTTTGGAAGTAGGTAAGATTGGAATATGTGAAGGAAAATATATGGCTTCTGCAGACGAAATTTACATGACCGTCAAGGGAAAAGGAGGTCATGGTGCTCTTCCTCATGATTGTATTGATCCGATTGCAATTTCTGGACAATTAATTACTGGTTTACAGCAAATTGTTAGTCGATTTGGAAATCCAAATATACCGTCCGTACTGACCTTTGGAAAAATATTTTCTGATGGGGGAGCGACTAATATTATTCCCAATGCTGTAAACATTCATGGTACGTTTAGAACGATGGATGAGAAATGGCGAAAAAAGGCTCATAATTTGATTCGAAAGCAAGCCAAAGGGATAGCCAAATCTTTTGGGGGAGATTGTATTGTGGACATTAAAGTAGGATATCCTTGTTTGTATAATAATGAAGATCTAACGGAACAGATTCGTGGGGCAGCGATTGAATATATAGGTGCTAAAAACGTCGTAGGGTTACCTCAACGGATGAGTTCTGAGGACTTTGCGTTCTATTCGCAGAAAATCCCGGCTTGTTTTTATCGATTGGGCACTGGCAATAAGAAAAAGGGAATCACTTCTCCGGTTCATACAGATACCTTTGATATCGACGAAAGGGCACTCCAATTAAGTACTGGGATGATGGCATATCTCGCGCTTAAGGCACTAGATAGTTAAATATTGGAATAATATTTAATGTTTAACTATCTTGCTATTAGATTTATACGCATTAAATATATTTTTAATGTATATTAGCGTTTAGTTTAGTACGTAATTTGTATACGGTAAATTTAATATTATGGCAAAAATTCTAGTGGTCGATGACGACAAGAGTATCAGAAGCATTATCCGGGAGATTCTGGAATTTGAAAAATACGAGGTAGATGAATCATCAGATGGCCTGGATTGTATCGTAAAGGTTAAACAAAACAAATACGATGTTATTGTGATGGATATTAAAATGCCGCATATGGACGGTATGGAAGCCATTGAAAAAGTACAAAATCTTGTGCCCGATATACCTGTTGTTATGATTTCTGGTCATGGGAATATTGATACAGCAGTTGAAGCTGTTAAAAAGGGAGCCTTTGATTTTATACAAAAGCCGCCAGATTTAAATCGTCTTTTGATAACCATTAGAAATGCGATGGACAAGTCTTCTTTGATAACTCAAAAGAAGGTCCTGCAACGTAAAGTTTCTAAATCTAAGGTCCAAGAAATCATTGGTGATTCAAAACCAATTACTACGATAAAAGAAACGATTGAGCGTGTCGCTCCGACGGAGGCAAGAGTTTTGGTGAATGGAAAAAACGGAACTGGTAAAGAACTTGTCGCTCGATGGATTCATGAATATAGTCCTCGTAAAAAGGGAAACATTATCGAAGTGAATTGTGCAGCGATTCCTGCCGAATTAATTGAAAGTGAGCTATTTGGTCATGAAAAAGGGGCGTTTACATCAGCACATAAGCAACGCGTTGGTAAATTTGAATTGGCCAATGGTGGGACTCTGTTTCTTGATGAGATAGGGGATATGAGTCATTCGGCGCAAGCCAAAGTATTAAGAGCTCTACAAGAAAGTAGGATTACTAGGGTAGGTGGTGATAAATCAATTCCCGTGGATGTTAGAGTCATTGCTGCAACCAACAAAGACCTGAGAGCTGAAATTAGTAAAGGAAATTTTAGAGAAGATTTATATCATCGATTGGCAGTGATTATTATAGAAGTGCCATCATTAAATGATCGCAGAGAGGATATACCAATGTTGATAGAACATTTTATCAAATTAACTTGCAAAGAATATGGCATTAGTGAAAAACCAATTGCGCCTGCTGCCTTGAAACAATTACAAAAGTTGAATTGGACGGGTAATATTAGAGAGTTAAAAAACGTTGTAGAACGGTTAATCATTCTAAGCGATAAATCAATAGAAAAGAGTGATGTGCAAAAATATGTAATTCCCTCTAGTGCAAATAAATCGAAGCTAGAAGAGTTATTTGAAGAGTTTAAATCTTTGTCAGAAATGCAAAAATATATGACAAAGGAATATGAAAAGTATAAAGGAGCCATGGTTTAATATCATGAATCTATGTAAATAAAAAATAGTCAATGTCACAACAAGAGGAAGGGATCAAACATCCAATGAAACAATGGTCACAAATAAAGGGGGAGAACTCCTGGACCATGTTCAAAGTACTAGCGGAATTTGTAGAAGGTTTTGAAACTTTAAATAAAATTGGACCTTGTATTTCGATATTCGGTTCGGCTCGGACGAAGCCAGAAGATCCTTACTATCAATTAGGAGTGGATGTAGCTAAGCGTTTAGCTGCCGAAGGTTTTGGTATTATTACTGGTGGTGGTCCTGGTATTATGGAAGCGGCAAATAAGGGAGCCTATCTTGGAAAAGCCCCGTCTGTGGGATTAAATATTGATTTGCCCTTTGAGCAATCACATAACCCTTATATTGATTTAGATAAAAATTTAAATTACAGATATTTCTTTGTCCGGAAAGTAATGTTTGTGAAATATGCCCAAGCCTTTGTGGTACTTCCAGGTGGTTTTGGTACGATGGATGAACTTTTTGAAGTATTGACTTTGATTCAAACTAAAAAAATCACCAAGGTGCCAGTTATTCTTGTAGGATCTGAATTTTGGAAAGGTATGCGTGAATGGATTGTCGAAATTATGTTGGAGAAAGAAAAGACGATTTCTCCCAAGGATATGGACTTAATCCCTGTAGTGGACGATCCTGAAGAAGTCGTAGAATTGATTAACAAATTCTACTCTGCTGATTCTAATAATACATTGAAGCCAAATTACGAGCTGTAGTATTTATTTCTAATCACTTAATTGCCATCTGATACCCAATCTGAATTTAAAGTCAAATTGAGGATGATTTTCGATGCGATAGTAAATCTTTGGGTCGTTAAAATAGAATCCGATGTTTTCAAATTTGGCAAAAAATCTGAAGGTTTCGATCTTGGCATTAATAAAGAAATCAAGCAATGGATAGTAATCAATTGTAGATTCTGTCGGAATGAACTGTCCGTTGACAGGACTAAAAGCTAGTCCTTCATAATTAGCAAAATGTGTGTATTCTCCTCCAATTTGAAGATCTAGATTCTCGTTAAAAATTTGATTTTCTATATAGAGACTATGTGTCGAATGATAGCTTGGTCTAATTATTTTCTCATCAGAAATCGCCTGGACAAAAAATTGGTTCTTGATATTCAATACGCTCCACTTCAAGTGGTGACTTAGGTCGAATTGACTAACTGACAATATTTCTTCTAATTGTTGAGGACGAGCCATGGTGTCTCGATAGATTGAGTTGTTTTCTATCATTTGTTTGAGGCTGGCTTTTAATCGAAATTTTGGGATACTTATTTCGCCTTGAATACTTGACCCAAAGATGTTTGAAAAGTCATTTTGCCAGATAGAGGTTTCATTGACAAAGAACCTGTTTTGTTCGATGCTAGGACTATAATTATACAGGGATGCTCCGACTCCTAAAGCGAGAAAATCTTTATTGGCTTTCCAATTTAAGAGTCCATTTAGTTTAAAATCACCGGCATAATCCCATAGCCCTAATTCTCCATTCGCCGAAAGGCTAAAACGATCCCACAATCGCATGTCCAGTTTTCCTTGGTACATCAAGCTGTTTCGCGTATAAGTGATGGGCTCTTGATCAATCCAATATCGGTGGTAGGATAATCCATTGCTTAGTTTAAAACTCTTGTTGCGCTTTAAAACGAGGTGTAAGTCGGTTCCAAAATCTCTGAAAGACATGAAGTGCCTAAGTCCTCGCTTTTCCACCAAAAAAATCTTGTAAAAATCACTATGAAGAGGTGAATCCAAATCAGAGACATCGGTATCCGCAAATTTAAAAGCACCTCGATCGTAGGAGATTTGATTTTTAAATCTTACTTCAAATCCAGGAATTAGTGAGTCAATATCATAAAAATTATTCCATGCCAGCAGTTGTTGTTGATGACGAGTAGCTGCGGATTCTAGGGTAATCGGAATGGTAAATCGAAGATTATAAATCGGATTGTCAAAAAGTGTTTTATCGCTGATACCTCCGTTATGCTCTTCATTATTGTTATTGGTAATAATGGACAAAAAACTACGATAATTTCCTTTGTTTGGGTGCCAGTCAAGGCTCAAAGCAAGATTGGTTGTTTTGGTATTTTGGTTGCTATAAAAGCCCTCTTGGTGGAATCGGGAATAATCTATATGAAAGTGAGTGTTATTGGCGAAGTTGCGATGAAATTTAGCTTTAACTAAGAAATTGGCTTGACCACCAATTGGAGAATAATAAAGATCATTGAAAGCGCGATTCACACGCATGAAACGGAGATCCTCCAATTGTTTGTTGTAAATGTCATACTGGTGGAAACCATAATCTAGTCCAATATTTTTTCTGGGTTCGTATCGAATGGGGATGGTGGATCCACCGAGATTACCAGTGTTTAAATGTTCATTTCCATAATAATTTACCGGGTTGTACTGATGGAAATTATCATTTAAGGTATCTGAATAGGGTCGGAGTATATCAATGTTGTCCAAAAAGTAATAATCGTAAATGGTCGTATCCAATTCGACGGAAGTCGTCTTCTTAAAAAGAGAATCGGTAGAAAGCGTATCTCCTTCAAAGGAATTGAAACGCTGATTTGGGTTGTTTCTATTTAATGGAACTTTCTTTCTAACCTGTCCTTCAAGATCGAGGCTGATTAATATCAAGATAAAACAAGAAATCCATTTAATTTGATCCATTATGATAAGAACGAAGAATTAGACTTGATTGATAACAAAAAGACTAATTTTCAATAATTATTCTTTCTGATTTCAGCTTTCCGTTAGACATCATAAATTCGATCATATACATCCCCGCTTCAATATTTAATTGTAGTACGGCTTTTTTGAGTTGCGCTAATTCGTTACTGAAAGCTTTATCAACTACTTGACCATTGAGGTTGTACACGGTATAATTTCCAGTAAACTTGGCGTCTTTCGACGAAACAGTGATGACTCCATTGGATGGATTTGGACTGACCGACAGCTCGACTGAGTGATCAATATGTTCAAGCGCGCTTGGCATGTCAATCGCTTTAAAAACGTACAAGCCGTTTTGCATATCTGAAACTAAGATATTACGTGAAGGTAATAAAGGATAAACTCCCCATGCTCCTCTATAGGTATTACCGGTATTTTCTTCTGTCGAAGTATCATAATAAAATGCTCTAACAGGATTGAGTGGGTTGCTAATATCATAGACTTGAAGACCATCAAAATAATATGATGTATACAAATAATTGCCTGCTACCACTTGGTTGTGCGGAATCTGATTTTCATTTTCAGAATCTGCATTGATGAAACCTTCAAATTCAAGATTTGGTAAATCAGAAACATCAATAATTTTCATATCATACCCATGATTCTCATCGGCTAGATAATACGTGCTGCCATCTTCCGATAGCCATCCCGAGTGATTGTAACCCGCTTGCGGGTAGTCCGAGGCAGAAACACTGGCAAGTAATATTGGATCTGTTGGGTTGGTAAAATCGGCAATGGCAAATCCTTCCGGTCCACAATTCATATAGGCGATATTATCACGCACATAGGCATCATGAACTTGCGACAAACCAAATCCTCCAATGTCCCAAAAATCAGCAATAGGTGACGGAACTTCTGGATTAGAAATATCAAATAGTCGGATTGGTGTAAAGCCAATATCTTCTCCACCACAAATCAAAGCGTACATGATATCACTAGTTGGATCAATGAAGATATTGTGTGCCCTCCTAATATATTCTTTGGAATCATAAACGACATTAATGGATTCCGGGAGATTTTTAAGATCAATGATCTGCAATGTTGAATTGTTTCCTTCGTCAGCAACAGCATAAAGATAGCCCTTGTTATCGTGATAATCTCTATGAATTATATTAACACCTGCGGTACCACCCATAATAAAATGTATTTCATCTGGATTGCTTGGGTCGGTGACATCAAAGATATGTGTACCCATGGTTGAACCCATGATTGCATATTCTCGTCCATCAGCTGCATAACCCCAAATTTCATTATAGATGTTATTATGGGCAGTTGATGCTACCAAGGTATCGTTGCTCCATCGACCCAATAATACTGCTTCTTCTTGAGCAAAATTTAAGGTCGTCGAAAATAAAAGTAATACAATGAAGATCGATTTCATAAGTTATAATTTCTATTTACTATTGGGGTTTACATTCCAAAAACATCCGGATTCATTCCCATTTTACTAAAGCCACCATCGTGGTATAAGTTCTGCATTGTAACCATTCTTGTTAAATCAGAAAACATGGCTACGCAATAATTTGCACAAGCTTCGGCACTGGCATTTCCGAGTGGAGACATTCTGTCGGAATAATCAAAAAATTGTTGAAATCCTTCAACACCAGATCCGGCAGTGGTCATGGTTGGTGATTGAGAAATGGTATTTACTCGGACGTTTTTCGCTTTCGCGTAATGGTAACCAAAACTTCTTGCAAAAGATTCGAGGAGTGATTTGGATTCCGCCATCTCTCCATAGTCAGGGAATACTCTTTGAGCTGCAATGTAGGTAAGACCTATTATTGATCCCCATTCATTCATACTATCTTTTTTCATCGCCATTTGCATCAATCTGTGGAACGACATGGCTGAGATGTCAAACGTTTTGTGCATGAAATCATAGTTACTGTCATTGTAAGCTCGTTTTTTTCGAACATTTAATGACATTCCGATTGAGTGCAACATGAAATCCATTTTTCCGCCTAGAATTTCCTCAGATTTTACAAGAAGATTTTCGAGATCATCGTTGGAAGTAGCATCCGCAGGAATGATTTCAGCATTTAACCTCTCGCCCAATTCTTTGATCGCTCCAAATCGCATTGCCACTGGAGCGTTGGTCAATACAATTTCTCCACCTTCTTCAACGACTTTCTCGGCAACTTTCCAGGCAATAGATTGGTCATCCAATGCTCCGAAAATGATTCCTTTTTTTCCTTTTAATAAGTTATTTCCCATAGCCTTTAGTTTGGTGTAAAATTAAGAAAATTCGACGAAGAGAAATGTCTTAGTTAATTGACATTGATTAATTCTTTTGCATTGTCTTTTGCCGCATTTGATGGGGGATCACCAGAAAGCATTTTAGCAATTTCGGTTACTCGTTCGCTCTCATTTAAAATTTTAATACCGGTGACTGTTCTTTGATCTTTAATTTCTTTGTAAATGAAGAAATGGCAATCTGCTTTTGCAGCAATTTGAGGGCTGTGAGTGATAGAAAGGAGCTGGTGTTTTTGTGATAAACCATTAAGGATTTGACCCATTTTTACTGCTACTTCTCCCGACACACCTGAGTCAATTTCATCGAAAATCATCGTCGGAAGATGCATAACATCAGCAATAATCGATTTGATACACAAGGCGAGTCTGGAAGTTTCACCTCCCGAAGCCACTGATTTTAGCGGTTTGAATTCTCCACCTAAATTAGCCGAAAAGAGAAATTCAATTTGATCTTTTCCGGTCGAGCCGAATGTATCCATTGCTAGCAGATCAACTTTAATTTTAGCGTTCTTCATGGATAAATCATTCAGCAGTTTATGGACTGCTTTTTCAAGAGTAGGTGCTGTCTTTTTTCGCTTTTCACTCAATGTATTGGCTAATTTATTGAGCTTTTTATCATGCTTCTCGATCGAAAGGGTAAGTTCGGCAATGTTTTTATCAATGGCCTCATTGCTCGTTACTCTGGACTCTAAATCTGATTGAATGTTCAATAATTCTTTTACAGAATCAACCTTGTGCTTGGATTGTAGTTGATAAATGATTTCTAATCGTTCGTTGAGTTCATTGATGCGTTGTTGATCATATTCTACGGACTCGCTATAATTTTGAAGTCCATTGGCCACTGCACGAAGTTCTTCTTTGGCATTGAGTATTTGTTCGTAAATCTCTTGAATTTCTTGATCTACTGTGGAAAAATTTTCTATTTGTCGACTGATTTCTTCCAATCGTTCGATGATGGAATTTTCGTTTTCGAGAAGTTCATAATAAGAAGAGGTACTGACTTGTTTGATCTCTTCAGAATTATTTAAACGATTCAGTTCTTCTTCCCCTTTTTCTTGTTCGTCTTCTTGTAATTCAGCTTGATGAAACTCTTGAAGTTGAAATGCAATGAATTCTGCTTCAGTATTGATGTTTCGAGCTTGTTCTTTTAGAGCTTTTAATTCTTTAGTGTCTTTTTGATAGGCTTTGTAGATAAGTTGGTATTCCTTGAGGATGTCATTATTACTAGCAAGAGCATCTAAGACCTTTTGCTGGAAACTAGATTTAAAAATTTCTTGTGTATCAAATTGTTGATGTAGATCGACCAATTGACTTGAGAGCTCTTGAAGAATATTTAGCTTTACCGGGGTATCGTTGATAAACGCTCTTGATTTTCCTGCGCTTGATATTTCTCTTCGAATGATTAATTCATCTTCATAGTCCAACTCATGTGTTTGGAAAAATGGTTCAAGTTGATAACCATTGATGATGAATTCAGCTTCGATGATTGATTTTCTCGACTTGTCGTAGAGTACACCAGTATCTGCACGCTTGCCTAAAATTAAACCTAAAGCACCGAGGATGATGGATTTACCTGCGCCAGTTTCACCAGTGAGAATGGTTAGGCCTTTGTCCAATTCGATTTTTAAGGAATCGATGATGGCGTAATTCTCAATATGCAATTGTCGTAACATCGTTGCAATTTAATTAAAATGAATGAGTCTCAAATAGAATTTTAAGTTTGAATACTTGCTAAAGAAAATAACCAAAATATCCATTCGGCGAAAGCCAAAG